>NZ_POUD01000004.1 GCF_003236395.1 Nonomuraea aridisoli | reverse complement strand
TGGCGTTGGTAAACAACGCTGAGCTGCACAGATGGCACTGAAAGATCTTGTTCGGTAATGATCGACACGCAATTCCCCGGGACTTTTAATCCGTAGGTTCCGGGTTCGAGCCCCGGGCGCCCTACCACTCTGACCTGCAGATTCGCCTCACCCCTTGATCAAAGAATCAAGAGGTGGGTCATAGCTGGGTCACGCCTGGGACAAACCGACACCGCGACACCTTTCCGGCAAAGGCGCTACGTGGCGGTCGACTCGTGGAACGACGCCGAAACTGGGTCGTCCGTTTCTGTAGCCTTTGACCTGTTCTTCGCGCTGTGGTGAGGACCAGGCGTGCCGCGGCCTCCGCCGCCGCGTGATGGAGTTCGGGCAGAACGAGGTGTAAGTGTCGGAGGTCAGCACGATGCTGGCGTGCCCGAGCTGTCCCTGGACAGTACGCAGGTTCACGTGCGCGGCCAACGCTGTGGAGGCGGCGCCGTGTCGTAGGTCGTGCGTACAGCAGTGCTGGCGGCAGGCCGCTGGCTTTCACCAAACCAGAACCGGTAGGTCAGGTAGTCCGGGCGTATCGGGCTGGCCGCCAGCGCGGGCAAACGCCCAGCCGCCAGTGTCGAGGTCCTGCACGTGCTGGCGTTGCTGATGGCAGCGTAGGAGACGGACCGCTTCGGTATCCAAGGCGATCGTGTGCTGGATCGCCTCGCTCTTGCAGGAAGCAGCCCAGGTCGGAGGCTCGCTCGAATGCTGGGTCAAGATCTCCTGCTGAAGGATTCCCAGACCGTGGAAGCAGCGACCTAAGACTGAGCGTGGTGAGTGCACCATGCACTCGCCGATAGCCCCAGGATGCGTTCTCCCGACTCAGGCGCAGGGTGAGTACGCCGATGGAGCGGACGGTCGGCGAGCGCCCACGGCGTCGGCCGGCAGGTACGGGTATGTTGATGCTTCACCAACTCGCGGTGCCAGCGCAGGACGGTGTCCGGGCGGAGGACAAGCCGGACTCGGCGCAGGACCGCTCCCCTGGGCACGCTCGGCTCGACAAAGCGGAACCCCGCGCTGACGAGAATTGTGTTCTTGGGCCCACAGCTACGGCCACTGTGGCCGCGCCCTCGAAATCACTACTCGTCCAGTTGCTGAAGGCTCACCGCAGCTCGATCGCCAGCGGCGGCCAGGCCGTCGACGATCCGGTGGTAGCGGCTCCTAATGCCCCCGACGATCACACCACGGTTGCGGAGTTCCGCCAGCCATTCCTCCAGGAACCAGAGACGATTGGCGAAGAGAGCATAGCGCTGGTCGATGATCGACTCGATCCAGGCCAGCGCGGTTGTCGCTTGCCACTGTCGCGGTGCGCTCTTCGCGAAGATGATCACGGCCTCGGCGGCTTTGGGCTCCCAGCGGGCGAGGCGTAGCCAGCGGTCCGCAAGCTGACCTAGAGCGTCGGGCTGAAGCCAGTTTTCGCGGCATCGAGCGAAAGTGCCATCGATGTCCGGGTCCGACATCCTTGCGTTCGGGGTGGGGAGCAGGGCCGCAGTCATGTAGTCGAACGAATGATGACGCTGCGCGCGCAGCCCGGCTCCGTCACCAACGGCATCAAGAGCGACCTCCAGCGCCCACGGCCAGAAATCGACCATGGATCGTCGAAGCTGCTCATCGTAGGTGAAGACAGTGCCGAATCCGCTGAAGAGCATGTGCAGAGCGTTGGAGTCTGCGGCGAAATGCTCGATGTGAGCCCTGATGGGGTCTCGGTCGCCATCCAATGCGATCGTGATCATTCGCTGGGCGATCGGCTCGTGGTGGATGTGCGCGTGATGGTCGTATCCCTCCTCCCACCAATGGGCGAGACCTCTGCGGTGGGCGTCCCAGAGCGGCGCCCAGAGATCGCCGACCGCATCCTGAAGGCACGGCACGCGTCTGGCGTCGACCATGCACGCCAACGGCATCCGCAGCCGATTGACCATGAGCTGTCCGTCGGCAACGGCCGGGAGCGACTCGTGGAATGGCGCTGGCAGCGGATCAGGCTCCCGCTGCTGCGTTTCTTGGTTCCACGGCCCTAGCCTGCAGTCGATCAGTCCCGCAGTCGCGGCGATCCACGCTGGTCCGTGCCGGCGACATGGGGCCGAGCCTTCGTCGATGTCGCACGGGATGGCCCAAATCGGCTCGCAGCCCTTGACGTAGATCGCACGTACCTCATCGAAGAGGCTTGTGGCGAGGGACCGCAGACAGTTCTCAACACGCGGCCGGTCTAGATCTAGGTTGTCGAATGTCTCGAGGAGAAGTAGTGGAGCGGCCGCAGCCGCAGCACGGTCGGCCCCCATTGAGAACCATGTCCCGCTGTAGGTCATCTCATCAGTTCGTGGGTTCTCGGCAGCCCAGATCACAGCGTCAATCGCCCAGGTCAGGCTCGATATATCCAACCTCGCGCGTCCCAGAGCGTGGGCTCGCACTGCTGCCGCGGCGACGGCCACGAGGCCGTTCTCCGGCCATAGCGCTTCTTCTGGGATTCGCTCGTCCTCGACGAGCTTACGTGCGGTTGCAAGATCTTCTTCGAGGTTTTCGACAGGCCAGCTTTCGGGGGCATCGTTGTAGCGCCCGTAGCGGTTTTGGAGGCCGAGTAGAGCGTTTCCTCTCTGAAGATCGGCGCTGCGGGACTCGAGTACTTGGTCGATGCGTTCGGGTCGCTCGAACCGGATGACGATCTGGTCCCCGTCTCGGCTGGCTCGATAGTTCTCGATGCGAAACTCCTCCGCCCAGCTCTCGATCATCGCGAGGTAGGCGTCCTGATCGCCTTCGACGTCGGCGAGCTCGGTGCGGGCACTCTCGATAAGTTGGATGCCGACTGCCTGGAGTTGAGCGAGTCGATCCTCATCGTCAGAGAGCCGAGCGTTAATCACCATCGCGCTGACGGTCTCATGGAAGGTGTGCCGACGCCGGTCAGCCCCGGTCAAGTTGTCGGCATCCGCATCTCGTCCTCGAAATCCGAAGTCACCGGTAACGCGATTGGTCTCAAGGTGCCAGACGGCTGGGGAGGCAAGGAAAGGATCAAGGAGGGTGCCAGCCACCTCCCGATGTCGAGTCAAGAAGCCCACCACGAGTCCAGGCACCGCGAGGTTGTGGCAGTGGCGAAGGAGAAGTTCGACGATCGTTTGGGCTGGGACGTTCAGCTGCTCCAGGAGGTGGCCAATGAAGCGCTCCAGCGCGAGAAGCGCGCTCGTACATGCACGCGGTCCGACGCTCGTGCCGCGATACCATGCCCAGACGTGGCCGTCGCCGACATAGAGCCGACCACCGACCCCGGGCAGATCGAGGTATACGCCCTCAGGCTCAGCGGAGCGGTCGCCGTGAGCGGTCAACTGTTCAACCCGGAACTTGGCGGCGTGATCAAGCATCCGGTTGATGAAGCCAATGGCGTCCACCGGGATCGTATTGAGCAGGCGGAAGAAGGGACCGTAGTGCCAGGCAGCCTGCGGTACCGCGAACCCGGGGGTAAGTCCGTGACGGAAGTCCCGAATGCCATCGTCGAGGGGAGAGCCGCCGCCCCAGCGATCACGTGGATCGGGGCGTTCGATGTAGTAGGCCTCAGCGAGATCCAGCAGCAGCTTAGGCCGCTCCTGCGACATGCTGACTGCGACGATCGCCGACTCCACCGCGGGGTTGAGGTCTCCCGGCCTGTCCGTGGCCACTTCGCGGAGCCACGCCTCCGCTCGGTCGTCGAGATCCGGCCCCAAGGAGGCGAGCGCCTCCACGGCGAAGTCGTCGTAGAACGGCGGGGCGCTGTCGAGGATTACGTCGCGAACCTCTTGACGCAGAGGATGTGACGGTCGGCGGGTACTCGCCATACCGCGGAGCCAAGCCAGGACGAGGTATTGGACGGCCTCATGCATGGCTCGACTGCCGAGCCCCGGTCCGCGCTCGATCGTGGGCCGCTCGCAGAAGACCACCTTCACGAGTGGTGCGAGCGCATAGGCGTCGCCCATCGTGCCGGTCACATATCTGGTCCGGGCGAGGCGGAGCAGGGTCCCAAGGCCAGCACAGCTGTCTTCCGTCAAAGGCCCCCAGAGTTCGCGGATGGCCGACTCCGCGTCTCCGAGAGCCAGAAGGGCTTCATACGGCACCTCCGACCACCTATCGCCGTGAACATCGGCGATCTCACCGAAGGTCGTCGACAGACTCAGCCAGCCACTCGAGTCGTCGCGGTGAAGCAATGCGGCCTGGCACCCGAGGCGAGCCGCGCGGATCGACCAGCGTGGGGCGCCAGCCGAAGCAAGGAGATCCCATCCGTGCGCGATGAAGAGACGACAGAGTGCGAAGTCACGGAACAGATCGGTTGCGAATTCATCGCCTGGCGAAAAGGCGGGATTGTTGGGCACCCGAAGGACGCCGTCCGAGCGCAGCTCAGCGGAGCTGCTGCCATGAGGAGGTTGGCCGGCGATGCCGAGAGCATGTTTGGCCACGCTCAGGGCGGCCTGTTCACGATCATCTGGGGATGCGGTACCTGGGGCATGGATCTCGTCCCGACGGATGAGACTGCGCCACACCGCGGAAAACACGTCCGCCTCGCATAGCAGGTCGGCTGGATCGAGAGCCGCGCCCGTCCGGAGCAGCACGTCGACAAGACCTGGTCGGCCAAGAAGCCACCCCGCGCGCGGGTCGTCATCCAGACGAGCGAGGGCAGCGAAGGCCACCGGAAGGGCTTGACGCTCTTCGTGGGTCAGCGGCGGCACCACATACTCGGCCGGGACTCCGCCAGATTGAGCCAGCTCTACGGCTCGAGCCAGCTCGTCGCGAACCTGGCGGGAGCCATCGCCGCGCGTGACGGCAACCACGCCGAAGCCAGCCCTCAGCGCGGCTGTGGCGACTGTCCGGAAAACCTGGCCCTTACCTTCGAGAACAGACTCCGCGCCATCGATCAGAAGGAGACGGATGGGCTGCACTTCCCCAGTTGCCATCACCTCGTCGACAGCGGATCCACCCAACTGGGTCTCGAGGTCGGCTGGGGCATGGGGGAGATCGCGCAAGCTGAGACTGGAGACGGCGGCGCCCTCCATTTCGAGGTTCTCGACCGCGCGTAGTGACAAGGCGGACTTTCCGACGTCTGGATCGCCGGTGACCACAAGAGCGCCGGCGGACACGCCCGCCGATCGCATGGCCTGGATGAGGCTCGATCTTTCTTTGGCGCGCTCCAACTCCAGCGACTGCGACGCCGACCGCAGCGCCGGCCGAATCGACTCGCGCAGACGAACGCCGAGCCGATCCAACGTCTCCCACGCGCTGGCGAACCTGACGGATCTCGCTAGCGAGTAGGAGCTCAGGCTCCGGCGGATCACCGATTGCGTCAGCACCGAGCCTTGCGGCGCCCATCCCCCCACCAGCTCTTCGATTCGGGAGAAGAGTGCGTCGGCAGCGGCGGGCGTGCCGTCGCGAATCATGCGCTGCAGAGTGTTGACCGCTGTTGTCCGATCTACTCGGTCCGTCCTTTCCAGACGCAGGTTTCGTGTACTGAGACTCCAGAGGAGTCGCCAGGTCAGCTCCTCTACGCCCAATCCGCTGGTCGAGGCGAGTCCTGTCGATGCCTGCTGAACCAGGTCCTTGATGTGGGTATGCCGGCTGCGAATCTCGGTATTCGTTCGCCCCGGCTGCGTCAAGCGATCCGCCAGAGCAGCCGCGTCAGGAAGAGCGCGAGCAAGCTCCGCGAGTTCAGCGAGCTGTGTTATCGCATTGGCGTTCGTTGATACCGCGAGTACGATCCGCCACCGCCCCGAAGCCGCCTCGGGCCAATGGTCCGTGACGACCGTCAAGAAGTCGCGGATCAGGGGAACCGACGCGCTATCGCTTGAGGTGAGCGCAGGGTTCCTGCGCACGGCAATCGAGGAGCGGTGCATCTCGCCGTGAGAGTCGCGCCCTTCGATGAGGATGTCGTCGACATCGCTCAGATCGCTTGCCTGAAGTCGAATGGTGTCGACGGATACGGCATCGCCAAGCTCGGGCAGGGCTTCACCCGCGAGGAATCCGGCAATCAGACACGCCGCGTAAGAGTGCTCCAAGCGGACGCCACCGCCGCCCGTCGAGTACGGACTGGATCCAGCCGAAGGCACTGCGCTGATAGGCGTTGTCTCCTCGAGCCAGGCGCTGATCGAAGGGTTGGAGACCGCAAGCTGCCACAAGATGGCTTTCCCTGATCTCTTCGAGATGGCGAACCCGGCATCTGACAGTGTGGCCAGCGCGGTGTTCGCTGTGGTCGGGGAAACGCCCAGAGCAGTTGCGACCTTTCGGCCGGAGAGCGGGACGGTGCTCTCGGCAAGTATCTCGAGGGCGCCGTATGCGCTCTCGCTGAGCGTTGCCCGAAGCGTCTCTCCCGCCGTTGCCATCACACGAGCGTAGCGCTTCATGTCCAATTCTGCTGGACATGGACGGCGCTACTGTTCCGATCGCGCAATGACCTCGGGTATTCATTCATGAGAGTTGGGCGATCACCTCAAACGGCATAAAAGGTGCACCGGACATGCGGGGATGCGCATGTTGACGTCGCAACCGGCAAGGCGGCAATCGGGTGCACCTATCAGGTGAACACTCCGGGATGAGACCTCCGGCTGTCTGTGACCGCGGAAGGAAGGAGACAGGTCGGGCACAGGGGCGCGATACTTCCTACGCCGCTGGCGCCGCCCGACGGGATCGCCTACCGGACTGAGACCGCGGCATCGCGCTGGTCCAACTGGCCATCATCCTGGGAGCCAGGAGCGTGCGACAGATCACCATGTTGTTCCACCAAGCACCGCTGTTCGGCGCGCCACCTTCCGACCGAGCCATGAACCTCGACGCCCACGAGTGGACAGCCTGGCGAAGACGCTACCCAGGGGCTATTCGACCACAGCACCGAAACGGTCGCCGCACATGTGTTGGCCACCGGCTCAGACAACGCGATATACCTACGATCGATCATGGTTCTCGTAAAGATGCTGACGAGAGCTCTTGTTTTAAGTCCGTAGGTTCCGACTTCAAGCCCCGGGCGCCCTGCCACTCCGACCTGCGATTTCACTCCACATCTTGATCAAAAATCAGGAGGTGGTCATAGCTGGTTCACGTCTGGGACAAACAGACACCAGGAGACTTATATGGCACCACGCTCAGCATGGCGGCCGGTTCATGGGGCGACGTTGGAGCTGCAGTGTCCGCTTCCGTAGCCGGTGACCTGTTTTTCGTGCAGTGGTGAGGACCAGGCGTGCCGTGGCCTCCGCCGCCTCGTGATGGAGTTCGGGCAGGACCGAGGTGTAAGTGTCGGAGGTCAATACGATGCTGGCGTGCCCGAGCTGCCCCTGCACTGTGCGCAGGTCCACGTGCGCGGCCAATGCCGTGGAGGCCGCACCGTGCCGCAGGTCATGGAGCCGTACCGGTGGCAGTCCGCTGGCTGTCACCAAGTACCGGAACCGGTAGGTCAGGTAGTCCGGGCGTATCGGCTGGCCGTCGGTGCGGGTGAACACCCAGCCAGCGCTGTCAAGCCGGCTCAGGTGCTGGCGTTGCTGGTGCCGACGCAGCAGGCGGATCGTCTCGGTGTCCAAGGCGATCGTGTGCTGGCTCGCCTCGCTCTTGGGCGGGACGACTCGTAGCTGGCCGTTGACGTGGATGAGTTACTGCATGACGGTCAATTCGCGGGTCTCCAGGCTGATGTCCACCCACCGCAGCCCGGCGAGCTCGCCGCGGCGCAGACCGCGCAGCGCGGCCAGCCACCACAATGGATACAACACGTCCTCGCGAACGTAGTTCAGGAACGCCGTCAATTGTTCGGTTGTCCACACCGCCATCACCGGCCGCTGGCCCGTGGCCTGCCACGCCACCACCCGGCTCCGGGTCCAGACCTGGGCATGGGGACGCCGGGCTCGCGGCAGACGCAACCGGCGTGCCGGGTTCGTATCAATCAGACCTTCGCGGACTGCCTCGTTAAGTGCCGCCCGCAAGGTGGCGTGGACCCGCTGCACAGTGGACGGCGACAGCGCCTTGCCGTACCGATTACGCCGCTTAGTACTCCAGCGACACTTCGCGATCTTGAGGGGTTGGGGTCACATGGCGACGGCCACCGCGTGATCATTCGAAGTTTGTGAGGACTACAAAAGATCGTGCGGTGGCCGCGAGCCACAGCGTAGACCCTGATGGCTGGATGGTCATCTTCAACGAGCTGATGGCCCGGATCGCCTCTCGGTTCGGCCGGGTCGAACCGCGTCGCGCCGCTGGGGCTTACGTGCGCGGGCTGCTGGCCGACATCGACCGCAAGAACTGCTGGAACCTGGCCGAACACGCCGCACTGATAGGTCCGCAGACGCTGCAGCGGCTGCTGCGCACCGCCCGCTGGGACGCCGACGCCGTGCGTGATGACGTGCGCGCTTTCGCCGTCGACCGGCTCGGCCCCGGCGGCGTGCTGATCGTGGATGAGACAGGCTTCGTCAAGAAGGGCGCCCGCTCAGCCGGAGTGCAACGGCAATACAGCGGCACCGCGGGCCGGATCGAGAATTGCCAGGTAGGGGTATTCCTCGCCTACGCCACCCCGGCCGGGCGGGCACTGCTGGACCGGCGGCTCTACCTGCCCGAACACACCTGGCTGGCCGACCCCGGCCGCTGCCAGGCCGCCGGTGTTCCGGACGAGACCGCCTTCGCCACCAAGCCCGCCCTGGCCACGGCGATGCTTCTGGCCGCGCTTGAGGCCGGCGTGCAAGCGGCCTGGGCGACGGGTGATGAGGTCTACGGCCAAGACCCGCGTCTGCGTGCCGCCCTAGAAACGCGCCGGACGGGCTATGTGCTGGCCATCGCCGGTAACCGGCGCGTCGAACTGAAGGGCGTCCCACTGAGCGCGGCTGAGGTCGCGGCGCGGGTGGACGATCAGCACTGGCACCGCTACCGCGCCGGTCAGGGGGCGAAAGGCCCACGCTGGTACGCCTGGGCCTGGGCCCGCATCGACGAAGGCCAGGCCGACGATTATCGGTGGCTGCTGATCCGACGCAACCTGACAACCGGTGAACTGGCGTTCTACCGCTGCTACGCCCCCGACCGGCAGCCACTCATGGCCCTGGTCAAGATCGCGGGTATCCGGTGGGCGGTGGAGGAGTCCTTCCAAGCCGCCAAAGGACAGGTCGGCCCGGACCACTACCAAGTGCGCGGCTGGACACCCTGGCACCGGCACATCACTCATGCCATGCTCGCCCTGGCGCTGCTGGCAGCCATCGCCGCCGCCCAACCCCCCACCACCGACGACCGCGTCCCGCTCACCCTGCCCGAGATCCGCCGGCTCCTGGCCTCACTCGTCCTGACCCGGCGCCTTTCTACCGCGCACGTTCTGCGCTGGTCAGACTGGCGCCGCCACCACCAAGCAACAGCCCGACGCTGTCACTACCAGCGCAGATCCGAACCATGATCACAAAGTGTCACTGGAGTACTAGGTCCACTGGTCAGCCTGCTGATGAGAAGCCCGCCATGACGACCTCGACCGCGACTGTCGAGAGCCCCGTTGCCGGTCGGGGTCTTCGGATCACTCATCGCCAAGCAGGCTGGCGACGCGGGCGAGGACGGTGAGCTGTTCCTTCGCGAGTGCTGTGGATTCGGGGGCGTTGAGGGTTCCGTCCGCATGAGGATGCAGCCCGAGTAGTGTGCCTCGGACTGGGACGGATAGTTGCGACAGATCCTGGATACGCCCCCGCAGATGATCCTCCGCCGCGGTCAGGATGTCTGTGCCCCACCGCTCGACCACCTGCTCGCTGGTGTCTACGGTCACGTACTCATCCTCGCCGGTAAGCGCGCCATCGTCGGCCAGCATATCGAGCATGCCATCGAGCTGGGACTTGCCGTCTGCGAGATGAAGCTGGCGGGTGATCGGATCGTAGGAGGCGATCAGGCAGTGGTCGCCGCGGCGCAGCAACGACTCCTCCAACCCGCCTTCCCACGTCGATCGCTCCAACTCCACCCAACCGGCGCCCAGTAGCTCCATCTCCAAGCAGTCCAAGACGCTGTCCGGATCGTGATCGGTGCCACCGGCCCCGTACAACCGCTGGTAGCTCTCACCTGCCCGACCACCGTCCTGGTCGGCCACCTCAGCGACATCACCGGTAGTGACAATCGCCGCGAGCAACTCGGCTGCTTCTGGAAAGTCGGCGACGGGACAACCGTCTCGGTGGCACCAGTTCTCTCCCGGACACGCCAGAATCACCCGATCCACCGCGTCCACCACGTCCGTACCATGGACGGAACGGCTCACGCACAGCAGGTAACTATGCAGTGGACCAGGCTCAGCGATCAGGCCTTCGGTGCCGTGCAGGGCCCCTCCGTACACGTACACGATGAGTCCGCTCCTGCCTACACCCGCCCAGCCGGCGACGGCCGCGCGGGCAGTGGCCAGTATGTGCGCATCCGCGCCGGGGTCCCATCCGTCCAGCACCCATCGGACGCTGTGGCGCCAGTCCCCCGCGGCCCCGAGGGCAATGGCGAAACTCTCACGATCTCGAGGCGTGTTGTCGGTGACCGGCAGCCCTCCAAGCGTCGCCAAAGTGGCCAGCAGCTCGCTCGCCACTCCCGGATCCTGTGCCGCCTGCAACGACTTCGCCGGTTCGACCGCCCACCAGCGCCTGCCCGCGGGAATCAACGCCTCGTTGGCCTCCGCGTCGATCGGAACAGTCGTGGCGGGCCCGCGCTCGCCAGTGACACCCAGGAGCGTGCACAGAGCCACCTCCCATTCCCCGATCCCCCCAGGCAGCATGGCCAGCTCCGGCCTCTCCGGGTCAGAAGCAGGCAGGAGAACAGTCACATTGCCGAGCTCGGCCAGGGCGCCCACCACCAGAGGCCGCTCAGGGAAAGCTTCCGGATCAAGCGCGTCAGCCCCGGGCTCCGATCGTGGCTTGCCATGCCGGTCCAGACGCGGAATCCATGATGGACGCTGCTGCTGCCGCCACTGGATGCGATCCAACGTGGTCAACAATTCCCGCTTGGTTGGATTCGAGCGAAGAAAGCCCGCGGCGGGCCGTACCAAAGTCTCCAGATCCGCTTTGCGAAGTTCCTCCGGATGCTCAGGCACGTCAATGAACACCTCTGGCACGACCAGCTGAGCGAAACGCGCTTGCACCGCAGCGGTGAACTTCGCCGCGAAGTCACCCGCTGCGGATTCGAACGCTTTTCTCATCGGCTCCAAATCAACGCGGTCCCCTACGAGGCTGTCCATCATCGAAAGCAGCACTTCGTTCTGGTTGTATGGGCTGAGCATGACCACGACCATAACGGCCGACGCCAACACGGACATGCCCTTCGCGCCAATGCGCCACTGGTTACGGTCCTGAGGGGGTCGACGCCGCTGTTTGGCGTCTCATCCCGGCGTGCCCCCTGCATGCGGACTGTCCGATGCGAGCCGCGCCCGAGTGTCGGAACCTTGAAAACGGTCACCTCAGGTGGGCGCTTGGATGCATGGCGGCAATCACGCAGGATAGGTCCGTGGACTTGTGGGCCGAATGGAACGACCCGGTTGAGCTTCGGATGCGGCTGGACGCTGCGTTGGTCGAGATCGCAGAGCTGCGTGAGGAGAATGACCGGCTCAGTCAACTTCTCCGGCAGCAAGCCTCAGCCTCGATCGGGCGCGGCCCCATCGGACCTGATCGAGGCTCCGCTATACCCGGCAAACTGTCACAGAATGGCTTGCCGTACGCGGACGCGGCTTCACCTCCGTCCGAGAAGCTCGCCTTGTTCAAGACGTTGTTCGTCGGCCGCCGCGATGTGTACGCGACCCGCTTCTTCAGCCGCAAGTCCGGACGGCACGGGTGGAGCCCTGCGGAGAAGGAGTTCTGGCGTAAACGGGACGACGCCGAGCGGGAGTTTCTGCCGCTGACAGACGAGGTTCTCATCACGCACCTGAGCCGACCCGCCGATGGGCGCGACGGCCATGTCGGGCTGTATCCGATGCTGCCCGACGACACTTGCCAGTTGCTGGTATGCGATTTCGACGGCGTGGGCTGGCAGGGCGACGCCGCCGCCTACGCAGATGCCTGTACGCGGGCGGGCATCCATACGGCGGCGGAGATCTCCCGGTCCGGAGCCGGCGCCCACGTGTGGGTGTTCTTTACCGAGCCCGTCCTGGCCGCCTCAGCACGGACCATCGGCATGGGACTGTTGCGGGAGGCGATCGACCAGCGCGGGATGATGTCGCTGGCCAGCTATGACCGGCTGTTCCCCGCGCAGGACTCGCTGCCGGTCAAGGCGGCGGCTCGGTTCCGGTTCGGGAATCTGATCGCGCTGCCGTTGCATGGTGGTAGCCGGGAGCAGGGCACAACACTGTTCTGCGACCTGTGCACCTGGCAGCCGTATGAGGATCAGTTCGCGTTCCTGTCCGGTGTGCGCCGGCTACGTCCGGTCGAGGTGGATGCGCTGGTGAAGCGGTTCGGCCAGATCGACGCCGGGCCGTCGACGTCGGGCAGGTTGCCGGCCAAGCCGCGTAGGGGCGCGCTGGGTGTCGCTCCTCAACGGGTGCAGGCGCGGCTTGGTGCCATGCTGGCGATCTCGACCGACGGCCTGCCTGCGCCGCTGATCGCCGCTTTCAAACACCTGGCCGCCTTTCATAACCCAGAGCTCTACCGGCGGCAGTCGATGCGGTACTCGACCTTCGCCACCCCGCGATTCGTACGCTGCTTCGACGACAGCGACCCCGACTGGCTACGACTCCCACGAGGGCTGGCGGAGCAAGCGGAACATCTGATTGCGGCAGCGGGCGGCGCCATCGAGATCACCACCACGGTGCCGGACCATGACCCGATCGCGGTGCGTTTCACCGGTGAGCTGACGAACGTACAGGACGAGGCGGTCACCGCAATGGCCAAGCACCTCACGGGAGTCCTGATGGCGCCGCCCGGCGCGGGCAAGACCGTGATGGCCTGTGCACTGATCGCCCGGCACCAAGTACCCACTGCGATCATCGTGAACCGCGCCGAACTGCTCGACCAATGGAAAGAACGACTGGCGACGTTCCTCGACCTCGACGGAGCGCAGGTGGGCGCCAAGGGCAAGGGCAAGGACAAGCGGCACGGAGTCGTCGATGTGATCATGCTGCAGTCCGTTGCCCACCGCGACGCCGACCCATCGCTACTGAACGCGTACGGCATGGTCATCGTCGACGAATGTCACGCGGTCGGTGCTCCGGCCGCCGAAGCCGCCATCCGTCAGGTGGCCGTGAAGCGCTGGATCGGGCTCTCGGCGACGCCATACCGGGCCGACCAGATGGACGCGCTCATTACAATGCAGTGCGGACCGATCCGGCATGAGATCACCCCTGACGTGTCGTTCGCCCAGCGGCTCATTGTTCACGCGACCGGCTTCAGCACCGAGGAGATCGGAAACGACGGCGCCTCTTTCCAAGCGATCTACGGCGAACTGGCCGCGAACGCGACTCGGACCACCCAGATTGCCGCCGACGTCGCGGACGCGGCGAGCCGGGGCAGGAACAGCCTGATCTTGACCAATCGGATGGAACACCTCCAATGCCTGGCCGCGGCCCTGGAGGACAAGGGCGTGGCCGCGACGCTCCTGCACGGGCGGCTCAACGCCGCAGAACGCGACCACGTCCGCACCCGCCTTGCCGATATCAAAGCAGGCCCGCTGGCGCTCCTGGCCATCGACAAGGTCGCAGGGGAGGGATTCGACCTGCCCCGACTGGACGCCCTGTTCCTGGCGATGCCGATCTCGTTCAAAGGCAAGGTGATCCAGCACGTCGGCCGGATCATGCGAGAAGCCGCCGCCAAGCACGACGTCGAGGTACACGACTACCTTGACGCACAAGTCCCACAGTTGGAGCGCATGTACGGCAAGCGGCGCCGCACCCTCACCCGCCTCGGCTTCACCACCACAACATCCGGCTCAGATGGGCACCCACCGGCCACCGACACTCCCCCGCGCCCTTTCCCGCCGAAGACGTCAGCAGAGATCGCGCAGCCAAGCGACCAGCAGCCGACCCCATCGCAAGTGCGCGCATGGGCTCGTGAACAAGGATTGCCGGTCGCCGACCGCGGCAGACTCCGCCCCGAGATCTGGAAAGCCTGGCATGCCGCCGCCGGCACCACGCCAGGGGAGAATCCCTGATTCTGCGAAAACCGCAGAAGGACGCTGGCCATCGGCCAGAGTGAAGCTCGGCCACCAGTTACGCTGGAGGTGCAACTCAGGCACCGCGACGGAGGGAGTCGAGCGACGGTGAGCGTGGACCTCGAACATGAGCCCATTCATGACCTCGCCCGCCGGGTCATCCGGCTGGCCGAGGAAACACAGCACGCCGCTCAAGTGCTCGAACGCCGCCTGGATGCGCTGGAACGCCGCTCCGAAGCCGCCGGCAGGGCCGAACGCATTTTGAGCGTTGCCTCCGGCATGCGGACCCACCTCGGTCGAGACCGACTGTCCGTTGAAGATCTGTACGACCCGGACACCGGTCTTCCCGCGTGATCATCGACTCCAGCGCCATCATTGCCGTCATTAACGGTGAGCCAGAGGCCATCCCATTCGCTCACACCATCGCCGCAAACGTGTGTCGCATCTCGGCCGTCAACTACGTCGAAGCGGCCATCGTGGCGGACAACCGTGGTGAGGCCATACGCACCGCCTTCGACACGCTCATTGATGAGATGGGCCTCATCATCGAGCCGGTAACACCCCATCAGGCCAGGATCGCTCGCCGGGCGTACCAGACCTACGGCAAGGGCAACAACTCCAAGGCCAAGCTCAACATGGGCGACTGCTTCGCCTACGCCCTCGCCAAAGACCTCGACCAGCCTCTGCTCTTCAAAGGCGAGGACTTCCCGCACACCGACATCACCCCCGCCCAGCCCTGACGGTCCAGCATGCCCTCTGCCCAAGCGTGATCGCCAGGGTTCCTCGCGGGAGTATCGTGTGCTTCTGTGACTCGCCGTCCCTCTGACGACCATCTGGATGAGCTGATCGAGCAGGCGATCGTGGACGCCTACGGCGATGACGAACAGCTCTCTGGCTTCCATTTGATGATCGGCGACAACCTGGCGATGCCGTTCGAGACGACCGTGCTCGGCCTGCCGGTCACCGTCACCGCGATCGACTTTCAGGTCGGAAGTGGCATCGTGGCGATCTGCCGCCATGGCGAGCACGAGCAAGCGATCGGCATCCTCGATCTGCCGCAGCCCGACCCACCACCGGCCGGGGCCGAATGGATCCACGCGTTCCGCCGCTGGGCTGGGTAAGGGCAGTGAGCGAATACCAGTACTACGAGTTCCTGGCCATCGACCGGCCGCTCACCGACCAGCAGCAGGCCGAGGTGCGCGCCCTGTCCACCCGGGCCCACATCACCGCCACCAGCTTCACCAACGAGTACCACTGGGGCGACTTCCGCGGCGACCCGGCCCGGATGATGGAGCGTTACTACGACGCCCACCTGTATCTGGCCAACTGGGGCACCCATCGCATCATGCTGCGCCTGCCCAAGGCCGTGCTCGACCCCAAGCAGGCCCAGCGCTACTGCGTGGGCGAGCAGGTCAGCGCCTGGACCAGCGGCGGACACCTCGTCCTCGACTTCACCAGCGAGGCAGAGGAGGAGTATTGGGAAGACGACGTCGAACGCTCGCTGTCGGCGATCGTCGGCATCCGCGCCGAGCTGGCCGCCGGTGACCTGCGGCCGCTCTATCTGGCCTGGTTGTCGGCGTATGGGACATGGGAGCGTGACGAGGACGCCTTCGACTACGAGGAAGAGGACGCGCTGGAGCCGCCCGTCCCGCCGGGGCTGGGTTCGCTCAGCGAGCCGCAACGGGCACTGGCCGACTTCCTGCGCCTGGACCAAGACCTGCTCGCGGCCGCCGCCGAAGCCAGCCCGCCGGCGCGACCCGTACAGCACGACTGGAAGGCCCTGACTGCCTGGATCGGCGCTCTGCCCGCCAAACGCAAGGACGCGTTGCTGCTGCGGGTGATCAAGGAGGACGCCGCGAGCGTCCGCTGGGAACTGCTGCGCGAGTTCGGCGGCGAAACCACCGGCCAGAAGACGGAGACGGGGCGGACGGTCGCCGAACTGCTGGACGCCGCCGCCGCCCGCCGCCACGTACGCGAGCAGCAGGAAACCGCCCAGCGCGCCGAAGAGCAGGCCCGACGGGAACAGGAGCGACGACAAGCCAGGGAACTGCGCCTGAACCGGCTCGCCCAGGATCTCGACGCCGCGTGGGAGGTGGTGGAGACCTCCATCGCCACCAAGAAGCCCCGCGAATACGACCAGGCCGTCGAACTCCTGCGCGACCTGCACACCCTGGCCCTCCGCGACGAGCATGTCACCACCTTCACCCAGCGCCTCACCCACCTGCGGGAACGACACCAGGGCAAGCCCAGCCTCATCAAGCGGCTCAACGATGCGGGCCTCACAGCCGAGTAATCGGGGATTCCATGCCTATCGACCAGCGGTCCACATCAGCGAGATTCACCCAGCCACACTGCCCAGCCAGCCGAGAAGCGCACATGGCCAAGGGATGCCAACCGTTGCACGGTTGCTCATCGGATGCTCACCGGCACCTGATACGGCATGCCACCGGGCGGCATTCCCGGACACATTGAGCGCTGACAATGCATAACATCGCGACACAAAAGGACACGATTCAATAGTGGGTGGCATTGAGAACTGCGGCTTTTAATCCGTAGGTTCCGGGTTCGAGCCCCGGGCGCCCTACCACTCTATACCCCATCTGACCTGGGCTTTCTCGATTCTCGGCTCGTCTCCGAGAGGCGGAAACGGCCGAGATCATGCTCGTCACATGCTCTTCGGCACGCATCCGGCAGGCTGCCGGGCGTTCATCCGGGCAGGATGTCCGCTTTGGGCGGTCAGTCGTGGAGCCCCCCGACCCCGGCCGGTAAAGCCAGACCCACCAGAAGGCCAAGCGAAGCGCCCAAGCCGAACGGGTGGCGGGCGAGGCACGCCCGACTTGACTGAAGACCCTCCCAAGCACTGGCAAAGCCGCTCTCAGCCGTGATGATGCCCGTCACGGTTGCGCTGCCGCGCTGATGAACGAAGCAGCGCGTGATCGTTGGCAAGTCTCCTGGATCGATGGGGAGATCCATCGGTGTATTTCCCTGCCTTGGACAGGAGGGTGAAGTCGGAACCGAGTTATTGGGGCCAGACGTCTGCAGGACGGTCAGCTGGGAGCTTTGATGAGCCAAGGACTTTCGGTGAACACCGAAGGCCCTTGGCCCTCACTTCCGGTCGAGGCTAGAAGTCGAACTCGCCCTTTTTGGCACCATCGATGAACGCGGCCCAGACCGAGGGTGAGACCACGTAGGCGGGCAGGTCCGGATGCTCTGAGTCACGCAAGCCCACGCGGCCGTCAGCCAGAGGAGCCTGACGGCACAGCCAAGCCAGAGACCACGTCGGGCTCCCTTCGACAGCGACAGTCAGTGTGGTGACATACCTCGATGACAGCAGCCCTCGCGGCCACCCGTCAGTAACAGGACGTCACAGCACCGTGTGACGTGGTGTCACTGGCTACGGCCCGCGACGCCGCAGCTTGACAATGTGCGATCGCCGTGACGGCCGCCGGACACCGGCCGACGCATCCGCACGACGGAGTTTGTCAGCACCACTGATCTGTCGGCGGCATCGCCGGACCTCACGGCCACCAGCCCCGTCACAGCTGGGTGATCACCACCTCCGTCGCCTGGGCGATCAGTGCGTCGTCGTAGCCGGCGTCCTTCTCACCGCGGCTGGACAGCACGGCGAGGACGATCGGCGCGCGATCCGGCGGCCAAATCACCGCGATGTCGTTGCGGGTGCCGTACCCGGCGGCCCCGGTCTTGTCCCCGACGACCCACCCGTCGGGGACACCGGCTCGGATCAGCGCGGCGCCGGTGGTGTTGCCCCGCAGCCAACCGTTGAGGATGCCGCGGTCTGCGGGCTCGAGGGCATCCTCGACGGCGTACGCCCGCAGGTCACCGGCCAGCGCCCGCGGGGTGCTGGTGTCCCGCCTGTCGCCCGGCGTCCCCTCGTTGAGCTCAGTCTCGTAGCGCGCCGCGTCGGTGACCTTGTCACCGATCTTCCGCAGTTCCTTCTCGAACCGCTGCGGTCCACCGAGATGCCGCAACAGCAAGTTGCCGGCCGTGTTGTCGCTGTACCGCACGGCGGCGTCGGCGAGTGCGCGCAGCGTCATGCCCTCGGCGACGTGCTGCTCGGTGATCGGCGAATAGGTCACCAGGTCGTCCGCCGAGTACCGCACCACACGATCCAGCTCGGCGTCCCTGGTCTCGTCGAGGACCTCGGCGGCGGCCAACGCCTTGTACGTCGAGGCGTACGCGAACCTCTCCTCGGCCCGGTAACCCACGGTCCGACCCGTACCGGTGTCGATCGCGTAGATCCCCAGCCGCGCGTCGAACCTCTGCTCCAGCTGTCGGAACTCCCGGTCCCGATCGGCGGCGGTGGACGCGGTGACCGTCACCGGACGGTCCCACGTCGGCTGCTCAGCCGCGTCGGCGGTGCCGCATGCGGCCAGGGGAACCAAGACCGAGACCGCTGTCACCGCGATTACCAGACGTCGTGTCGAAAGAACCATCATCACTCCTTGTCGTTCGGAGACCCGACCGCTGACAGCGGGTAGGTCGGCTGATGGTGCGGCGGTCATCGGCGAGGCTCCCAGCGGAAAAGCCGGGTGGCGAGGGCGACGGCGACGACGACCCAGCCCAGCGTCGGTGCGAGCAGGGCAAGGGACTCGGTCACCGCGACTCCACCGTTCCAGGCGTTCATGGTCAGCTCGGTGGCCGAGCCGCCGGGCAGGAGCCGCTTGAGCAGGGTGAGGTCCTCGGTGCCGCTGACGCCCACCCAGGTGGCCACGGCGATCACGCCGACGGTGACGGGCAGGGTGGTCACCTGGGCGTGCTCAGGTGAGTTCGTCAGTCCCGCGGTGGCCAGGGCCAGGCCGATCATCATGGCCAGGGTCGCGAGGACCGCCACCACCAGCAGGACGACGTTGGCCGGCCCACCGGCGACCACGGCCAGTGCGGTCAGGATCGCGGTCATCTGCACCAGGGCCAGGACGACGACGGGTAGCAACAGACCGGCGAGGATGCCGGCGTCGTCGACGGCGGTGGATCGTAGCCGCTTGAGGAAAAGGTTCTGACGCCGGGACGCCAGGGTGGTGACGGCCGTGGCGTAGAGCCCGAACGCGGCCGCGGTGAACATCACGATCGCCGCGATGTAGCCGAGGCTGAGGATGGTCGCGAAGGTCTCGTGCTGACGGACGAAGAACACGCAGATCGCCACGGGAATGATGAAGCTGGTGATCAGCACAAGACGGTTTCGAAAGATCTGGATCAGCTCACTGGAAGCGATGGACAACACGGTGACACTCCTCTCGAAAGAACGAATCAGCTGCTGATGGCACGGAACACGTCGTCGAGCCGGGTTGCCCCGGCCTCCAGACCCCGCAACTCCACGGAGTGCTCCTGCGCCCACCGGAGCAGGAGATGCAGGTCCTCCTGCAAAGCAAAGGTCTCGACCATGACCTTGCCGTCGGCGTCGACGACAGCCTGCAACGGCAGCGACGGTGCCGGTGCCGGGAGGGAGAAGCGGATCACCGCCGGCAGGGTGCGAGTCAGCTCGGAGACCGTGCCTTCCCGGTGGAAGGTGCCCTGGTGCATCAACCCGATGCGGTCGGCGCGCTGCTGCGCCTCCTCCAGGTAATGCGTGGTGAGCACGATGGTCGCGCCGTTCTCACGCACCCGGTCCACCGTCTCCCACACGGCGTCGCGGGACTGGATGTCCAGGCCGGTGGTCGGCTCGTCCAGGAAGATCAGCTCGGGTGTTCCGTAGACGGCGGTAGCGAAGTCCAGCCGTCGTTTCTCCCCGCCGGAGAGCTGGGACACCTTCCGGCCGGCCCGGTCGGTGAGGTCGACGAGGTCGAGTAACCGGTCGACGTCGTCGGTACGCCGGCTGAGCCGGCCGACCAGACCGACGGACTCGCGGACGGTCAAGTCCGGGGAGAACCCGCTCTCCTGGAGCATCACGCCCATCCGGGGACGTACGGCGCGTCGATCCTGTGGGCTGCGCCCGAAGACGCGCACGGCGCCGGAGGTCGGCCTCCGGTGTCCCTCGATGGTCTCCAGCGTCGAGGTCTTCCCAGCTCCGTTGGTGCCGAGCAGCGCGTACAGCTCCCCCCGCCGTACCTCGAAAGAGAGATCCTTCACCGCGTGAAAGTCGCCGTACGTGAGGTTCAGGCGTTCGACTTCGATGACTGGTGTATTGGACATGCATCCATGACAGCGGGACTCGCGGCCACCCGTCAGTGCAACCATGTCACGGCTCCATGTGATGTGGTGTCACTGGTCGCGGCCGGTCGGCAGGCGGATACTGGGACGGTGACCACAAGATCGCCGCGCTACACCGAGTCGACGCAGGGACGGCTGCGCCGGCTCAATCTCGCGGCCTCACTGCCGCCGCTCATGATCGCTGCGGTAGCCCTCATGTACATCGACGCACATGCCTGGTGGCACGTCGTCGTCCTGGCTCCGGGGTTCGCGGCGGCTTTGGTGGCCTTCGAACGGTGGACGGCCAACGACCTCGCCCGGGTCGCGCTGCCCGCCATGATCGTGGCGGGAGCCGTGTGGCCGCTGGGGGTACTGCTGACCGGCAGCCCGAACGCGTACTGGGGTGTCTGCGCCGTGGGTTCCCTCGCCCTGCGCGAGGTGCGGCGGCGTCGGGCCCTGGCGGTGGCCGGGCTGTTCTCCTACGTCGCCGTCGTCGGCGCGGCGCGGCTCCTGGTGGAGCGGGACGACGTACGCGAGGTCCTGGTCAGCTACGTCCTCACCCCGACTGCCCTCACCGCCCTGGTGACGGTCATGACCCTGCTGGGCGAGCGGTTCTACGACCTCATCCGGGAACTCGACCAGACCCGGGAGCGCGAGGCGGAGCTGGCTGTCGTCCGAGAACGCGTCCGGTTCGCCAGCGACCTGCACGACATCCAGGGCCACACCCTGCACGTGGTGAAGCTGAAGATCGCGCTGGCGCAGAAGATGCTGCTCCGCGACGCCGGACGGGCGGAGAAGGAACTACGCGAGACGTACGCCTTGGTCAGCGACACCATCGCGCAGACCAAGGAACTCGCCTACGCCCAACGGCGGCTCAACCTCTCGGCGGAGATCGAGAACGCGAAGAACCTGTTCGAGGCCGCAGGCATCCGGGTGCGGCTGACACGGGAGGCCGAGGTCGACGCCCAAGCCGGCGAACTGCTCGGCCAAGTTCTGCGCGAGACGACCACCAACATCCTGCGGCACGCACAGGCCACCCAGGTGCAGATCACGCTTTCCGAGGCGGGTATCACGATCGTCAACGACGGGGTGGCGGGCAACTCACCTCCGGAGCTCAGGGGGCTGTCGGCCCTGCGACAACGGGTGTCCGGCGACGGGGGCGAGCTGATCGTGGAACAGCACGACGGACGGTTCCGGACGGCCGCGATGTTCCCGCCCGCCCGTACCGGCACGACCGCGGCCGCGCGGGAGAACGACCGATGACGACCATCGTGCTCGCCGACGACGAGGTGCTGCTCCGCACGGCCCTGGCCGCACTACTGCCGCTGGAGGGCGACATCACCGTCCTCGCCGAGGCGCAAGACGGACAGACGGCCATCGAAGCCACCCTGCGGCACCGACCCGACGTGCTGGTCATCGACCTGGAGATGCCGGGCGTGGACGGCCTCGGCGCGGTCGCGCAGATCCGCCGCGCGCGCCCGGACCAGGTGGTCCTCATGCTGACCCGGCACGCCCGGCCGGGCGTGCTGCGAAAGGCCTTGAAACTCGGTGTCCAGGGCTTCGTCAGCAAGTCCTCCGAGCCGGCCCACATCACCTCCGTCATCGCCACCCTGCACACCGGCAGGCGCTGGATCGACCCGGAGGTCTCCGCGCTGGCCGTCATCGATGACTGCCCCCTGACCGACCGCGAACTCGACGTCCTGCGGGAGACCGGCTCTGGTTACTCGGTCGCCGACATCGCCAGCCGGCTCCACCTCGCGCAGGGCACGGTGCGCAACTACCTCTCCAACGCGATGCAGAAGACCCAGACCCACACCCGTCACGACGCGGCGCGCTACGCCCGCGAACACGACTGGCTGTAAGCGACGGTCCGCCTTCGATCGGTGAAGGACGTGATGTCACTGTCGGCCCGTTGTGATGACGACCCGGCTGCCCCGTTCAGGCAGCGGCGTGCCGAGCGGATCCTCACGTTCCGTGGAGGCCGGCTTCGACGGCGTGGAACTCCACGGGTGCCAGGTCGGCGTGTCGAGCAGGCCCTCGCGGTAGGGATCTTCTCCGAGAGCGATGAGCAGTTCGCGGATGAGCTCGGTCACGCGGGGCACGTCTACCGTCGAGCCCGGTATGTCATCGGTCGGTCGTGAAACAGCTCGGCTGGGATGCGCCGTATCAAAGGACCGCACGGCGTTCGTGGTCATGTTTTTCCTCACTTCCAGGGCTGAGCCAGGAGAAGTGGCCCGTCACCGGCCAGGCAGAGGGGGTGCATGCGTGAGCGGCAGCACGGTTATCGGCCACGTTCGTCGCCCCACAGCAGAACGTGCAGCCGTAGGGACAGCGACCAGCCGCGGGCGATGACCGTTTCGGCGAGCGCCTGGGCGCAGCCCAGCACGTCATCGGCGGTGACGCCTTCAGGCATCACCCACACCTGCCTCATGGCGAACCGCTCGGCGAGCTCGGCGAGATCGGCAAGATCGGCCGCGTCGCGGGCGACGAACTTGAACACCGCCTTCCCGCTGGCCGACAGTGCCTCCAGAGCGGCGGACTTGATGCGTCGGTCGGCTGGCACGCCAGCGTTTGCCAGTTTGGGAGAGACGTTGAAGCGCAGCCCGGCCAGCAGCAGCGCCGAATCGGGAGCGACCGTGCCGTTGGTCTCGATCTCCAGGCGGCGGCCGGCCTGCAGCAGTGGCTCGGCCAGCGCGGGCAGGTGGCGCTGCTGTAGCAGCGGTTCTCCGCCCGTGATGACGATCAGCGGCACAGGATGGGCCAGCGCCCACGCGACCAGGTCGGCGACGGAGGTGCGCTCGCTTTGCTGCCGCAGGTCGAACCGCGCGCTGTCCCACGTGTACGGCGTGTCGCACCAGGTGCATGACAGGTTGCATCGTGAGAGGCGGATGAACAGCGCGGACTGGCCGATGCTGGGTCCCTCGCCTTGCAGCGTCGGTCCGAAGCGCTCGGCGAGTAAGAGCTCTGCGGCGCGGGACGGTGCGGACACCGCTGTGGCGGTCATGATGCGTCTCCGACCGTGCAGCGTGCCCACGTCTTCGGGGTCTCGCTCACGGTGACTGCGACCAGCCGCCCGGCGATGACCGGTTGCACGTTGTCGAGGAACCACCTGGCCAGGTGGATGGCCAGCCGCTCGGAGGCCGGTTCGACGTCGAGCACATCGTTCAGGTGCGATGGTCGAAGCACTCAGCGAGATAGGTGCCGAACGGCGACAGGTCGCCGAAGCCGGTGACGAATCCTGGGCCGGTCAACTGGTCGGCGGTGAGCTCGACGGCCACCTGGTAGCTGTGACCGTGCAGGCGGGCGCATTTGTGCCCATCAGGCAGCCCATGCAGGCGGTGGGACGCCTCGAAGGTGAAGGTCTTGCCGATGGTCAGCCGGGCGCTGCCCATGCCTTGCAGATCAGGCTGAGGCCCGGAGGGCACCGAGCCGGGACGGGGGCGATGTCATCGTGGTCTCTCCGTTTCTGTCGCGGGCCGTATCACACGTAGATAGGCAATGTGAGACGGAGCGCTCGACCTGTGACCGTGTGGTGAGGGTCTCCTCTCACTGTTGCTGGATGCGTGGAGCAACCTGGTCCTGAACTGTCTCTCCCACCTCCGGCCAGGAAATCGTGACGTGAGTGTGCTGCTTGGTGATGACTACGCTCTTGGGGAGCACCTCGGCAGGGCGGTCGATCGGCCACACCTCGAACTGCGGGCCAGGGCCGCCACGGTAGTCGCGATCCCACACCTGGACCTGCTCCACAATGGCCTGGGCGACCTCGCCGCCGTGCGGGCCATAGCCGTGCGCCCCGAACTCGACAATGCCCTCCCCGGCCGGACGGACGGACAGGTAGGCAAACGAGTCGCCCACGACCGCAGCGAAGGGGAACCATCTGCCTCCCTCCGCGGACACGATCCCGGGATCCTCCCCTTCGGGAACGTCCACGGTGAGGTTGCAGAAGCCGGGCAGCGCTGTCGCCATCCACAGGGGCAGATCGGGAAACGGCTCGGAGCGGGCCACGGTCACCCCGGACCATGCCGCGGCGTGCTCGCCGGTGAGCACGCCGTCCAATTTGTGCCGGTCGGCAAGGTTGCCGTCATCGAACCGCAGGCCCACCCTCTCGCCCTTGAGGGGCCACAGGTACTCGTCGTGAGCGCCGACGCCCTGCATCTTGACGAAGCCGCAGACCCCCTGAGACAAGCTGACCAGGTGGTCGTTGGTGCGTTCGAGAGCCAGGGAGCGGGTGATGCCCTTCATCCGCAGCGGAACGACGATCCTGCCGCCCTTGGCGAGCTGCCCGCGCCAAGCCGGAGGAATGTCCCACGCTCCCACCGTGACCATGATCCGGTCGTACGGGGCGTCGGCCTCCCAGCCGTGTTCGGCGTCGGCCGTGACGACCCGCACCTTCGACGATGTCCACCGCGTACGCCGCCTCCGGCGATACCTCGGGGGCGAAGAAATGCCGGGGAACCGCACGGAACGCGGCCTCGATCTGCACGGGGAGCGGGAAGCCCCACTCTCCGCACCTGGCCGCCACGGCGGTGGTCATGGCGTCACGCAGGGCGGCGGCGTCCTGGACGTCGTTGTCGGTGGTGACGGGTGGGGTCCCCCTTTCTTGGTCGTCATGGACAACTGGTCGATGGTCGCTATTGGGGGCAGTCCCGGGGATTAGCCACGCCGTCCCTTCAGAGGAGGAAGTCGTCGCGCTTCGGCCTTTCCCTGCGGCGGGCGTGCTCGTCGTTGTGATGCTCGATCATCAGGGCGGTGTAGATCTCGACCACCTTGGGATGGGTGCGGCCTTGGCCCGTCTCCTCGTAGCCGCCCTCCTGGGTCTGGCGCAGCACGAAGTACTGGCCACCCTGGGACGCCAACTCGTATCGGCCGCAGCACGAGGTGTGGGCGGTCCGAAGTGTGCCACCGAGTGAGACGTACGCCGTCCACTCGAATGGGTCGGCCGTGAGGGCGCGTCCGGCAAGGGGAGCACCGCCCCTATCCGCAGGCCGGGCCGCGCCAAGACGCGGCGCGGCATTCCCGCCTGCGCGCGGGGCCGCCTGCCCGGCCACGTCTCGCTTGTTCACGCGGACACCTCCTGGAGGCGGCCGGGCGGTATTGGCACGATCGTGGGCGTGTGCGCCGAGATGGCCTGGGCCACGGCGTGCATGAACAGCTCCCGGTCAATGTCGATGATGCGCTGCCACACCCGGGTAGCTTGATCGCCGCGAACACCTTGTCGACCACGCCGTCGAGGATCGCGTCTTTGTTCGGCACGTGATGGTAGAGCGACACCGCCTCCACACCCAGTTCCTGCGCCACCCGGCGCATCGTGATCGCTTCCACACCGCCGCGATCCGCGACCCGGATCGCGGCTTCCAACACGAGGCCTCTGCTGAGCGGTTGTGGTGGTGGCACGACGACTCCGGGGTGTGGGCGGGTTGACAGCCTTACGAGCGTAAGCCAGCCTTACATCCGTAAGTAGCCTTACCGGTGTAAGGCTATCCAGGTTCGCGTCAGCCAGGGTTCAGCCAACACCTGACCTGTGACGTGCCCCGCCGGAGCGAGAGAAGGAGATTTCAATGCCGATGCCGAGGTGGTGGGGGCACCTGAACAAGAGAGTGTTCAATCCCCGCGCGATAACCGGCGGGAGGTGGCCGGTGCTGATTCACGTCGGTCGCATTTCTGGCGCTACGTACCGCACGCCGCTCGATGCGCACCCCGTCGACAGCGGTTACCTGTTCGTTCTGGTGTATGGATCGCGCTCCGATTGGGTGCAGAACGTCCTGGCGGCCAGAGGTGCGCGACTCCGGGTCGACGGGAGAGATGTGGAACTCACCGCCCCACGCCTTGTCGGTAAGGAGGAGGCGTTCCAGGCCCTCCCCGATGAGGTGGCACGCCCACCGAAGCTGCTCCGCATCACCGAGTTCCTCCGCATGGACCTGCTCACGGGCTGACCCTGGCCGCCGCCTCGGCAGTCCCCGTCTTGCGCGTCGGAAAGCCTGAACCGGCTCGCCGATCCGGCGCCGACCCACTCCGCCACCACGACAACAGGACAAGCATCGTGCATACAAACAGGCGGGCAACCGCAATTGCGGGCACACTGGTCATCGTAGGCATGATCGCCGGTGCGCTGAGCATCGTTCCCGCTCTCGAGGAGCCACGCCCTCTCGCTCTCATTTCCGCACACGAGAGCCAGGTCATCGTCGGCGCAGTTGCTCAGTCCATCATGATCCCCGCCTATGTCGGGTTCGCGCTGTACCTTTATCCGACATTGAGGGCGGAGAACGAAGCGCTCAGTCTGGGTTTCCTTGGGTTCAGGCTCATCGCAGCGACATTCCACTTCATAGGCGTAATCCTCCTGCCCTTGTTTCTTGTGCTGGGCCATGGATTCACCCAAGCCGGCGCTTCGGACGCATCCCGCATCGAGGTCGTGGGCGAGTTGCTGCGGACAGCGCGCGACTTGGTCAATCACGTCGCATTGATCATCTCGCTGAGCCTCGGAGATCTCCTGTTGTTCCGCATTCTATGGCAGTCGAGATCTGTCCCTCGATGGCTATCCAGCTGGGGATTTCTGGGAATCGGAGCAGCTATATCGGCGAGCTTCTTGGTGCTGCTTCGCCTAACTGACGTGGTCACGCCACTCTACCTGGCCATGAATGCGCCACTGGGCCTGCAGAGCCTTGTCTTCGCCGTGTGGTTGATGACGAGAGGCTTCGCTACAAATACATCAACCACGGCCCACCAGCACGGCGTCCGGCGCGGCTGACGCGCAGGCCGTCCCACCTTGTTGCGACGGCCCACCAGGAGGAGTCGATGTTCCGGGGAGCCGGTGACGTGGTCGCCGAACTGCGTGTGGCGGCCCCATCCCGGATTCGCTCGTTTCTGAACGATCACCACAGGTCCGTTGGGGACCTCATCAACCCCTCCCGGACCGCAAACCATCCGGGACGTCAGCTCGCCAATCGGAGGTAAAGTAAGAACGGTCAAGGGATGCTATCCGCCCCATGGTTGCTCGTTGGATGCTCATCGGCACCTGATACGGCATAACACCGGGCGGCATTCTTGGACATTTCGAGTGCGGGCAATGCATGACACCGCGACACAATGAGACACGATTCGATAGTGGTCGGCATTTAGAACTGCGACTTTTAATCCGTAGGTTCCGGGTTCGAGCCCCGGGCGCCCTACCACCAACGACCTGGGCGGACTCCCCGATCTCCATGATCAGAAAGTCCGCCCTGTTGCATTTTCAGTTGCAGTCATCCCCAGAACGCCCGACCCATGCGGGTTGCTGCTTCCGTTGAGAGTGACGCGGTGTTGTGCGTGTAGCGCTTCGTTGTGGTCAGTTGCGAGTGGCCGAGGATTTCCTGAACGACGCTGATGTCCACGCCTTGTTCGATGAGGAGTGTCGCGGCGGTGTGCCGGGCGCCGTGCACGCGGGCGTCCTTGGGGCCGGTCCCGGACGGCGGCGGGACACCGGGCCGGGCGCCGTACGCCGGCCCCGCCGTACTGACCGAACGCTCCGGCCAGGATTGGCGCGCCGCCCAACAGATGCAGCACTCACGATCGCCACCGCGTGGCCGGTCACCGAACGTGCTTGGAGGGCGATCGACGATCCAGGTTTCGTTTCCTCACCCTGGCTCACCCGAGTAACGTGGCTGATTTTCGAACTGCGGGTTGCAGACGTACTAGGGTTTCTTCCATGCCCCCTGGCAATGCCTTCCTCGCTCTGGGGTGCGCCCCATTGGTGCTTACCGGCTGCGCCACCTCCTCATGGGAGGACATCAGTGGAGCATGGGTATCAGCCGACGGACACACCTTGACGGTCGAGTTGCTGTTCAAAGCGCCTTCCAGATACGCGAAGGTCTGTGAGCGGGTGACAGACACAGAGGTGAATGAGTCCTCATCAAAGGTCGTCATCGGGATCCAGGTGGAGGATGACTGTCCCCGTCAGTGGCCCTGGGAGGAACAGGTTCTCACCAATTTGGTCGGACACCCTCACCCGGTCAAGCTCCAACTGAAGGGGCCACTAGCTGGAAGAACCGTCATCAACAACACCGACGGTCACCGTGTGCACATCTATTCGGAGGAGCGCAGGTCTCGGTGACCTCCAGGCGATGGGGTGCGCCACCAGGGGAACGGCCACGAGCCGTAGAGCTGTGGGCAGCTCGGTTGCAGTTTGAATTGCAATACGAGGTCGTTCATGGACCGCGTACAGGCGTTTGACCGGCATTGAACGATCTGGAACGGCCCGAACTGGATCTCAAATCCGTAGGACCTCTGTACCGCTTCAGAACCCTGATGCGGCGGTACGGGCAAGATCGATTCTTGTGCCTGTCCGTCTCCTGAGACTGATCAGGATTCGGTTGTTCGGCCGGCTGGTGCTGCTGGGCCGAGGCGAGGCGAAGCCGAGTGCACCGACCGCATGCTGGGCGGGATGATCAATGAGTGCCCGAGTGGCGTAGCCACTTCGGAGAACTTCCGGCTCAAGCCCGACGCGGTGAGTTTCGACCCGGTACAGGGGGGCGGATCAGGCCGCCTCGTCCTGGGGCTTGGGAGCTGGAGCCAGCCGGACGCGGCCGGGGTGAGCCTCCTCGTCGGGGAAGACCCATTTCCGGAACGCCCAGAAACGGAAGACCATGGCGATCAGCGTGCCGATGACCTGCGCGCTCATGAAGTCGGCGATCTCCTGGGTGATCAGGCTCACGTCCGGGGTCTCCAGGAGGAACACGTACCGGGAGATCCACAGCGGCACGGAGCTGAGCACCAGACCGACGCCGCTGATCAGGAAGAACAGCGCAGCCTCGTGATGGCGCTCGCGACCGCCCCTGGTGCGGAACGACCATTCACGGTTCAGCACGTAGGACACGATGGTCGCCACGAGCACCGCGATGACCTTCGCGGTCACCGGCTTCGGCTCCAGAACGGTCAGCTTCAGCCCATAGAACACCGCGTTGTCCACCAGGAACGCTGCTCCACCCACCACTGCGAACTTCAGCAGCTCACGGTGCTTCAGCGCGAGGGCGTGCAGCGGTCCGGGCGATCTCTCGAGGCATCCTGATCTACTCAGCCCGTCTGCATCGAGCGCCGCGCCGCCGGGCGGCCTACATTCGGTCATCGGCGAAGCCTACTGCCCGCAACCCGACCTGGGTTCGGCTGTAGGCGCCGGATCAGGCCCGTTGCCAGGACAGGCTTTACAGCGCGAGTACAGCCCAACCGGCGAACGTCGGCGAAAATCAGCGAACCTCCACGGACACCGGACGCCGAGTTACCGGAAAATTCCGAATTATGCATGTGCAGCGTCGATGGCGCGTATACGTAACCCGTGCGGTCCCGCGGCGGCCATTCGCTATTCGGGCCGGCTGAGGCGAACCGACAAGAGCTCCCAGCTGCCGGCGACGCCTCCAACGCGCATCGCGTCAGGACCTGCGAGAGAGAGCACATCTCCCTTTTCCGAACCCATCCGTCTAATGTGGCCAGCGTGACGAACAAGCGTTCCTTTCTTCTGGCCGCCTTACTGGTCGGGTCTCTCCTGGGGGTCAGCCCCGCGACAGCTCAGGATTCGTCTGCCCAGCGGTCTCCTGACCCGTTCAAGGCCGCACTTCTCGCACCCGAGGACCTCGGAGAAAAGTTCGCCCGTCACAGATTTCGCACCCGAGGGCTTCGGAATCCTGCATTCACCCACACGAAGCCCTGCGCCACAGCCGTCAAGGACCTCGTCCCGGTCTATCGAACCAAGGTCTCGACAGCACTGAAGCACACGGACAGATGGGAGGGGATCAGCGAGTACATCGTGAGTGGCACCTCCCGTGTGCTCTCCGCTCTGGAACGTGCAGCCAAGGCCGTGATCCGCCATTGCGGCAAGACAACCATCAAGACCAGTGGTGCCAAAGTGATCATCCGCAAGCTGTCCATCGGTCAGCTCGGTGACGGCGCTTATGGGATCAGATTTCGCGATGGGCTCGTGAACAGCAAACTGGAGTCGGATGCCAGCATGTCGGGCATGATGGTCGCGATCGACATCGTGATCATCCGGGTCGGGAACGCCGTGATCGCGCTGGAGCACGATGGCCATGTCGATGAGTTCGACCCCACGCTGACCGAGACCGCAGCCAGGCTTGCCGTGGCACGGCTCCGAGAGGCCGCGCAAGGTGGCTAGCCCGTCCGCGCCCACGGATCGTATGCGGCTTGGAGCCCGTCCCGGACGATGCGGTTCGGGCCGCACCAGCGGCACCGTCCCGCCGTAGCCAACGAACTCGCCGACTTGAGCGGAGTTCGTCGCGAATCTCGGTTCTCCGCTCAGGCAGGCCGAGGTGGCGGGAATGGATGAGGCGTCCCCGGCGTCGCGCGCCTTCCCACCGAACTCGGTAGATGATCGTTTTCGCCGTGCCCGCCGCAGGCGGCGAGATCCGGAGATCCCGAGTTGACGGCTTCAACCGACCGCGGCTCCGGGTGGTGCAAGACCTCCACGTACATGATCCGACCCTCAACGACGTCGAGGATCAGATCGCCTGTCGCCGGAGGCAGTGGCACGCATCTGTGCGCCGAACGGTACTGGGTCAAGGCTGCATCACGTGGCCGGTGCCGGTTGTGTGGGATATGTGGGCTATGGCGTCGAAGGCGGTGAACACCGGTATGTCGAGGAAGTAGTCGGCCATGCGGGACTGCTGGAAGGATTCCGCGTCGTCGATGTGGGGGCGGGCCGCGCGCAGGTTCGCGAGGCTCCAGAGTGAGGCGGTGGGGAAGGCCGCTTCGATGCTGCCGGCGGCAGGCGGTGGGAGTGGCGCGTCGTGCCAGGTGCCCTCCGGGTGCTGCGGCGTCGGTTCGCCCACGATGGCGGTACGGCCGTGGCTCGACGTCACGCCGATGGCCCGGTAGTCGTCCCCCAGCGCGGCGGCCAGATGGGCCCCGGTCGGCAGCAGGCGGCCGGCGCCTTCGGCCGGAGTCCGCTGGATGTGCCAGTTGTGTGCGGCCAGCACGACGCGAGTGTTCGCCGCGTCCCCGTCCAGGAGTCGCAGTACGGACTCCGCCATGTAGAGATCGCGAAACGTCGATGCGGCCTCGAACCCCTCCACGGCGGTGGCGCGGTGCAGCTGGTCCAGGTACCAGGCCCCACGCAGGTGCCACAGCGCGGTGTCGTGCTCCGCGCCGTGGCCTCGGCTCCGCTGGACGAAGGTCAGTCGCCGCATGACGGCCGTCAACCGGCTCAGCGCGCTGGTCAGTGCGTCCCGCTCGCCGTGGCCGAGTTCCTGGTAGCGGGCGAAGGCTCGCATGGTCACCGGGTCGTGGAAGCGCCTGACCACGGCGACGGCCGTCTCCACGGCGGGGAGCACGTCGGGACAGACCCGGTTCAGGTAGCCGGCGAGCTCGTCGAGCGCGGGCAGGGGCGACCCGAAAGCACCGGGTAGGTCGGTTCCGACGCATCTGAGCAACGGTCCATCGCGCTTCTCGTTCCGTTGCCGGATCCAGCTCAGCACCTCGTACATCTGCCGGCATCGCCCCAGGGACATGGCGATGCCGGCCTCGGCGACCTGTTCCACCGTCCCGGGCGCGCCCTGGACCCAGGCGTCCAGGACCTGACCCTGGGTGAACGGAGCCTCCAGGGCGTACACCTGGAAACCGCAACGTTCGACCAGGAAGCGCAGGATGCGATGGCGTACCTGATAGAACTCGCGAATGTGGTGAGAGCTTTCGCCCAATGCCACCACCCGCGCGTCCCCGACGACATCCCCGAGTGGTTCGAGATCGTCCAGAGGGGCCTCAAGGTCCAGGGTGTCCATGGCGACTCCGTGGTCGCGGACCCACCTTGCGAAGCTTCTCTGGACGGTCATCGTCGGCCTCCATGTCGTCGGGGTGAGTCGTGCGCGTGAAGTGCTCCCGGTTTCTCCTGTCAGAGGAAGAGCTTCTCGCGGCGCTGCGGCAGCGGTCGTCGTCTGCAGGAAGGTGGTTCGGGTGCGCGGGACGGAGCAGCCGCGGCTCGGACTACTGCGCCGGTCGTACTACCAGGCCGGGTCTGGAACGGCTCGACCGGATCTTCCGATCCGTGGTGGTCGCCCTGGCCTGTCCATCGGGGGTGGGGAATACCCCACTTCTGGAGGCGTGCGCGCGTGACTGATCGTGAGCGATCTCGCCGCCACATTTGAGGCATGAGGAAATCGCTCGCCGCTGTTGTCGCCGGCTCCCTGGTCATCGTCCCCGTCGCCCCTGCTTTCGCCGCCGCCGGAACGTCCTCACCGCAGTCCCGCCTTGACCGTCTCACCGCCGAGGACGGTATGGCGGGGGCGTTGAGTCAGGTGCGCGGACCGAGCGGCAGGAGCGTGACCTGGCGCTCCGGGACCGCGGAGCGGGGTACCGGGCGGCCGATGGTGGGTCCCGCGGGGCGGTTCCGGATCGCGAGCATGAGCAAGCCGATCATGGCGGCCACCGTGCTGCGGCTGGTCGAGCAGCAGAAGATCGACCTGGACGCCCCGGTGGAGCGTTACCTGCCCGGGGTGGTGCGCGGCACCGGCGACGGCGCCGCGATCGACGGGCGGAAGATCACCGTACGGATGGTGCTGCAGCAGACCAGCGGACTGCCCGAGTTCTTCGACGCGGTTCCGTGGAAGGAGCCGTTCCCGGACTTCCTGCGGGTGGCGCTGACGCTGAAGCCCACGCCGCGCGGCTCGTTCGCCTACGCCAACACCAACTACCTGGTCGCCGGCATGATCGTGAGCAAGGTGACCGGCAAGGACTTCCGGCAGGCGAGCCGGGACCTGATCCTCAGGCCGTACGGAATGCGGGACACGTACTGGCCGGACAAGGGTGACTACGGCATCCGCGGGCCGCACGCGCACGCCTACGGAGTGCACCCCGCCCGTCCGGAGGACGGCGAGGTGGATCTGACCGACCAACTGCCCACGTACGAGTTCGGGGCCAGCGGCGGTCTCGTCTCCACCGCCGAAGACCTCAACCGGTTCTGGAGCAGGGCGCCGCTGGGCACGATGACGGCCAGGACCGTTCCGGTCGACCAGGCCGGTTGGCCCGAGGGCGCCCGCTACGGCTACGGGGTGGCGCGGATGAGGTCGAGCTGCGGCTACGTCTACTTCGGCGCCGGTGACATGCCGGGGACCTCGGTGTTCAGCGGACGGGACCGGGCCGGGCGCGCGGGCACCGTCTACGTCACCGGCGTCGCCGACTCCCCCGAGAAGCGGCAGCACCTGATCGACGCCTTCGTCGCCGCCATCTGCGACCGCGCCCCCGCGTAACGCCCGCCGGCCCCGCCCGTCGCGCCCACGTGGGCTGTCATGCGCCGAGGGCGTTCTTCTCCAGGTCGACGCCGACGAACCGGGGGCCGGCGAAGTGGTGCAGCGCGGCGATCACCTCTTCGTCGGGCGCCTCGACGTAGAGCAGGGAGATCGGCAGGTACACGCCCGGCCGCATCGGGCGCAGCATCTGGGCCACCCGGGGCGAGCCGCTGCGGAACACGATGTTCTGCTTCCAGCGCAGCACACCGATGGCGTCGATCTCGTTCCAGGAGAAGACGTTCGCCCGGCCCTGGACGTTCGCGATCGCGATCCCCCGGCCGCCGATCGTGATCGTGCCCATCGCCTGCTTGCCGATCACGCCGGTCCGCCTGGGCCGCAGGAACCGGCGCGCCACCACCATGACGCACGCGATCACGACGAGCCCGATCGGAACGACGCTCTGCGACACCACCGACACGATCGCGCCGCCGGCCAGGACCACTCCGAGGATGACCCAGACGGCCGTGCCCAGCGTGCCGAACTTCTTGTTCAGCTTGGCGGTCCCCAGGGTGTACTGGACCTGCTGCCGAGGCTGGTAGGGCGTCGTCAGGGGTTCGGGAGTCTGCCAGCCTTGCCGGGAGTTGTCCAACCTCTCTTACGGGGCCGGTTCCGCGGTGTCCATCAGGTCCGCGACGTCGACGGAGTCCAGGGGGATCGGTGTGAACATCGGCGGTTCCTCCTCCGGCGTCAGTGCCGTGGGACCGTAGATCCACTCCGTGAAGGAGTAGTCGTAGGTGTCGCGGGCCCGCAGGAGCGCGTTGCGCTGGAGGCGGGCGACGCCGTCCAGGTGCCAGAGCTCGCCCCAGGCGCGGGCCGTGGTCACGACGCGGCGGCAGTGCTCGGGGCGGACGGCTTCGTAGGCCGCGAGGGCGCCCTGCCAGTCGATCGTGCCGTCCTCGGCGTGGCTGGCGGCGACGTGCCTGGCGAGCACCCAGCCGTCCTCGATGGCCATGATCGCGCCCTGCGCCATGTACTGCAGCGGCGGGTGGGCGGCGTCGCCGAGCAGCACGATGTCGCCGTCGACCCAGGTCATGATCGGGTCGCGGTCGAACATCCGCCACCGGCGGTCCCGCCACATGAGCGGGATGCCGGCCCGGACCTCCGGGCAGGTCGCGGCGAAGGCGGCGTCCAGTTCGTCGGGTGTGCCCCAGTCCTCCTCGCCCGCGAGGGCCTTGGGGGACTCGAAGACCGCGACCTGGTTGAGCATCCCGCCGCCGCGCAGCCCGTACTGGACGAAGTGGCAACGCGGGCCGACGTGGACGGAGACCTCGCCGAGGTCGACGTCCCTGCCGACCTGCTCGATGGGCACCGCGGCGCGGTAGGCGACGTAGGAGGAGCTGACCGGCTCGTCGTCGGACAACAACCGGCGGGCGACCGAGCGCAGGCCGTCGGCGGCGATGACGATCCGGGCCTGGTCGGCGCGCCCGTCCGCGAGCAGCACCCGGGCGCCGGGCGCGGTGTTCTCGTATGCGGTGATGCGGGCGTCGGTGACCAGGTCGACTCCCGCGCGCCGGCAGGCGCGCAGGAAGATGCCGTGCAGGTCGCTGCGGTGGATGACCATGTACGGGAACCCGTACTCGTGTTCCAGGTCGAGCAGGTCCAGGCGGGTCAGCTCGCTGCCGTCGACGGCGTCGCGCATGACCATGCTCCTCGGCAGCACGCCGAGGCTCTTGGCCTCCTCCAGCAGGCCGTAGTCGTGCAGGATCCGGGTGCAGTTGGGCGCGATCTGGAGGCCCGCGCCGACCTCGCCGAACTCCCGGGCCTGCTCCAGCACGCGCACCCGCAGCCCCTCGCGGGCCAGGGCGAAGGCCGCGCTCAAGCCGCCGATGCCACCCCCGACGACCAGGACGTCGGCAGGGGAGGCGGGGGACGTCGTCACGTTGCTCTCCTCGAAGGCAGGACGCTCACAACCACGCCGGCAGAGCCGGCAGCGCACGACCGCTCAGGGAGTGCGGGCGTCCGGCGAGGTACGCCGCGACGTCGGCGAGCGGACCCTCGACGGCGGCGGGCTCGCCCTCGCCGGGCAGCTCCCAGCGGTCCCCGGTGTCGGTGGCGACCAGGACGGCCGCGGGACCGGCGGCGCCGCCGCGCTTGGCGACGATGTCGTCGGCCAGGGCCGTCAGGAAGCCGGCGGGCAGGTCGGCGAAGGCGACGCCGGAGGCCAGGTCGACCGCGTGGACGCAGACCTCGCGGGAGCGCAGCCACGGGATCTCAGTCGCGGGGACGGTACGGCCCTGGGCGGTGACGACCTCGGCGTTCCACTGGTCGTCGTCCAGCCCGGCGATGCCCGCGGCGAGCCGTTCGGCGGACGAGGTCAGCCAGGCGGCCAGCTCGGCGGCCGGCTTGCGGGAGCCGGCCTCGATGTCGGCGTCGCGCTGCTGGGGCGAGGCGTACATCGGGGTCTTCTCGCCGGTGGCGGCCCAGTGCACCAGGTTGCCCAGCGCGTCGGCGTTCGCCGCCACGTGGGCCACCAGGTGCTTGCGGGTCCAGCCGGGGAGCCCGGAGGGGGCGAGGTACTGCTCCTCGCCCCATCCGGCGGCGGTGCCGAGGAGCAGTCCGGTGCCCGTCTCGCTCCAGCCCAGGGTGTCGCCGAAGGTACGGCGCATCAGGCCGCCCCGTCCTTGGCCACGGTGTTCTCGAGCCGGCCGATGCCCTGGATCTCGGTGACGACACGCTCGCCGCCGGTCAGGTAGCGCTTGGGGGTGCGGGCGTGGCCGACGCCGCCGGGGGTGCCGGTGGCGATGACGTCGCCGGGGTTGAGGCGCACGATGGTCGAGACGTACTCGACCAGCACGACCGGGTCGAAGAGCAGGTCGCCGGTGTTGTCGTGCTGCATGACCTCGCCGTCGACGCTGAGGGTGACCTCGAGCTCGGGGCGGACGCCGCCGGGCAGGTCGCCGGGGGTGACGAGGTAGGGGCCGAGCGGGGTGGAGGAGTCCCACATCTTGCCCTGCAGCCACTCGCGGGTGCGGAACTGCCAGTCGCGGCAGGTGATGTCGTTGAGCACGGTGAAGCCGGCGATGGCGGCCTCGGCCTCGGCGCCCTTGGCGCGGCGGACCGGCTTTCCGATCACGACGGCGAGCTCGGCCTCCCAGTCGAACTCGGCGGTCTCCTCCGGGCGGGCGATGTCGTCGGCGGCGCCGATGAGGCAGTCGGCGAACTTGGCGAACAGGGTGGGGTGCTCCGGCAGGTCGCGGCCCATCTCCTGGATGTGGTTCTTGTAGTTCAGGCCCACGCAGACGACCTTCGACGGCCGCGGGACGACCGGCGCGAAGTCGGCGCCCTCGACGGGGTACGTCGTGGCGGCGTCGGCGGCGGCCTTGGCGGCCCAGTCCTCCTGGGAGAGGAATTCGCCGAGGTCGGCGGCGCCGAGGTCGACCAGCCGGTCGCCGTCGAGCCGTACGGCGCGGGTCGAGCCGTTGACGCGGAGGGTGGCGAGCTTCACCGGGTGGTCCCTTCATGCTGAGTGCGGTTGAGCTGGAGAGCCTCGAAGACGGGCGAGTCACTGAACCGGAACAGGTCCAGCGCGCCCGAGTCGGAGTCGGTGGAGCCGGCCTCGGATCGGGCCGAGAAGGGCTCCCAGGACGGGACGGTGAACAGGTCGCCGCGGGTGACCGTCCAGGTCCTGTCGCCGACGGTCACGGTGCCGGAGCCGTCGAAGACCTGGTAGACCGACGAACCGGTCTCGCGGACCGGGGCGGTCTCGGCGCCGCGCGCGATCCGGTGCATCTCGGCGCGGAGCGTGGGCAGCACGTCGGCGCCGGTGGCGGGGTTGGCGTAGCGGACGGCGGCGTGGCCGGGCTCGACGGTGCCGCCGAAGCCCTCGGCCTCCAGGGCGAGCTGGTCGGCCAGGGCGCGGTCGGTGAACTCCCACTTGTACGACAGCAGCGGGGTGCCAGGGGTGAGCTCGCCGGCCGAGACCGGGCGCAGGCCGGGGTGGCCCCACAGCCGCTCGGAGCGGGACCGCTCGGGGGTGATCCGCTCGGCGTCGCTGATCTCGTCGCGGCCGAACTCGAAGAACTGCGCCTCGGTGACGTACTGGAAGGGGATGTCCAGGCCGTCGATCCAGGCCATCGGCTCGCGGGTCGCGTTGTGGTGGGCGTGCCAGTTCCAGCCGGCCTGCGGGAGGAAGTCGCCGCGGCGCATCGGGACCGCGTCGCCGCCGACGACCGTCCACACGCCCTCGCCCTCGACGACGAAGCGGAAGGCGTGCTGGGTGTGGCGGTGCTCGGGGGCGTCCTCCCCCGGCATCAGGTACTGGATCGCGGCCCACAGCGTCGGCGTCGCGAAGGGCCGTCCGCCCAGCGCGGGGTTGGCCAGCGCGATCGCCCGCCGCTCACCGCCGCGGCCGACCGGGACCAGGTCGCCGGCCTGTGCGGCGAGCCGCCGCAGGCTCTCCCAGCGCCACACGTGGGGCACCGCGCGCGAACGGGGATGAGCCGGCATCAGGTCGCCGATCTCCGTCCACAGCGGCACGAGCAGTTCCTGCTCGAAACCTCGGTAGAGGTCCTCGAGCGCGGGGGTGACATCGGGTTGGTCCGGCGCGTCGATCGCACGCAGCCGCACCGGGGACTCTGACATGGTCATACGGCTAATCTTGCTGCCGTGACACCTTGAGGAATCTGGAATTCTGCGTTGCAGAATCGAGGGGTTGTGGGCAAGCCGCTGAAGAATCCGCCGACCTATCTGATCAACAGCGTGGACCACGCGCTGCGGATCGCCGCGATGTTGCAGCTGGAGGGTGAGCTGACCGTATCGGAGGTCGCCGAGCGGCTGGGCGTGGCCCGCTCCACCGCCCACCGGCTGCTCGCGATGCTGGTCTACCGCGACTTCGCGGTCCAGGACGAACGGCGTCTCTACCGGGCCGGCCCGGTCCTGGAGCTCGCGGCCCACTCGCCCTCGGCCGCGTCTCGGGTGCGGGCGGCGGCGCTGCCGCACCTGCACCGGCTGGTCGGCATGTTCGACGAGTCCGCGAACCTGGCGGTGCGCACCGGGGACACGGTCCGGTTCATCGCCAGCGTCGAGTGCTTCCAGAGCCTGCGGGTGGGCTCCCGCGAGGGCATGGTGTTCCCGGCCCACCACACCACGGCGGGGCTGCTGCTGCTGGCGGAGCTGACCGACGAGGAGCTGGAGGCGGTCTATCCGGCCGGACGTTACGCCGACCGGCCCGCTGAGCGGCCCGACCTGGACCGGCTGCGGATCGAGCTGGCCCGCGTGCGGCGCAACGGTTTCGCTCTCAACCAGGGCCGTTCGGAGCGCGGCGTGGTGGCGCTCGGTGTGTCGGTACGGGCCCCCGACGGGCACGCCCTCGCCGGCCTGTCGGTGTCGATGCCGAGCGCACGCTACGACCGGCACCGGCTGCCGACGCTGGTCGACGCCCTTTCCCGTACGGCGGCCGCCGTCGAGGCCGACCTCGCCCGCTCACCCTGAACGGGCACCCGCCCGGATCGTCAGCTAGCGGCCAGGTCCATGCGGAGGAACTCGCTGATGCGGAGCAGCCTCGGTGGCCGCGGCACCTCGTCGGAGAGAGCCTGGAACGCCTCCTGCTCCCCGATGAGGCGCGGGGCGACGAGCTCCACGTCTTTCCCGTCGACCCGGAGCCGCGCGCGGTCGGCGGCGAGGATGTTCCGCACCCAGTCCGAGCGGGATCCGTACACCAGGACGAACACGTAGCCGCCGTCGACGGGGTACGCGTCGAGAGGGGTGTGGTACGTCCTGCCGGAGACGCGGCCGACGTGCGTCAGCACCGGCCACTTCCCGCCGGCGATCGCGCGTGGGTTGAACACCCGTTTGTTCACGTGCCCCCACCAGCTCGGCATCGGCATGGGGATCTCCTCTCACAGGGCGGGTGGCCTTACACCAGTAAGGTAGCTTACGTGTGTAAGGCTGACTTACGATCGTAAGGTTGTCAACCGCACTCCCGGAGTCGCCGTGTCACCGCCACCGCAACCGCTCAGCAGAGGTCTCGTGCTGGAAGCCGCGATCCGGGTCGCCGATCGCGGCGGCGTGGAGGCGATCACCATGCGACGGGTGGCGCAGGAGCTGGGCGTGGAGGCGATGTCGCTCTACCACCACGTACCGAACAAGGACGCGATCCTCGACGGCGTGGTCGACATGGTCTTCGCGGCGATCGAGCTGCCCCGTGCCGGTTGCGACGACTGGCGCGAGGCGATCCGCGCCCGCGCCTTCTCCGCGCGCGCGGTCCTGTCGCGGCACAGCTGGGCTCTCGGCCTCATGGACTCCCGCCGCAACCCGGGGCCGGCGACGCTGCGCCACCACGACGCCGTCCTCGGCGTGCTCCGCGAGGCGGGGTTCACGCTGCCGATGGCCGCGCACGCGATCTCGCTCATCGACAGCTACATCAGCGGGTTCGTCCTGGAGGAGTCGAGCCTGCCGGTGACGGCACCGGGCGACATGGAGGAAGTGGCCGGCGGCATCCTCGCACGGCTGCCGGCGGACGAGTTGCCGTACCTGACCGAGATGATCGTCGAGCACGCCCTGCGGCCGGAGTACGACCACGCGAGCGAGTTCGACTACGGCCTGGACCTGATCCTGGACGCGCTCGAAGCCCGCCGGGAGCAGAGCCCCGGCACCGTTACGTGAGCCGTTTCTCCGTCAGGCCGCGTACTGATGCGCCGAGTAGGTCAGGTAACCCCTGTCGCCGCCTTGGTAGAACGTGGCCTCGTCGGCGGGGGCGATCGGGAGTGCGTTACGCAGCCGTTCGACCAGGTCGGGGTTGGCGAGGAAGGCGCGCCCGAAGCTGATGAGGTCGGCCCCCAGCCCGAGCCAGTGGTCGGCGTCGGCCCGTCCGGCCTGCTTGGCTCCCAGCCCCGGCACGGGGTTCATGATGAGGGTGCCGGGCCACGTGCGGCGCAGGCCGACCAGCACCTCTTCCTCGGCGGTGGCTTCGAGATGGACGTAGGCCACCCCGAGGCGGGCCAGCTCTGTCAGTAAAGCGGTGTAGAGCTCGGGGACATCGGTCTCCTCCACGCCCCAGAACGTCCCACCGGGAGAGAGGCGGATGCCGGTCCTGTGCGCGCCGACGGCCTCGACGGTCGCGGACACCGCCTCGACGGCGAACCGGATGCGATTGACCACCGAACCTCCGTAGAGGTCCGTGCGCAGGTTGGCGTTGGAGGAGAGGAACTGCGAGATCAGGTAGCCATTGGCGCCGTGCAGCTCCACGCCGTCGAAGCCGGCGTCGACGGCACGGCGGGCGGCCTGGGCGTATGCCTGGGCGTGCTCAGCGACTTCGGCGGTGTCCAGGGCGCGCGGGGTCGGCGCGGGCCGGGGCCCGGTCGGGGTGAACACCTCGCCGGCGGCGGGGACGGCCGACGGCGCGATCGGCCGCGTACCGGTGGTGTCGGGATGCGAGACCCGTCCGCCGTGCATGATCTGGGCGAAGATCCGGCCGCCGTTGGCGTGCACGGCGGCGGTCACCGGACGCCACGCGGCGACCTGCTCATCGGTGTACAGCCCCGGCGTGCCCGGGTTGGACTGCCCGATCAGGCTCGGCTGCACCCCCTCGGTCACGATCAGGCCGGCGGTCGCTCGTTGTGCGTAGTACGTCGCCATCGACGGCGTCGCCAGACCGCCGGCGGCGGCCCGGACCCGCGTCATCGGGGCCATCACCAGCCGGTTGGGCAGGGTGAGGCGGCCGAGCTGATAGCTGCTGAAAAGCGTCATCACGCAAGCACTCCTCGTTCCGTGGCGCCCAGGTCTCGGGCACGTCGGTTACGCTAAAACCTCACATCCATGTCAGAGGCAAGCCATGTGCCGCAGATCACACCCAGGAGGACGACGTGCGCATCGGGGAGCTCGCGGCTCGGACCGGAGTCAGTGTCCGGTCCCTGCGCTATTACGAGGAGCAGGGACTGCTCACCAGCACCCGCAGCCACAGCGGGCAGCGGCGCTACACCGACGGCGCGGTCGAGCGGGTGACCTTCCTCCAACGGCTGTATGCGGCCGGCTTGTCCAGCCGCACCATCGCCGAGCTGCTGCCGTGCGTCGAGACGCCCAGCGTGGACAATGACGACACCGCGCTGGAGCGGATGGCGCAGGAGCGCGACCGGCTCTCCGAGCACATCACCGACCTCATCCGCACGCGCGACGCCCTCGACGGGCTGATCATCGCGAATCGAGCGCATCGAGAGAGCCTGCGGACCGCAGCGGCCGGCTGAACGGGACGCCCCTGGTGCTCGGTCACACGGTCGTCCGGAAGTTCTGCGTGCCGATGACGCGCAGGAGGTCGAGTTTCTCGCGGGCGTCGGTGCCCTCGGTGGGGAAGAAGGCCAGCAGCTTGAGGTCCTCTTCGGGGGTGAGCAGGATTTCGCAGGTCAGGTGGAGCATGCCGACCTCCGGGTGCAGGAGGCGCTTGCGGTCGGAACGTCGCACCGCGACCTCGTGGCGTTCCCACAACGTGCGGAACTCGGGGCTGCGTCTCACCAGCCCGTGCACGAGGTCCACGACGTCGTCGTCGCCGGCGCGGCGGGAGTACGTCGCCCGCAGGTCACCGGCGAGCGCGGCCGAAAGCCGTGGCCAGTCCTCCTCCGGGGCCTGGGCGCGCGACGCCGGGTCGGTGAACCAGCGCCATGCGGCGATGCGCGCGCGTCCGGTGTGGCGGTCCTCACGGCCCAGCACGACATCGGCGAGGGCGTTCTGCCACAACACCTCGTGCAGATCGGTGCAGATGCGGACCGGGACGTCGGTGAGCCGGTCGGCCAGGCTGATCAGTCCTGGGCGGATGTGCCGGCCGGCACGGCGAGCCGGGGGCGTCAGTCCGGCCAGGTGGAAGAGGTGGTCGCGTTCGTCGAGGTCGCAGCGGAGCGCGCGGGCCAGGGCGGCCACGATCGGCTCGGACGGGTGCGCGCCGCGGCACTGCTCCAGCCGGGCGTAGTAGTCGGTGGACATGCCGGCCAGCTGGGCCACCTCGTCCCGCCGCAGGCCCGGTGTGCGGCGCCGTACGCCGTCGGGCAGGCCGACATCGGACGGGCGCAGCAGCTCCCGGCGGCGGCGGAGGAAGTCGGCGAGCCCGGCACGGTCGATCACGTTCACCAGTATCGGCCGCGTCTCGCCGGGCATCCAGGGACAGGTTGTCCCTGGATGGGTCAGGCCTGTTCCCGGTGCGCGGCGGGGGCACACAGTGGGGACATGACAACGAAGACGCAACTCGGCGCCCGCCGCCTCGGCCGCACCGGTCCCACCGTCTCCTCGCCCGGTCTCGGCTGCATGGGCCTGTCCGGCGCCTACGGCCCCCTGGACGACGACGAAGGCGTGCGGGTCGTGCACGCGTACCTGGATGCCGGCGGCACCCTGCTGGACACCGGGGACTTCTACGGTTCGGGGCACAACGAGATGCTGATCCGGCGCGCGCTGCAGGGCCGCGACCGTGACGAGGTCGTGCTCTCCGTCAAGTTCGGGGCCATGCGCGGCCCCGACGGCGGGCTGCTCGGGATCGACGCCCGGCCCGCCGCGGTGGGGAACTTCCTGACCTACACGTTGCAGCGCCTCGGCACCGACCACGTCGACGTCTACCGCCCGGCCCGGCTCGACCCGTCCGTACCCATCGAGGACACCGTCGGCGCGATCGCCGAGCTGGTCGAGAAGGGCTACGTGCGTCACATCGGCCTCAGCGAGGTCGGGGCGGAGACGATCCGCCGCGCCGCCGCCGTCGCACCCATCTGCGACCTGCAGATCGAGTACTCCCTGCTCACCCGCGACATCGAGGACGAGATCCTGCCCGTGTGCCGTGAGCTCGGCATCGGCGTCACCGCCTACGGTGTGCTGTCCCGCGGTCTGATCGGCGGCAGCGGAGCCGTCGAGGGAGCCCGAGCGATGTCGCCGCGTTTCCAGGGCGCCAACCTCGAGCACAACACGGCTCTCGTCGCACGGCTGGAGGAGCTGGCCGCGGCGAAGGACGCCTCGGTCGCGCAGCTGGCGATCGCGTGGGTCGCGGCCCAGGGCGAGGACATCGTGCCGGTCGTCGGCGCGCGGCGCCTGGCGCAGGTCGCCACGATGATCGACAGCGGCCGCGTCACCCTCAGCGCCGAGGAGCTGGCGCAGCTCGAGGCCCTCATCCCCCGCGGCGCGGCCAGGGGTGACCGCTACCCCAGCCAGGCGATGGCCCAGCTGGACAGCGAACGCTGACCCGCCGATCAACGTCCCCTGGTTGCTGGTGCAACCGGCCACGAACAACCCGGCCGTAGTCCGTGTCCACGACCCGGTGTCCTCGTGAGCCCAGGATCCGCAGGGCAGTCGACTTACCCGTCCCCGACATTCCCGTGATCAGGACCTTCGGCATGGGCTCACCCTGGACGGACTCCCCGATCGGGGGTCAGTGGTGGCGGGTGATGGATTTGTGTTCGAGGTATTCGGTCAGGCCCACTGGGCCGTATTCGCGGCCTATGCCGCTCGCCTTGTAGCCGCCGAAGGGGCCGTCGAAGCTGATCGGTGAGCCGTTCAGGGTGACGGTTCCGGTGCGCAGGCGGCGGGCGACGGTGAGGGCGCGTTCGGTGCTCGAGGACCAGACGCCTCCGGACAGGCCGTACTCGGAGTCGTTGGCGATGCGTACCGCGTCGTCCTCGTCGTCGTAGGGGATCACGACCAGGACGGGGCCGAAGATCTCCTCCTGGGCGATGCGCATGCCGTTGTCCACGTCGGCGAAGACGGTGGGGGTGACGTAGTTGCCGTTCTCCAGGCCGGCCGGGACCTGGGGGCCGCCGGTCACCAGGCGGGCGCCTTCCTCGATGCCCAGCCTGATGTAGTCGATCACGCGCTGCTGCTGGTCCGGGCGGATCATGGGGCCGATGAAGGTGTCCGGGTCGGAGGGGTCGCCGACCTTCAGCGACTCCACCATCTCCTTCAGCGCGGCGACGATCTCCTCGTAACGGCTGCGCGGCGCCAGGATCCGGGTCTGCAGGATGCACGCCTCGCCGTTGTTGCCCAGGGAGCCGGAGCGCAGACCGCGCATCACCGCGGCGAGGTCGGCGTCCTCCAGGATGACGGCGGCGGACTTGCCGCCCAGCTCGAGGCTGACCCGCTTGAGGTGGTCGCCGGCGATGGAGGCGATGCGCCGGCCCGCCCGGGTCGAGCCGGTGAACGCGATCTTGTCAATGCCGGGGTGCGAGATCAGATACTCGCTGGTCTCCCGGTCGGCGGGCAGGATGCTGAGCACGCCCTCGGGGAGTCCGGCCTCGTGGTAGAGGTCGGCCAGGAGCATCATGCTCAGCGAGTTCTCCGGGGAGACCTTCAGCACCACGGTGTTGCCGGCCAGCAGGGCGGGCGTCAGCTTCGCGGTGGCCGCGGAGAACGGCGAGTTCCACGGGATGACCGCGGCGACCACGCCGATCGGCTCACGCCTGACGATGGTGTCGTAGGGCACCGAAGGATCCGACGGCTCGACGACCTCCTCCCAGCCGAGCTCCTCGGCCGCCTTGAGGTAGGCGTTGACCTGGAGGGTCAGGAACGGCTGGCCGGCCCTGGTAAACCAGCCCGCGGAGCCGTTCTCGGCGGAGATGGCCGCGGCGACCTCGTCGGCGCGGGCCTCGCGCAGCGCGTTGACCCGCCGGATCACCTCCTGCCGCTCCTTGGGGTCGGTACGCGGCCACGGCCCCTGGTCGAACGCCTTCCGCGCCGCGGCGACGGCGGCGTCCACGTCGGCGGCGGCGGCCTGGGCCACCCGGCCGAGCACGGACCGGTCGTGTGGTGAACGGATCTCCAGCAGGCCGGGGTCGCTGGGCGTCACCCAGGAGCCGCCGATGTAGAGCTTGTCGCGGATGATCATCTGTCGCTGCTTCTCTCGTCGAAAGGTTTCTGTGAAGGCCGGACCATCCATGCGACCGGCGTCCGCGAGAAGTCGCCGAGCCCGTCGAGGTCCGTGGACACGCTCACCTCGTGCCAGGCGGCGTCCTCCGCGGCGCGCGCCTCGGCGATCAGCGGCGCGAGCCAGGCCGCGTCCGAGCCGAGGAGGAGCCGTACCGGAGGGTCCGGCTCGTCCGTGATCCGCAGGATCACGCGCGCCATCTTCGCCGGATCGCCGCGCCGCACGTCCGGGTTGTCGCTGTACGTCCGTACGAAGGCGCCGACCGTCGGCTCGTACTCGTCGTGCAGGGGCGGCATGGGGAGCGGAGCGGCCGCCCACGGGGTGCGGATGCCGCCGGGCTCGACCAGCGTGGCGCGGATGCCGATGGGCGCGACCTCGCGGGCGAGGATCTCGGTGAAGCCGCCCAGCGCCCACTTGGCCGCCTGGTACGCCGCAAGCCCCGCCTGAGCGCGCCGGCCCCCGATGGTCGACACGTTCACGATGTTGCCCCTGCGCCTGGGGCGCATCACCGGCAGGGCGGCGCGCACCATGTTGACCGCGCCGAAGAAGTTGACCTCGACGTTGCGGCGGAACTCCTCTTCCGGCATGTCCTCGATCGAGCCGGCGCTGCGGTGGCCCGCGCTGTTCACCAGCACGTCGAGGCCGCCGAACTCGTCGACCGCGTACCGCACCGCCGCGCGGGCGGCGTCGGAGGAGGTGACGTCCACGGCGCGCACCCGCAGCCGGTCATGGGGCTCCGGCAGGCCGTCGGCCGCCAGGTCGGTCGCCAGCACGTTGTGGCCGGCCCGCAGAGCAGCCTCGACCAGGTGCCGGCCCAGCCCACCGGCCGCTCCGGTCAGCAGGAAGGTCTTCATGCGAGATCGGTCGACCGGCTGACCTCGGCCCACTTCCTGGCCTCCTCCAGTCGCGCCTCCTCCGCGCTCAGAGCGATCTCGAGGGCGTCGGTGCCGAGCAGCAGGCGCAGCGGGGGCTCCGGCACGCCGACGACGTCGACGATCGCCTTCGCCATGCGGGCGGGGTCGCCGGGCTCGTTGCCGCTGTAGTCGGCGAACTCCTCCAGCCACCGTCCGACCGTCTGCTGGTAGTCGGCGCCGATCCCGCCGGCCGCGATCGCGGCGCCGGCGGCCCAGCCGGTACGGATGCCGCCCGGCTCCACGATGGTCACCTTGATGCCCAGCGGCGCGACCTCGTTGGCCAGCACCGCGGAGAAGCCCTCGACGCCGAACTTCGCCGTCTGGTACGCGCTCAGCCCCGGCGTGCCGCCGACCCGGCCGCCAATGGAGGAGATCTGTACGAAATGCCCGGAACGCTGGCGGCGCATGACGGGCAGCGCCGCCCGCGTCACGTTGATCACCCCGAACAGGTTCGTCTCGATCTGCGCCCGGAACTCGTCCTCGGGGAAGTCCTCGATCGAGCCGGTGGTGGCGTACCCGGCGTTGTTGACCACCACGTCGAGGGAGCCGAACCGTTCGGTCACCGCCGCGACGACCTCCCGGGCCGCCACGGGCGAGGTGACGTCCAGCGGCATGGCCAGGAACCGCCCGGGGTGTGCTTCGGCCAAGTCGGCCGGCGACTCCGGGCGGCGCGAGGTCACCGCGACCTGGTCGCCCGCCTCCAGGGCCGCCAGCGCCAGAGCCTTGCCGAGCCCTTGGGAGCCGCCGGTGATGAGCCACGTGCGTGCCATGACACGTCTCCTTCTTTCTTGCGATGCGCCCGCCGCATGCGGACGCATGAGTGGTGTGGACGATCTGCGCTTAACTGCAGCATGACTGTAGCAGTAATTATTCCTAGCGCACTCCTGCTGATGAGGATGATCGAGGTAAGTGCTACTCGCTGGTAGGCTGGAGGGCATCATGAGAGCTGACGCCGCACGCAACCTGGCCGCCGTCCTGCGCACCGGGGCGCGGCTGCTGGCCGAGGACCCGAGCACCTCGATGTCGGCCATCGCCGGCGAGGCCGGGGTGGACCGCACGACCGTCCATCGCCGTTTCGCCACCCGCGAGGCCCTGCTGAGCGCCGTCTTCCAGGCCAAACTCGACTCCGCCGAACGTGTCCTCGACGAGGCGCGGCTGGTGGAGGCCCCCGTGGCGGTCGCGCTGCACCGCTACGTCGAGGGCATCATCCCCGTCAGCCGTGAGTGGCCCGTCGACACGCGGCGCATGATGCAGAAGGACCCCGACGCCGACCGCCGGCGCCACGAGCAGAGCGCGCGGCTGGACGCCTTCGTCCAGCGCGCGGCCGACGAGGGCTACCTGCGGCCCGACGTCCCCCCGGCCTGGGCGCGGGCGGTCCTCGACCAGCTGGTCGAGAGCATGGCTCACCGGTTCCCCGACGTGGCGCCCCCTCAGGCGGCCGATCTGGTGGTGGACACGTTCCTCAACGGCCTCGGCGCCGCGTAGTCGTACCGGGTAGTTGTACAAGAAGTGTTGTACATATAGGGTCCCGGCATGTCCGACTCTGCGAGGCGTGAGATCCGGGACTCCAAGGTGCTGGCCGCGATGTCCCACCCCCTGCGGCGGCGACTGCTCGACGTGTTGCGGCTGGACGGCCCTTCGACGGTGTCGGCGCTGTCCGCCAGGACGGGGCAGGCCGTCGGCAGCATCAGCCACCACCTGAAGGTCCTGGCGGCCGGCGAGCTCATCGAGGAGGTCCCCGAGCTGGCCCGCGACCGGCGCGAACGCTGGTGGCGCACGACGTCGGGCCGGGTCGACTGGTCGCCGGCCGACTTCCCCGACGACCCCGTGGCCGAGGCCGCCGAGTCCCTGGTCCTGGAGCGGCAGGCCGCGCTGGCCCGGCAGTGGTTCGCCGAGCGCGACTCCTATCCCGAGCCGTGGCGGCGCGCGGCGTTCAGCTCCGACCACTGGGCCTGGCTGTCCGTCGCCGAACTCGCCGAACTGGAAGAGAAGATCCTCGCGCTGCTGACCGAGCTGGCCGCCCGGGAGATCCCCGACGACGGCGAGGAACGCCGGTCCGTCTTCCTGACCGTACGCGCCGTGCCCGCCAGGCCGTGAGCGCCGCCACGCTCCTGCGGATGCGGGAGTTCCGGCTGTTATGGGCCGGCGAGACCATCAGCGTGCTCGGCAGCTCGGTGGCCGCTGTCGCGTTGCCGCTGGTCAGCGTGATGACGCTGGAGGCCGGTACGTTCGTCGTCGGGTTGGTCACGGCGGCGGCGTGGCTGCCGTGGCTGCTGATCGGGCTGCCCGCCGGGGCGTGGGTGGACCGGTTGCCCAAACGGCCGGTGATGCTGGCCTGCAACACCGTCTCCATGGTGGTGTTCGCGACCGTGCCGATCGCGGCCTGGCTGGACCGGCTCACGGTGGCGCACCTGGTCGTCACCGCTCTGGCCGGCGGCGTCGCGAACGTGTTCTTCAGCCTCGCCTACCGCGCGTTCCTGCCGATCCTGGTCGGCGGCGATCGGCTGATGGAGGCCAACGCGAAGCTCCAGGGCAGCGAGTCGGCCGCCAGGATCGCGGGGCCTGGGCTCGCGGGGCTGCTCGGGCAGGCGTTCGGTGCGGTGAGCGGGGTGCTGGCCGACGCGGTCAGTTTCGGCGTCGCCGTGTGGTGCCTGCGGCGCGTCCGCGTCCACGAGGCACGGCGGGCCGCCGCGGAACGGCGGCTGCTGCCGGAGATCCGCGCCGGGCTGCGGTTCGTGGTGCACGATCCCTGCCTGCGTACGCTCACCGCCTTCAGCGCCATGTCGAACATCGCCTTGATGGGCTACCAGTCGATCCAGGTCGTCTACCTCACCCGCGACCTCGGCGCCGGGCCGGGGCAGGTGGGGGCCGTACTGGCGGTGGCCGGTACGGGCGGGCTGCTCGGCGCGATGGTCGCGGGACGCCTCGCCGCCCGGGCCGGGACCGCGCGGGCGTTCCTGGTGTGCGAGGCGTTCGCCGCGCCGATGTTGCTCCTCGGCCCGCTCGCCGGCGGCGGCGCGGGCCTGGTCCTCTTCGCCGCCGCGGGCTTCGGCATGAGCGCCGGCGTCGTCGCCTCGAACATCGTGACCAGCACCTTCCGCCAGCGGTACTGCCCGCCCGCCCTGTTCGCGCGGATCACCGCGAGCACGTCCGCGCTGAACTACGGCGCGGTGCCCCTGGGCAGCCTGCTCGGCGGCGTGCTCGGCGAGACCGTCGGCGTGCGTCAGGCCCTGTGGATCATGGCGGCCACCCAGCTCTCGTCCGTCGCCGTCCTCTTCCTCAGCCGCATCCGCCGCATGCGCGACTTCCCGGGCGTTGCCCGGTGCGCGGCGTGAGGATCAGGCGACGGTCTCATCGTCTTCCGGCGAAGGTGCTCCGTCTGGTCGCCGCGGCGGCAAGGCAGGGATGAAGAGAAGGACGTAGTCCAAGATCATGGTCTATGGGTAGCAGGCGCCGGGAGTCACTCGGGCGGCTCGTCGAGGAGGCGGAGGTCGGACGGGCCGATCGTGGCGTTGGCCAGCAGGGCGGTGATCAGATTGTGGTTGAGCGCGTTGCCGAGCGGCGGCGGGATCTCCTCCTCCAGGAGACCGGGGACCTTGGTGCTGAGCCGCCTGCGCGTCTGGGTGACGATGTGGGCGGCGCGTTTGGCGGTCCAGTGTTCGCCGGGGCGCAGGCGCGAGAGCTCGTCGGCGACCTGGGCCCAGGGCAGCGGCTGCGGCCAGGGGTCGGGCCGGAGATAGCGCTGACCGAGGCAGACCAGGACGAGGCGTTCGAGCGGGCTCAGGGGCCAGCCGGCCGGCTCGCGGGTGTCGGCCTCCCGGCGGTCCTCCGGGCCGGGGGGCGGCGAGCTCGTGACGATCCGCACTTCGAGCAGGTGCTCCTGCTCGGGGGCGACGATGAACAGCGGGGTGTACGCCACCGGCAGCGTCGTACGGTGCCCGGTGAGCACGAGCTGCCCGCCCGGCAGTCGGATGGGGAGTTTGCCGAGGTTGTACAGCGCCCATCGCCCGGCCTCGCAGGTGAGGTAGCCGTGCCGTCGGCTGACGTACGGGTCGTTGGGGCCGACGCAGACGTGGACGTCCGGCTCGCAGCGCCCGAACACCACGTCGAAGCCGGCGTCGGGGGCGACGCGGATGCCGCCGCCCGCGCCCTGGACGTAAAGAGTGCCGGGCACGGCCGGGGGGAGACCGTCCGCGAGTGAGCCCTTGGGCAGGAACTCCACCTTGGTCCTGGGTCTGCGCGCTGTGCCTGTCATGCCGCCGATCCTCCCCACACTGCGCAGAATCTCCACGGTAGCCGCGTGCCGCCGGGAGGGCTCCCGATCCTCGTCGGAAGGTTATTCTGTCGTAGTTACCTACCAGTAGGACTGTGGGAGATCGACTGAGGGCCGTGAGAATGACCGCATGGTTGACTTCACGCCGCTGACGACCGGTGACCCTCAGGAGTTAGGTGGCCTGGAGCTCATCGGGAGGCTGGGGCAGGGCGGCCAGGGCGTCGTCTACCTCGCCCGTACGCCCATGGGCGCGCACGTGGCCGTCAAGTGGCTGAGCCCGTCCGGCGACGAGGAGATCGCCGCACGCTTTCTTCAGGAGGCCGAGGTCGCCCGCCGGGTGGCGCCGTTCTGCACCGCGACCGTGCTCGGCACCGGCGTCGAGGGCGGCCGTCCGTACATCATCAGCGAGTACGTCGAGGGCCGCTCGCTGGAACGGGTCGTCAGGGAGGACGGCCCGCTCGCGGGCGCGGACCTGGAGCGGCTGGCCATCGGCACCGCCACCGCGATCGCCGCCATCCACGAGGCCCACGTGGTGCACCGCGACTTCAAGCCGGGCAACGTCATCATGGGCACCGGCGGCCCGCGGGTGATCGACTTCGGGATCGCGCGCACGCTCGGCCCGGCCACCATGACGAGCAGCACGCAGATCGGCACGCCCGCGTACATGGCCCCCGAGCAGATCATGGGGCACGGGCTCGGGCCCGCGGCCGACATGTTCTCGTGGGCCGGCACGATGGTCTTCGCCTCCTGCGGACGGGCGCCGTTCGGCACCGGTGTCACGCACGCCGTGATGAACCGGGTGCTCAGCGAGCCGCCCGACCTGGGCGGGCTCGAGGGACGGCTGCGCGAGGTGGCCGAGCAGTGCCTGGACAAGGATCCGGCGCGGCGGCCGACGGCCATGGACGTGATCAGCCGCCTGCTGCGCAACCCGGCGCCCGGCGCGCACCCCCTGGTGGAGGGCACGAGACAGGCCGCCCCGAAGGAGGCCCCGAGCACCCGCAGGCCGTCGCGCCGGCCGGTGCTCATCGGCGCGGGGGTCGCGACCGCGGCCGTCGTCGTGGCGGCCGCGATCGCCGTGCCCACCCGGCTGTGGTCGAGCCCTCCCCCGCCGGTCGCCGCCGAGTCCAGCGCCCCGCCGGCGCGGCCGACGACTCCCTCCGCGCCCGCCACGCCCGTCAAGACCACGCTGCCCGGCGGCAAGGTCACGCTCTACGAGCGGGCCTCCGACCCGATCACGCTGACGGCGTACGAGATGTACGACAAGAAGCTCGACGAGGACGTGGACTACGCCCGGCAGTCGCTGCGGGGCCAGTTCGACAGATATCCGGGCAACCTGGAGTCGCTGGTCTCCCCCAACGGCCGCTACCTCGCGGGCAGGCCGCACGACTACACCTCCGACGGCTACGACTCGATCCTCATCACCGACCGCCAGGCCGGCGTGAGTTTCCGCGTCAAGACCGTGCGCAAACCGCTCGACACCAGCATCCGCACCTGGTCGAAGGACAACTCCAAGATCCTGCTCAACCTCAACGAACGCATCGAGGACGACAAGGGCAAGGAGAGCTGGATCTCCGTCGGCTTCGCCGTCGTGAACGTGGCCCACAACGACGTCGCCCAGAGCAAGGTGCGCGTGGTCGACGTCGACGACGCCTCCATCCGCGACAGCGACTTCGGCTGGGACGCCGCCGAGAAGGGCGTGGTCATCGACTACGGCAAGGACGAGGGGCTGCGCTTCTTCGACGCCTCCGGCAAGCCCACGCGCGACCTTCCGGGGGTGGGGCCGCTGGCGTCCGGCACGATCGACATCTTCTCGCCGTCGGGGAAGACGTTCGTGACCGACTGCCCCGACGGCGGCGACGGCCACCACTGCCTCTGGGACGCCGCCACCGGCAAGCAGGTGCGCCGGTTCTCCTCCGACTGCGACAAGGTGCTCGGCTGGTACGGCGAGTCCCACCTGTACTGCTGGGAGCAGGACAACAACGCGAAGGACGAGATCCGCGTCGTGGCGTTCGACGGCAAGCTGATGCACAAGCTGCTCGATGCCGCGGACGACGCCGACATCACCCCCATCTACACCAACAACCCCGCCAACTGACGGGAGGCGGACATGAACGCAGGCCGCAGCGCCGTCGTCATCCCCGGCGCGCGGTACGGACCGCTGGCCGGGCTGCTCGCCTACGTCGGCGAAGCGGCCCTCCGCCGTGACGCCGCCGTCGAGCTGATCTCGTGGCGGCCGCCGCAGGATCTGGTGCTGGAGGAGGCGGCGCGCTGGGTCAGCGGGCAGGTGACGCCCGTGGTGGCCAAGCTCGCCCGGCCGGTGCTGATCGGCAAGTCGCTCGGCTCGTTCGGGGCCGCGGTCGCGGCCGATCGCGGGCTGGCGGGCGTCTGACTGACGCCGGTGCTCACCGTGCCCGCGTGCGTGGCCGCGTTGCGGCGGGCGACGGAGCCGTTCCTGCTCGTCGGCGGCACGGCCGACAGCCTCTGGGACGGCGCGCTGGCGCGGGAGCTGACGCCGCACGTCGTCGAGGTCGAGGGCGCCGACCACGGCATGAAGGTGCCGGGGCCGCTGCGTGCGACGGCCGACGTGCTCGGTGACGTGACGACGGCCGTCGAGTCCTTCCTCGACACCGACGTCTGGCCGCCGCGACCGGCGTAGCGCCGACCGGTGGGGCCCGTCCCCTCCACCGGGTCAGCGGTGGAGGGCGTCGGGGGCGTCGTTCTCGATCAGGAAGCCGCCGGACTGGTGGTGCCACAGGCGGGCGTAGGGGCCTTCGGCCTGGAGCAGCTCGCTGTGGGTGCCCTGCTCGACGATGTGTCCGCGGTTGAGCACGACCAGGTGGTCCATCCGGACGACGGTGCTGAGCCGGTGGGCGACCACGATCGCGGTGCGGTCCTGCATCAGCTGCCAGAGGGCCTCCTGGACGAGGATCTCGCTCTCGGAGTCGAGGGCGCTGGTCGCCTCGTCGAGCAGCAGGATCGGGGCGTCGCGCAGGATGGCGCGGGCGAGCGCGAGGCGCTGCCGCTGACCGCCGGAGAGCTTGACGCCGCGCTCGCCCACCAGGGTGTCGAAGCCGTCCGGCAGGGACTCGGCGAACTCCGTGACGTGCGCCGCCCGCGCGGCCCTGAGGATCTCGTCGTCGGTGGCGCCCGGCCGGGCGAAGGCGATGTTGTCACGCAGCGACCGGTGGAACATGGCCGGCTCCTGCGGGACGTACGCGATGAGGCTGCGCAGGTCGGCCTGGCGCAGCCGGGTGATGTCCTGGCCGCCGATCAGGATGCGGCCGCCGTCGATGTCCATCAGCCGCAGCAGCAGCCGGGTGAGGGTGGTCTTGCCGCCGCCCGACTGGCCGACCAGGCCCACCTTGTGGCCGCTCGGGATGTCGAGGTCGAGGCCCTGGAACAGCGGCCGGCCGTCGGTGTAGGAGAAGAGCACCCGTTCGAAGCGCACACCCGCGTCGGCCGGGCGCAGCGGCTGCGGATCGGCCGGGTCGGTCACGGTCGGCGGCTCGAGCAGCAGCTCGGTGAACTGGGCCGCCTCGGTGAGCACGCTCTCCATGCGCCGGTAGATCTGGTTGAACTCGAACATCATGCCGATGGCGTTCGTGTAGTACGTGAACGTCACCACGATGGCCTCCACGCCGAGACCGCCGCGCAGCGCCACGGCCAGCAGCAGGCCCACCGCGCTGGTGAGCACCGACATCGGGGCGACGACGGTGTCGACGCGGAGGTTGCCGTAGTCCCACGAGCGCAGCGACAGCCTGCTCGCCTCGGCCATCCTGACCCGGTGTTCGGCGGCCTCGCGATCCTCGGCGGCGAAGGCGCGCACGGTGTCCATGTTGGCCAGCACGTCGGCGACGTGGCCCGACACCCGGACCCTGGCGGCCTCGCGCTGGTCGACCAGCGCCTGGCGGCGGCGGATGAGCGGGGCCACGAGGAAGCCGGTGACGACGATGGCGCCCACGAGGACGAGCACCAGCGCCGGGTGGTACTGCCACAGCACCACCGAGGCGAAGGCCAGCGGCACCAGCTTGGCCATGATGGAGAACGCGAGCGTGTCGACGAACTCCTCGAAGCGGCCGGAGAAGCCCAGCACGCGCTTGGTCAGCGAGCCCGCGAAGTTGTCGTGGAAGAACGCGGCGTCCTTGGCCAGCAGCTCGTCCATGCCGACCACGCCGAGCCGCTCGATGCCGCGGGCGTCCGTACGGTTGAGGAAGTGCAGCCCGAGCCGCCACAACACCTCGCCCGCCAGCAACATCCCGGCGAAGCCGAGCACGAAGGGCAGGAGCGTGGCGACGGCGCCGTCACCACCGCCGGCCAGGTGACCGACGAGCCCGGCCACCGCCAGCGGCGCCAGGTAGAACAGGCAGATGTTGCCCAGCGCCGGCAACGTCAGCGCGGGCACCGCGACCGGCCACTGGCGCCTCAGCTCACCGCAGTAGTGGCGCAGCGCCAGCAGAACCGCCGATTTTCGCGGCGTCGCCGTTGATCGGGAGCCCTCGCCCGCCGCGAGCACAGTCATCCGCCCTCCCCCGAACGCCGACACCCACCGTGGCCATGCTGCCGCAGGACGTGAGCCCGGAGCCAACCATTTTCCGGCCGCCCAGGGGACCCGGCGCCGGGCTGACGCGAGTGGTGATTTTCGCGAACCGGTTTCGGTCAGGGGGCGCGGGACCGTAGGCTGGCGTCCCCATGACCCCATCTACCTCTCTGTTTCCATGAGCCAAGAGCTGATCCGCATCCTGTTCGTCGGAGGCCACGGCCGATCGGGCAGCACGCTGGTCTCCCGGGCCCTCGGCGCGGCCGAGGGCGCCGCCTGCGTGGGCGAGCTGCGCTACCTGTGGACGCAGGGCGTGACCAAGAACCAGCTCTGCGGGTGCAGCAGGCGCTTCCGCCGCTGCCCGTTCTGGAAGGCGGTCGGCCGGGCCGCGTTCGGAGGCTGGCGCAACGTGGACGCCCCCGAGATGGCCCGGGTCCACCGCTCGGTCATGCGCATCCGGCATGCCCCGCGCCACGTGCTGCCCGGCGCCTCCGGCGCCTTCGGCCGCGACGTCCAGACGTACGCCGAGACCATGGCCAAGGTCTACCGCGGGATCGCCGAGGTGAGCCAGAGCCCGGTGATCGTCGACTCCTCCAAGTTCCCCACCTCCGCGCTGCTGCTGCGCCGGGTGCCCGGCATCGAGCTGCGCATCGTCCAGCTCGTCCGCGGCCCGCACGGCGTCGTGCACTCCTGGTCGCGCCAGGTCCACCGCGCCGACAAGGGCGGGCGGCTGATGGCCACCCACTCTCCGGCGCAGACCGCCGCCGAGTGGCTGGCCTTCAACGCCGTCATCGAGTCCTTCCGCCTGTCCCGCACCCCGTGGACCCTCATGCGGTACGAGGACTTCGTCAACCGGCCGCGCGAGGAGCTGTCGAGAGTGCTGGAGTTCGCCGGGCTGCCCTCGGCCGACCTGCCGTTCCTCGGCGACGGCACGATCGACCTGCCCGTCGACCACAGCGTGGCGGGCAACCCGATGCGCATCCGCACGGGCGAGGTGCCGCTCCGGGCGGACGAGGAGTGGCGCACGGTGATGCGCCCGGGCCGCCGCCGCCTGATCACCGCCTTCACCGCCCCCGGCATGCTCCGCTACGGCTACCCCCTGCGCTGACGGGCCGGCCGAAGAGGGCGGTGCGGGTGCCGGAGCGGCGGTGGCGGCTGACGAGGTGGATGGGGACGGATCCGTGGCTACGGTGTCCACACGCCGGGCGGTCCCAGGAGCGGGACCGCCCGTTCAGCCCTTTTCCGCTCCCTCGTTGAGGTCGCGGACGAAGTGGCGCTGGAAGATGACGAAGATGACGGCGACCGGGATGGTCGCCAGCAGGGCGGCGGCGAGCTTGAGCGGAAACTGGGTGCCGCCGCCGAGCGAGCCGCTGACCAGGTCGGCCAGCCCGCGCGGAAGCGTGAACAGCGCGGGGTCCTGAACGGCGACCAGGGTGTGCGGGAACTCGTTCCACGAGCCCTGGAACGACAGGATCGTCAGCGTGACCAGCGCCGGGCGCGACATCGGCAGCACCACGGACCAGAAGACGCGGAACGTGCCGGCGCCGTCGATGCGGGCCGCCTCCTCGACGCTGCGCGGGACCGACTCGAAGAACTGCTTCATCACGAAGACGCCGGTGGCGTCGGCGATCAGCGGGAGAATCAGCGCCAGATAGGAGTTGTACATCCCCAGCTGGTTCAGGACCAGGAATTTCGGGATGAACAGCACTACCCCCGGCACCGCCATCACCGCGATCACCGCCGCGAACAACCCGCGCCGCCCGCGGAACCGCAGCCGGGCCAGCGCGTACCCGGCCATCGAGTCCAGCAGCACCCGCCCCAGCGTGACCACCACGGTGACCAGCAGCGAGTTGCCCAGCCAGAGCGGCATGTCCGTGCCGAGGAACACCCGCTCGAACGCCGCCACCGTCGCCGGGTGCGGGATGGGCGACAGCGGGTTGGCGGCGGCGTCCGGGTCGGTCTTGAAGGCGTTCGCGATCTGGATGACGAACGGGTAGACGAAGACGACCGAGAAGACGATCAGTACGAGCCGCCTCATGCTTTCCGCTCCCTCATGGCCCACCGCTGGAACAGCGTCAGCAGCACGATGATCAGGAAGAGCACGAACGAGATCGCCGTGCCCGCACCGTAGTCGAAGTCGCGGAAGGCCGTCCGGTACGACAGGTACGCCGGCGTCAGCGTGGTCTTGGCGGGATTGCCCTGGCTCATCACGTAGATCTGGTCGAACACCTGCCAGCTGCCGATCAGTCCGAGCGTCAGCACCAGGAACATCGTCGGCTTGAGCTGCGGCAGCGTCACCCGCCAGAAGCGCTGGCGACGGGTGGCGCCGTCGATCATGGCGGCCTCGTCGAGCGCCTTCGGAATGTTCTGCAACGCCGCGAGGAACATCAGCATGAACGTCCCCGACGTCGTCCACACCACGAGCGTGATGATCGCGCACATCGCCACGCTCGGCCCGGCCAGCCAGTCCCACCAGGTCAGGCCCAGCATGCCGTGCTCGGTGAGCGCGGCCGGCGGCTCGCCGATCAGCAGCTGGATCACCCCGCGCGAGTCGGAGAACCACTGCGGCCCGTCCACCCCGGCGAACGCCAGCAGCTGGTTGATCGCCCCCGAGTTGCTGAAGATGAACAGGAACACCACGCTGATCGCGACGGAGCTGGTCACCGACGGGAAGTAGAACGCGGTCCGGAAGAACGCCTTGCGCCTGTTCACCACCAGCGCGAGGAAGAGCGCCAGCGCGGTCTGCAACGGCACGACCGCGGCGACGTAGTAGAGGTTGTTGCGGATGCTGGTCATGAAGTCCTGGCGGGCCAGGCCGTCCTCGGTGAACAACCGCGCGTAGTTGTCCACGCCGACGAACGGCACGCCGCCCGTGAAGGGGCTGCCCTGCCCGTTCCATGCCGTCAGGCTCACCCAGAGGGCCATCAGGATCGGCAGTAGCAGGAACAGCCCGAGGATCACCACCACCGGCGCCACGAACAGCCACCCCGCGAGGTTCTCCCTGGTACGGCTGCGCATGACGTCAGCCGCCGAGCGCGCTCTCGGTGTTCTTCTGCAGCCTGGCCAGGATCGTCTTCGGGTCCTGCGTGGCCAGCTGCTGCAGCCCGGCGTTGAAGTCGGACAGGACGCTGTCCATCTTGGGGGCGTTCACCGGGCCCCGCGCGTACTCGGCGCCGCCCACGAACGCGGCGTCGGCGGGGAACTCCTTGAGGTAGGCGTCCTTGGCCGACTGGCGCGACGGCATGACGCCGAACGCCTCGGCGAAGGCCATCTGCTGGTCGGTCTTGGTCATCGCCTCGACGAAGCTGATGGCGGCGGCCTTGTTCGCGGACTTGGCGGCGATGCCCCAGCAGTTGGTGAAGGACAGCGTGCCCTTGCCCGCGGGGCCGGCGGGCAGCTCGTGGACGGAGAACTTCACGTCCGGGAAGTCGGCCTTCATCGCGCCCTTGATCCAGTTGCCCTCGATCGTCATCGCGGCCTGGCCCTTGCCGAACGCCTCGCCGGCCCACCCGGCGTCGAGCGCCCTGGCGTACTGGGCCTGCTTGCCGGTGAGCAGGCCCTTGACGTACTGCAGGGCCTGGAGGTTCTGCGGGCTGTCGCCGGTCGCCTGGGTGGCGTCCTCGCTGGTGATCCAGCCGCCCGCCTGGACCATGAAGACGCCGAGCCGGTCCCAGGCGTCGGTGACCGCCAGCGGTGTCACGCCCTTGATCTTCTTGGTGACGGCGGTGAGCTCGTCCCAGGTGGTCGGGATCTCGTCGTCGGTGAGCTCGTTGCGCTTCCACAGGTCGTCGTTGACGACCAGGGCCAGCGTGGAGAAGTCCTTGGGCGCGCAGTAGAACTTCCCGTCGTAGGTGAACGTCTGGCGCAGGCTCGGATAGAAGTCCTGGCCGTCGGAGATCTTGTCGCCGTACGGCTCCAGGGCGCCCACGCTGGCGTAGTCGGCGAAGCGCGAGGCGTCGACGTAGAAGACGTCCGGCGGGGTGCCGCCCGCGAACGCCTGGCCGAGCTGCTGGTTGATGTCCTGGGCCGGGGTGACTTTCGCGGTGTTGCCGGTGGCCTTCGCCCAGGTGTCGGCGGCCTGCTCGACCGCCTCGGTCTCGGCGGCGCCGGAGGAGGCGATGAGCACCTGGAGCGCGGCCGGGCCGCCGGTCTGCTGCTGCGGCTGGGCCTGCTGGTCCTCGAAGCCGCTGCCGCAGGCCGTGGCCGACAGGAGCAGGGCTGCCGCCGCGGGTATCGCGAGGCGTTTCATGAGCGGGGTTCCTTTCTGATGACCAAGGAGGGAGTGAGCAGCGCGTGGGTGGCGGTGGGCCTGCCCGCGAGCCGGTCGGCGAGCAGCTCCACGCAGCGGGCCGCGGCCTCGGCGAGGGGCTGGCTGAGGCTGGTGAGCCCGATGGCGGCGGCCACGGGGGTGTCGTCGAACCCGACGACGTCGGGGGTAACCTGCAGCGCGCCGAGCGCCACCGCGTCGCTGACGCAGACCAGGGCGGTCGCCCCGCGATCCACCAGCTCGCGGGCGGCCGCCTGGCCGTGGGCGGACGAACCGTCCGTCTCCGCGGCGAGGTCGGCGTCGAGGCCCGCGGCGGCCAGCGTCCGTGACCAGCCCGACCTGCGGTCGTCGCCGACGCCGGAGCCCGTCTCCCAGCCGACGAAGCCGATCCGGCGGTGCCCGAGGCCGAGCAGGTGGCGGGTGGCCGCCTCGGTGCCGGCGGCGCCGTCGACGTCCACCCACGGGTGCGCGACCTCCGAGGCGCCCCACGGACGGCCGAAGCTGACGAACGGCAGGCCGCGACCGGCCAGCCAGGTGGCGCGCGCGTCGCCGTGGTGGGTGCTGGTCAGCACGAACCCGTCGGGCTCGAACTCGCCCAGCAGCTGCTCGATCGTGGCGATCTCGGCGTGGTCGTCGGCGGCGGTGTAGAGCAGCACGCGGTAGCCGGACCGCTCCGCCGACTCGGTGAGACCGTGCAGGAAGCGGTCGAAGACGTTGATGCCGTCCTGGGTCGTCTCGATCCGTACGGCCAGCAGCCGGGAACGGCCCGTGCGCATCTGGCGGGCGGCGGCGTTCACCCGGTAGCCGAGGGCCTCCACGGCGGCGAGCACCCGCTGCCGGGTCTCCTCCTTGACCACTTCGGGGGAGTTCAGCACGTTCGACACGGTCTGGCGGGACACGTTGGCGTGGCGCGCCACATCGGCGATCGTCACCTTTTCCGCCATATATCACCCTTCTGACCGTTTGATCGATCAAATTTCTATATGCCATGATTAGATCGTTCAAGTAAACGGAGTGTCAAGAGGTTCTCACTGTGCCCGACCAGCTGCGTGATCGCCGTCTCCAACCGCTGCTGCACGACCTCGTCAGTACCGTCCTGGCCCCGACGACCGCGCTCAGCGGCGCGGACGGCCAGATCCGACCGGCCGGAGTGCAGGGGCTCTTCCACGCGGACGCGCGGGTGCTCTCCCAGGCCACGCTCGCCATCGACGGCCGCGAGCCGGAGCCGATCGGCCACGCCGTGTCCGGCCCGGGGTCGTCCCGCTTCGTCTCGCTGGCCCGCTGGCTCGGCGACCGCACGCCCGACCCCACCGTCCGGGTCGACCGCGTCCGCCGCGTCACCCCCGGTGCCATGGACGAGGAGATCACGCTCGCCTCCACGGCCGCGGACCCCTTCTCCTGCACGGTCACCGTAGCGCTGAGCTGCGACCTCGCCCCCATCGAGGTGGTGAAGTCGGGTGGGGCGACCGTTCCGCTCGCTCGTGAGAGCGGCGGCGGGCTCGCCTGGCGCTCCGGCGACACCCGCGTGACCGTCTCGGGCGGCGCGTACGCCGACGGAGGGTTGCGGTGGGAGGTGACGGTGGCGCCCGGGGAGCGGGTCACGCTGCGGTGGGGCGTGCGCGTCACCGACCCGAAGGCCGTGGTCACGGCGCCGGCGGGCCCTCGGGAGTGGAGCCGGCCGGAGATCGAGGCGGACGACGCCCGGCTGGTACGCCTGGCCCGCCAGTCGCTCGACGACCTGGAGGCGCTGCGGCTGGCCGAGAGCGCGGCCCCGCAGGACACGTTCCTCGGCGCGGGCGTCCCCTGGTTCCTGACACTCTTCGGCCGCGACAGCATCTGGGCCGCCCGCATGCTGCTCCCCCTCGGCACCGAGCTCGCCGCGAGCACCCTGCGCGTGCTGGCCCGCCACCAGGGCGCGAAGGTGGACGCGACCTCCGGCGAGGCCCCCGGCAAGATCATGCACGAGCTGCGCCGGGGCGAGTTCGCCGTCGAGGGCAACGACCTGCGCCTGCCGGCCACCTACTACGGCACCATCGACGCCACCCCGCTCTGGATCGCCCTGCTGCACGACGCCTGGCGCTGGGGGATGCCGGAGTCGCAGGTCGGCGCGCTGCTGCCCGCGCTGGAGTCGGCGCTCGGCTGGCTGGCCGACCACGGGGACGCCGACGGCGACGGCTTCCTCGAGTACATCGACACCAGCGGGAGCGGCCTGGCCAACCAGGGCTGGAAGGACTCCGGCGACGCCGTCCGCTTTCACGACGGCGGCCGCGCCGAGCCGCCCATCGCCCTGGTCGAGGTGCAGGGGTACGCGTACGAGGCGGCCGTCGCGGGGGCGGCGTTGCTGGAGGCGTTCGGCAGGCCGGGCGCGGACCGGTGGCGTGACTACGCGGGGCGGCTGGCGGAGCGGTTCCGGGAGCGGTTCTGGCTGGACGCCGGCCATCCCGCGCTCGCCCTCGACCGCGACAAGCGCCCGGTGGACGCGCTGACCAGCAACATCGGCCACCTGCTCGGCACCGGCATCCTGACGCCGGCCGAGGAGCTGCGGATCGCGCGGACGTTGGAAGATCCGTCCATGTCCGGAAGTTTCGGCCTACGGACGATGTCCACGAGGGATGCCGGATTCAGTCCGCTTTCCTACCATTGCGGCTCTGTCTGGGCGCACGACACCGCCATCGTCATCTCGGGGCTGGCCCGCTCCGGCCACGGCGGCCTCGCCGCCCGCCTGGCGGACGGGTTGCTGTCGGCCGCCGAGGGCTTCGCGTACCGGCTGCCCGAGCTGCACGCGGGCGACGACCGCGCGCTCATGGGGCACGCGCTGCCGTACCCCGCTGCTTGCCGTCCGCAGGCGTGGTCGGCGGCGGCGGCCGTCGCGATCGTGCACGCCGCCGTCGGGCTCCACCCGGACGTCCCGGCCGGCCGCGCGGTCCTGCGCCCGCTGCCCGGCGCTCCCCTGGGCGCCCTGTCGGTACGCGGCCTCCGCGTCGCCGGCGCCTCCGTGAACGCGACCGTCGACCCCTCCGGCACCGCCCACGTCACGGGCCTGCCCGCGGGCGTCACCCTTCGGCAAGGCTGAGACCGGCGCCCACGTTGCCGAAATGTCCGGCGGATGTCCTCCTCGCGCCCTGTCCCGAGCCCACATGACCACAGGACGATGAAGCCCGTAAACAAAGCGGGCGAAGGAGACGTCATGCGAAGGTTCGCACAGGTCCTGGCAGCGGCGGCGGGCGGAGCGATGGTCCTCGCCGGAGTCGCCGCCCCGGCGCACGCCGAAGTATGGGGGTGCTACACCTCCGTGAACACGTCGACGAACGTGGCGGGGGCGCTGTGCAACAGCGGCTTCGGCAGCTACCGCGTGGCCGCCACCTGCAACTCGGCTCACTACCCCTACACGAGAACGGTCGTCGGCCCGTGGGTGACCAAGGTCTCCGGCCGGCCAGGACCGGCCTCCACCGTTTCCGGCGATTCCCAGGGCTGCCACGTGGTCAAAGCCTGGACGCAGTTCCCCTAGACGCGCGGTCGCGGGGCGCGGGTCACACCCGGCGGTATCTCACCCAGACGTCGCCGGTCTGCACGTAGCCGGTCAGGCGTACGGTGACGCCGTCGGGGGCGAGCGGTTCGGGCACCAGGTTGTGGACGGCGCCCATCCAGCGGCGGACCACCTCGTCGTCGCGGACCCGCCAGCCGCGCGGCACGACGATGACGATGTCGCCGAACCAGGAGGTGATCTCGACGTCGAGCACGACCTCGCGGTGCGGACACCGTGCCCTGGTGAAGTCGATGCGCACCTTGCCCCAGCGTCCGGCCTTGGCGCTCATGCGCTCCGGGACCACCCACTGTCCGGTCTGCTCGACGCGGCCGCTGAGGGTGTGCAGCTCCAGCACGTCGGCTCCGGCCAGGGTGACGAGCGGGCCCGCCGCCGGCAGCTCCTCCGAGCCCGGCAGGTCGGCGACGACGTCGTCCAGATCGCCCAGCGTGCGGGCGGAGTAGGCACGATCCAGCCGTTCGTGCAGCTCCTCCAGCGTGATGCGGCCCTCGGCGACCGCGACGCGGAGCATCTCGGCCACCCTCTCGCGTTCGCGGTCACCGGCCCGCAGCTCACGGTGATCGTTCATGCCGTCCACAGTAGACGTCACGCCACGGGGACGCGCTGCCAGTCGGGCCGGTTGAAGTAGGCGCGGGTCTCCCGGACGACGAGACCGGACAACATGACGAGGCCGATGAGGTTGGGCAGCGCCATGAGCCCGTTCATGATGTCGGAGAACGTCCAGACGGTCTCCAGCTCCAGCACCGTGCCGACGAAGATGAGCACGATGAACAGCAGCCGGTACGGCGTCACCGACCCGCGGCCGAAGAGGCGGTCCATGCAGCGCTCCCCGTAGTAGGCCCAGCCGAGCAGCGTGGAGAAGGCGAAGAAGATCAGGCCGAGGGTGACGACGAGGCCGCCCCACTCGCCGGGCAGGCCGCGGCTGAACGCCAGCGCGGTGAGCGGGGCGCCGTTCGTGCCGCTCTGCCACGCACCGGTGACGACGATCGCGAGGCCGGTCATGCTGACGACGACGAGCGTGTCGATGAACGTCTGGGTCATCGACACGAGCGCCTGCCGCGCCGGCTCGGTGGTCTTGGCCGCCGCCGCCGCGATGCCGCCGGTGCCGAGACCGGACTCGTTGGAGAAGATGCCGCGCGACACGCCGTACCGGATCGCCAGCAGGACGCCGGCGCCGGCGAATCCGCCGGTGGCCGCGGTACCGGTGAAGGCGTCGCTGATGATCGTCTCAAGTGCGGCCGGCAGGTTCTCGATGTTGGCGATGACGACCCACAACGCGCCGAGGACGTAGAAGAGGATCATCACGGGCACGAACGCGCTGGTGACCGCGCCGATGCTCTTGATGCCGCCCAGGATGACGGTGGCGGCCAGCACCGTGATGACCAGGCCGGTCAGCCAGGCGGGAACGTTCCACTGCGCGTTGATCGCGTGGGCCACGCTGTTGGACTGCACCATGTTGCCGATGCCGAACGCCGCGAGCGCGCCGAACACGGCGAACGACACCCCGAGGGCGGCGCCGAACCTGCCGCCCACCCCGTACGTCAGGTAGAACATCGGGCCGCCGCTCTGCTCGCCCTTGGCGTCGGTACGGCGGAACCGCACGCCGAGGAACGCCTCGGTGTACTTGGTGGCCATGCCGACGAGGCCGGTGGCCCACATCCAGAAGACGGCGCCCGGCCCGCCGAAGTGGATGGCCGTGGCGACGCCCGCGATGTTGCCGACGCCCACGGTGGCCGCCAGGGCGGTGGACAGCGCCTGGTAGTGGGTGATGTCCCCTTCGCCGGTGGGGTCCTTGCGCTTGATGAGCGCGAGCCACAGGGCGTACAGGAGCCTGCTGAACTGCAGGCCGCGCAGCATGACGGTGAGGTAGAGGCCCGTCAGCAGGAGCAACGGGATCAGCAGGAACGGGCCCCAGACGAAGCCCGAGATCGTCGACAGGATCTCCTGCACGCGCACTCCCCCTTGGTCGCGGGCGATGGTCGGCACTCGGAGCCTTCCATGCCCGCTGCCAGGGAAAACGCCTGCGGGCGAAGAACCCGCTCAGCGGACGACGAAGCCGCGGTAGACGACCCGCCGCCGCAACAGCACCGGCCACTGGCGGCCCTTGATGCCGTTCAGCACGACGGCGGCCACGCCACCGGTGAGAACGCTGCCCATGATGACGCTCATGACCAGCATGAAGGCGATGGCCATAACAATCCCTCCGTCAATTATTGAAATTTGAAGCTGTTCGCCTCCAACATCCCCCACCCCGCCCGTATTCCACGACCCAGGCCGGGATCGACGGCGGCAGGGACACCAACGCCGGCGCAAACCCGTACTTCTGCACGTTCGGGGGTCAGTGCGGATTTGTACGTACTCGTGGGGCGGGGTTCGCGGCAAGGTCTTCGGTGTCAGCTTCCGGCCGTGTCCCGACGGCCCCTCGCCAGCACACCCGAGAGGTTCACCATGAACAAGCGCGCCCTCGCCCTTCCCGGTGCCGTCCTGGCCGCCGGCCTTCTCAGCGCGGCCGTCGTGCCCGGCGCCGCCCAGGCGGACGCCTCCCCGTACGCCGCGCCCGTCTACTTCGCCGCCAAGCTCACCGGCAAGAACGAGGTGCCGGTGAAGGGCGGCCCGAAGGTCGGCGACAAGAACGGCAGCGCGCTCGCCGTCTTCGTGATCGACCGCGACAAGGTCTCGTACGCCGTCCGCTGGGAGGGCACGGCCACGCCCACGATGTTCCACATCCACCAGGGCAAGAAGGGCAAGAACGGCGACGTCAAGATCGGCTTCTTCATGGACGGCCTGCCCAAGGGCAGCAGCGCCGTGTCCGGCACCGTGACCGTCAAGGACAAGGACCTGCTGGCCGGCATCACGAACAACCCCGGCAACTGGTACGCGAACCTGCACACCGGCGAGTTCCCCGGCGGCGCGGTGCGCGCGCAGCTGTACCGGATCAAGCCGGTGAACCTGGCCTCGGTGCTCGCCATCGGCAACGGCAGCAGGTTCCACGTCAAGGCCGACGGCAAGCAGGAGGTCCCGGCTCCCGGCCAGAAGGTCGGCGACAAGGACGGCTTCGCCGAGTGGCTGTTCGACATCAAGGGCGGGAAGATCGAGTACGCGACCCTGTTCAACGGGATCGCCCCGCCGACCGTGGCGCACATCCACAGCGGTGCCAAGGGCAAGAACGGCCCGGTGGCGGTGGACCTGTTCGCCGACGCCGACGGCCTGCCCAAGGGCGTGAACGGCCTGGCCGGCACCGCGTCGATCAAGAAGGACACCGCCAAGGGCATCTCCAGGAACCCGAAGAACTGGTACGCGAACCTGCACACCGGCCAGTTCCCGGGCGGCGCCGTCCGCGGGCAGCTCTACTCCGCCAACGGCGCCTGGTAGCCGCTGAAGGGTCGCCGAGCGGGGGCCGGCGACCCTTCAGCGGTTCACCCGACGGACACCACGGTGCCGGTGCCGTCGGGGTATTCGAGGTAGCCGGTGTGCCGCCCGGTGCCGGTCAGGCCGGACCAGGAGAGCGTGAGGTCCATCGGCGTCCCCGGCGTCACCTCGGGGTGACGGGGCGAGAGCGTGAGGCTGCCGCTGCCGCCCTTGACGGGCACCGTGTTGACCTGCGTGGTGAACGACGTCTCCGCGACTCCGAACGAGAAGACGGCCAGCGCGTACCGGCCGGGCTCCGGCTCGACCACGGTGATCGCGGGGTCGTCGGGGTCGTCCGCCGTCACGACGATGACGCCGCCGTCGAAGATGGAGGTCGCGTCCTCCGGCAGGCGGACGAGCAGCGGCAGCAGCGAGCCGGCCGGCGCGTCGGTCCGTACGACGCTCAAGGCCGGCCTGAAGGACCAGGCCATCGCCCGGCAGCTGGGAGTGAGCGCGCGGACCGCCACCCGCCGGATCGCCACGATCATGACCAGGCTCGGCACGGAGACCCGCTTCCAGGCCGGCGCCGAAGCGGCCGCCCGCGGCTGGATCTGACGGCGGGCGAGCCCGGCTAGCTCGTGGTCGTCAGGCGGCGGCGGAACTCGGCGGTGGCGGTCTGGACGACCGCGTTCAGGTGTTCCAGCTCCTGTTCCGTGGGCTCGCGGCGCAGCTCGACGTTGAGGGAGAAGTCGCCGTCGGCGATGGTCACGTCGAGGCCGGCGAGCAGGTCCTGCGGCAGCCGGGCGAGGACGAACTCGCGGAACGCCTCCGCCATCGCGCCCGGCATGTCGCCGCAGCCGCACGAGCGGCCTTCCTTGATCGCGCCCAGGTGGCTGCGGCCGATGACCGCGTCGCGGTGCGCCACGTCGAGGGTGGCCAGCCCGGCCTCGACGACCTGGGCCGCCTCGGCCAGGCGTTCCTGGTGCTGGAGGAAGAGGCCGAGGGCGATCCGGGAGCGTCCGAGCAGCTCCGCGTCGCCGCTGAACTCGGCCGCCGCCACGGCCTCGCGCAGGCACGGCTCCGCCTCGCCCGTACGGCCGGCCTCCGACAGCGCGAGGCCCCAGTTCCGCAGCACCTGCGCGGTCAGCTCGGGACGGCCGATGCGCTCCGCGCGGGCCCGCGCCCGGGCGTACGTCACCAGGGCGCCGTCGAGGTCGCCGGCGTCGCTCTGCGCCATCGCCAGGCCCAGCTCGGCCATGAGCGCGTCGTCGTGCCTGCCCTGCCGCTCGTACGAGGCGAGCACCTTCTGGATCGCCTCGACCCGGCCGCTCTCGTCGTCGCCGTCGCGGCCGGCGTTGGCCAGCTGGGACAGCACGTTCAGCGTCATCTGGTGGTCGGGGCCGAGCCGTGCCTCCAGGGCCTCGGCGAGGCGGGGCAGCACGATCAGGTCGGAGCCGGGGTGTTCGCCGGTCTGGTTCAGCACGGCGCGGGCGATCTCCTCGACGATCTCGTCCGGCAGCTGCTCAAGCGCGGGGAAGGCGGGCTCCTGGTGGCCGGCGGCCGTCACGATCCGCGCCCGCAGCGCCAGCGCGGTGGCGACCCGCTCGTGCCCGTCGCGCCAGAAGATGCCGATGGTCTCCTCGACGGCCGCGCGGGCGCCGTGCAGGTCGCCGCGCCGGAACAGCACGTCGGCCAGCGGCTCCAGGCCGAAGGCGTAACCGGCGTGCTCGGGGCCGTAGAAGGCGAGGCGCTCGCGCAGGTTGTGGCGCAGCTCGGTCTCGGCCTCGTCGAGCCGCCCCGACATCGCCAGCACCATGCCGAGGTTGAGGCGGTAGGTCAGGAGGTCCTTGTGCGCCTCGCGGTCCTGGGGCGGCGGGATCGAGCAGGCGGCGCGATAGCACTCCACGGCCCGCTCGGGCTGGTCGGAGTTGAGCAGGACGGTGCCGAGATCGCACTGGGCGGACGCCCACTGCGGGGTGTCGCGGCCGTACTGGAGCTCGGTGGTGTGCAGCTCACGCACCATGAGTTGTTCGGCGTCGACCAGACGGCCCTCCCGGAGCAGGGCGAAGGCCAGATCGAGCGACGTGGGTGAGGTCGGCATGGCGCAGGAGCATATAGCTCAAAGCCGACAGGATGGAGCCGTCACGGTGACGTTCAGGGCGGGGATGGTGACGTCGCCGTCGGCGGCGGCGTGCCAGCGCCAGTGGGCCCCGTCGACGTCGCCGCAGACCAGGCCCGTCCAGCCGAGCCCGCTCGCGGCGCACACGGCGTGCAGCCGCTCGGTCTCCTGCGCCGTGGGCGTGCCGGTCACCACCAGCAGCCCGCGCAGGTCGCGGCGGCGGGCCGTGGCGCGTACGGCGCCGCCGCCGCGGGCTGAGGGCCAGGGCGGCGCCTGGTGGAAGAGCTCGGCGGGGTCGACCAGGGTCGCGCCGGGCGGCAGGGCGGTGGGCGGGGCCCCGACGACGGCGACCGGCAGGCCGGGATGGGTGCGCAGGACGTCGGCCATCAGCCCGTGCACGACGTCGCGGGCGACGTCCGCGTCCCCGGTGAGGCTGAGGATGCCGTCGAGGCGGCCGAGGTTCACGAAGACCTGGCCGCCGTCGTCGCGTACGCCGGCCCGCGCGAGCGGCGCGGCCACCGCCGGCCCGCTCAGCGTCGTCCGGGCGGGCGCCTGCCGGGAGGCCAGCCGCCACCGGGCCCGGTCCACCGGCTCCCACGGGGCCGGGGGCCAGGCGGCGGTGTCGACCCAGGCCGTCACGTCCTCGCGGTTCACCACGACCGCGTGCACGGAGCCGCGCGCCGAGGGCTCGCGCGCCGCCAGGTCCTGTACGGCGCGGGCGGCCCGCGCCGGGGTCTCCAGGTCCTGGGCCAGGACCTGCGTCAGGGACGCCCGGTAACGGCGCCGGCGCGAACGCCGTACCGGATCGCCGAGCCGGTACGCCCGGCGGCCCACGGCACGGGCGGCGGCGCGCAGCCTGCGCCGGGCCAGCACCCCGGCCGTGACCAGGCCCAGCAGGACGGCCACCACCGCCGCGATCGCGGCGGGCAGCGGGATGCCGAGCCCGGCGACGCTGGTCGTCTCGCGGGCCATCCGGACCTCGGGGCCGCTCGCGTCCTTGGGCAGGCGCAGCAGCCAGCCGGGGTGGAGGTCGGCCGGGTCGGCGAGGGCGCCGCCGTCGGCCTGCAGCCGGTTCTGGTTGAGGGCGAAGATCTCGCTCCACCGACCCGGGTCGCCGAGGGTGCGCTGGGCGATCGAGCGCAGGTTCTCCGGCAGGCCGCCGTTCTGGTCGGGGGTCTTGACGACGTACACCTTCACGAGATCGCCGTCGGGGGCGGCGAGCGCGGGCGGCGCGGGCCAGAGCAGCGCGCCCAGCGCCAGCAGCACCGCGAGTGCGAGCTGAGCAGGCGGAACGCGATGCAGCACAGAAGTTTTCACCCTCAAAATTCCACCTGCTACCTTTCTCCCGGTGCGTCAGTGTACAAGTGACGCCTGGGGCTGGAGAGGCGTCCCGCCCCCGTGATCCGCCACGTCTCGATCCCCGACCAGAGGAGTCCCGATGCCCGACTTCACCGTTGATCTCAACCAGACGGCCCAGACGTCCGACGCGCTGAGCGCCGCCTTCACCGACCTGCAGGACCGGCTCAACGGCGTGCGCACCCAGGTGCAGGCGCTGCTCAGCGAGGGCTTCCAGACCCCCACCGCGCAGCAGGCGATGCAGGCCCGGTTCGACGAGTTCAGCAAGGGCTTCGAGCAGGTGACGCAGAGCCTGCAGGACATGAGCCAGGTGCTGAAGACGGCCGGCACCAGCTTCCAGGAGGCCGACCAGCAGATCGCCAGCCAGTTCACGGCCACCGCCTGACGAGGAAGTCCCGACCGTGCGCATCAACGTCAGCGTCCGCGACGCGCGGAGTCCGAAGACGCCGGCGGCCGTCGTCGTCGAGGCCGAGCCATCCGCCCGCGTGGGGGAGCTCGCCGCGGAGTTGGCCCGGGTCGTGTCACCCCACGGCGTGCCGGAGGCGCCCGCGCTGTACGTCGGCCCGCACCCCGCGGACCCGGCGGCGACGCTGGCGGAGGCAGGCGTACGGGACGGGCTCGACCTGGGCCTCGGCGTTCCGCCGCCCGTGCGCGAGGACGCCGAGGGCACGGTCGAGCTCCGAGTGGTGAGCGGCCCCGGCGCCGGCACGGTCTACCGGCTGCCGCCGGGTGACTACGACATCGGGAGCGCACCCGCCTGCCGGGTCCGCCTCGACGGGGCCGCTCCTCCGGTGGCCGTGCGCGTGCTCGTCCGGGTGGACGCCTCCGTCGAGGTCACCCCGGCGGGCGGCGCGCTGCTGGACGGCGAGACCCTGTCGGGCGCCGCCGCCTGGCCCGAGGGCAGTCAGCTGGAGGCGGGCGCCAACCTGCTGGAGCTGTCCACGACCACGCCGAACCGGGCCCCGCTGACACCCGACGGGCTGAGCCTGGAGTTCAACCGGCCGCCGCGGTTCGTCCCCGACACCGCGTCGCCGCACTTCCAGCTGCCGGCGCCGCCGGACAAGCCGCAGCGGCGCGTCCTGCCGCTGCTGCCGATCCTGCTGGTGCCCGCGCTGGCCGCCGTCGTCGCGATCGTGGTGACCGGTACGTGGGCGTTCGTCTTCTTCGCGCTGCTGTCACCGATCGGCGCGCTGCTGACGCAGTCCGGCAACCGCAAGCAGAGCCGGGTCGGCTACGAGGAGCAGCTCGCCGAGCACGAGAAACGTGTGGCCCGCGTCCGCGCGGACATCACCGCCGCCGTCCTGGCCGAGCAGCACAACCGGCGGCTGGCGCTGCCCGACCCGGCCTCGCTGCTGCGGATGGCCGCGCTGCCGTCGGAACGGCTGTGGGAGCGGCGCCGCCACGACCCCGACTTCCTCACCGTCCGCGTCGGCACCGCCGAGGTGCCCGCCACGATCACCGTGGAGGACCGGGCGCAGGAGGAGTACCGGCGGCGGGCCTCGCCGATGCTGAAGGACGTGCCGGTGCCGGTGTCCGTACGCGACGGCGGCGTGGTGGGCCTCGCCGGGGAGCCGGCCGGGTCGCTGGCCTGCTGGCTGGTGGCCCAGGCCGCCGTCCTGCACAGCCCGGCCGACCTGCGCGTCTGCGTGCTGACCTCGGCCGCCGGCGAGCGGGCCTGGTCGTGGACGCGCTGGCTGCCGCACACCCGGCCGCAGGGCGAGGACACGTACGCGTTCGTCGGCACCGGCGCCGAGTCGGTCGCCCGGCGGCTCGGCGAGCTGGGCCGGCTGGTGGCCGCCCGGCTCGCCGCGGGCGCCGGCCCGTCCGGCCCGTCCGTGCTCGTCGTCATGGAGGACGCCCGCCGCGTGCGCACCCTGCCGGGCGTCGTGACGCTGCTGCGCGACGGCCCGTCCGTCGGCGTCTACACCGTCTGCCTGGAGGCCGAGGAGCGGCTGCTGCCCGAGGAGTGCGGCGCCGTCGTCGCCCCCGGCGAGGGCGGTCTCACCGTACGGACCCGCGGCGCCGTGGCCATGACCCGGGTACGCCCCGATTCGCCCCGCCCCGACTGGTACGACGAGGTCGCCCGCGCCCTGGCTCCCCTGCGGGCGGCCGGCCGTTCGGAGGAGGCGGGGGCGGCGCTGCCCGACGCCGTCCGGCTGCTGGACGTCCTGCGCGTCGAACCGCCTGCCCCCGAGACGATCCTGGCCCGCTGGACGGCCTCGGGACGCGGCACCCGGGCCGTGCTCGGCACCGGCCTCGACGGCGACTTCACCGTCGACCTGGTACGCGACGGCCCGCACGCGCTGATCGCCGGGACGACCGGCTCCGGCAAGTCCGAGCTGCTCCAGACCCTGGTGGCCTCCCTCGCGGTGGCGAACCGGCCCGACGAGATGACGTTCGTGCTGGTCGACTACAAGGGCGGCAGCGCGTTCGCCGAGTGCGCGGACCTGCCGCACACGGTCGGCCTGGTGACCGACCTCGACACCCACCTCGTCGAGCGGGCGCTGGTCTCGCTGGGCGCGGAGCTGCGGCGCCGCGAGCAGCTGCTGGCCCGGGCCGGTGCCAAGGACCTGCCCGACTACCAGGACAGACGCGCCCGGGACGGTTCCTTGGCGCCGTTGCCGCGACTGCTGCTGGTCATCGACGAGTTCGCCTCGATGGTGCGGGAGCTGCCCGACTTCGTCAGCGGGCTGGTCAACATCGCGCAGCGCGGGCGGTCGCTCGGCATCCACCTCGTCCTCGCGACCCAGCGGCCCGCGGGCGCGGTGACGGCGGACATCCGGGCCAACACGAACCTGCGCATCGCGCTGCGCACCACCGACGTCAACGAGAGCCGCGACATCATCGACGCGCCCGACGCGGGGGAGATCTCGCCGCGTACGCCGGGACGGGCGTTCGCGCGGCTCGGACCCGCCGCCCTGCTGCCGTTCCAGGCGGGACGGGTGGGCGGGCGGCGGCCCGCGTACGAGGTGAGCGCCGACGGCGCCGCGGTGCGCGTGGTGCGCGTGGACTGGCGGGAGCTCGGCGGGCCCGTCACCCAGACGCCGGCCCGCGCGGCCGCCGCCGGGCAGGGCACCGCCACCGACCTGGCCGTGCTCACCGAGGCGATCGCCGCGGCCGCCCGGACGGCGGGCATCCCGCGCCAGGCCAGCCCCTGGCTCCCGGCCCTGCCCGACATCCTGCACCTGTCCGACCTGCCCCCGGCCGAGCTCAAGTCGGACGGGCTGCCGGCGGTCGGTTACGGGCTGGTGGACCTGCCCGGCGAGCAGCGCCGCGCCGAGCTCGTCCTCGACCTCGACCGCACCGGCCACCTGCACGTCATCGGCTCACCGCGCACCGGCAGATCGCAGGTCCTGCGCACGCTCGCCGCCGCACTCGCCCGCGCGCACGGCGTCGCGGACCTCCACCTGTACGGCATCGACTGCGGCAACGGCGCGCTGAACGCCCTGAACGCGCTTCCTCACTGCGGGACGGTCGTCGACCGCACCGAGATCGAGCGCCTCGGAAGGCTGCTCGACCGGCTCGTGGCCGAGCTCGCCGCCCGCCAGGCGCTCCTCGGCGGACGCGGCGTCGCCGACCTCGCCGAGCTGCGCCGCCTCCTCCCGCCGGCCGAACGCCCGCCGCACGTCGTCGTGCTGCTTGACCGGTTCGAGGTGTTCGAACGCGACTACGCCGTCCACGACAACGGCAGCTACCTGACGCGCCTGGTCCGCCTCATGCGCGACGGCGCCGCCGCCGGGATCCACCTCGTGCTCGCCGGCGACCGGCTGCTCGGCTCCAGCCGGTACGCCGGCACCACCGAGGACCGGATCGTGCTGCGCCTCAACGACCGCGGCGACTACAACGTGATCGGACTCAGCGCCAGGAACGTGCCCGAGCAGTTGCCGCCCGGCCGCGGCATCAGGGCGCGAGACCTGAGCGAGGTCCAGATCGCCGTCCTCGGCCCCGACCTCACCGGCTCGGGGCAGGCCCGTGCGCTGGCGGCCCTCGGTCAGGAGCTGACCGCCCGCGAGAGCGGCGTGCCGTCCGGGCGACGGCCGATGCGCCTCGACGTGCTGCCCGACGTGATCTCGTACGCCGAGGCCCGTGCGCTGCGCGGCCCCGGCGGGCTCTCCCCCACGCGGCCGATGGCCGGCGTCGGCGGCGACACGCTGAGCGTGCTCGGCCCCGACCTGGCGGAGGTGCCGACGTTCGTGGTCGCCGGGCCGCCCCGCTCGGGGCGCAGCACCGCGCTGGCCGCCATCGCCTCATCGCTGCTGGAGGCGGGCGCGGGGCTGATCGTCCTGACCCCGGCGCGCTCGCCGCTGCGGCGGCTCTCCGGGGCCTCGGGCGTCGCCGCCGTCCTCGCGGACGCGGAGATCACCCAGGCCGCCTTCCGGGAGGCGCTGCGCAAGGTGCCCGAGGAGTACGGCGTCATCGTCGTGGACGACGCCGAGCTGCTCGCCCGCTCCGACCTCGAACCGGACCTGACCCTGCTCGCCCGGGGCGGCGCGGGGCCCGGCTGGGGCGTGGTCGCGGGCGGCAACGCGGAGGTGCTCTCCACGACCCTGGGCGGCTGGATCGCCCAGGTCAAGCGCAACCGTTCGGGCCTGCTGCTCTCGCCGCAGAACTTCGCCGAAGGGGAGCTGGTGGGCGTGCGGCTGTCCCGGGGCGTCATCGGCCAGCCGATCCAGCCGGGTCGCGGCCACCTGCACCTCGGCGACGGCGCCCTGCGCACGGTCCAGGTCCCGGACACCCGGTTCGAGGAGTGACACGATGCCCTTCACCCACGACCGGCGCACCCACGTAGGCGTGCGGCTGGCGGCCGCCTGCCTCTTCGCCCTGCTCGGCACGTCCGCCTGCGCCAAGACCCTCGTCCTCGTGGACGCGGAGCCCACCGCCTCGGCCACGCCACCGTCCTCGTCCGTCCCGAACACCGGCCTGCAACTGGTCGGCGGCACGGCCGCGGAGCACGGCCTGACCGGCGACGGCGGCACCCCGGTGGGCGCGATCCCGCAGCCGCAACCGGCCAAGTGGGTGCAGCTCGCCGTCGCCTCGTCCGACGCCGTCGGCGCGTACCTGACGGACGTGAACGGCTCCACCCTCTACCGCTCCGACCACGACGCCCCGAACGTGTCGAGCTGCGCCGACGCCTGCGCGCTGGTCTTCCCCCCGGTCACCATCCGGGAGGGCGGCAAGGTCTACCTCTCCCCGGGGGTCGACCCGTCCGCCGTCGGAGCCATCCAGCGCCCGGACGGAACCATCCAGCTCACCATCGGCGGCCGGCCCGTCTACCGCCACACGGGTGACACCCGGCCGGGCGACATGCGCGGCCGGGGAGCCGACGACGCCTGGTACCCCATCGCCCCCACCGGAGCCAAGGCCACACCCCACTGATCCCCACTACGGTGACCGTCGTGGAACCGGGAAGGGCGTGGTCAGGTCGCAGATGTCGCGAGCGTCTTGATCGTGAAGTCGATCGCTGCGGCGAGCCGTTGGGGGTCGTGTCCGGCGCGTTCGCGTACGCGCAGTCCGAGCACCGTCGTGAACAGCAACTCCACTGCGGCGTCGACGTCCAATGCGGCGGGCAGGTCGCCGTCGCGGATGCCGCGGCGCAGCAGTGACGCCAGGGTTCGCCTGGTGACTTCGAACGCGGCCTCGGTCCTCTGCCGCACCTCGGGGTCGGTGGTGCCGAGTTCGGCAGCCGTATTGACCACGAAGCAGCCGCGACCGGCCTCGTGGCTGATCATCCAGATCAACCACTCCCGCAGGACTTCGAGGCTGGGACCGGGGGCGCTGAGCTGCTCTTCGGCTTGCGTGGACTCCGTCGCCCGATAGTGGTCCAGCGTCCGCAAGAACAGTGTGCGCTTGTCGTTGAAGGCCCGATACAGGCTGCTCTGCTTGAGTCTGAGCTCGGCGCCCAGGTCGCGGACGGACGTGGCGTTGTAGCCGCGGCGCCGGAACAGGTCGGTCGCCTTGGCGATCACGTCTTGCTCGTCGAACTCCCTGGGCCGTGCCATGGTCGCCACTCTACCAACGTTGTGGAGCGATCGCTCCCGTATTAGGGTGTGCCGTCATATGGGAGCGATCGCTCCCGAATTAGAGGGGAGACACGACGTGACGGCAACGGACCCTGCGACGACCGGGCGAGACGCGTCGGCGAAGAATCATTGGTTCGCGGTGTCCGCCGTGGCCTTCGGCACATTTCTCCTGGTGACGGCCGAGCAGCTCCCCATCGGACTGCTCAGCCCCGTCGGATCGGCACTGTCGGTTTCCGAGGGGGCGGCAGGTCTGATGGTCACGGTCCCCAGCATCGTCGCCGCCGTCGCCGCACCGGTGGTCCCGGTACTCGTCGGCAGGATGGATCGCCGGCTCTTGCTCGTCGCCCTGATGGGGCTCATGACGCTCGCCAACCTGGCCTCCGCCCTGGCCCCGAACTATGCGCTCCTGATCAGCGCCCGCGTGCTGGTCGGGGTGGCGATCGGCGGGTTCTGGGCCATCGCCGGGGGTCTGGCCGTCCGGCTCGTCTCCGCCCCGCTCGTACCGCGGGCCACGGCGATCATCTTCGGCGGCGTCGGGGCAGCGAACGTCTTCGGCGTCCCCATCGGCACGGTGATCGGCGGGCTGGCGAGCTGGCGGATCGCGTTCGGAGCGCTGAGCGCGCTCGCCCTGGTCGTACTGATCGCCTTGCTGGCCGTGCTGCCACCGTTGACCGCTGCTCAGCCCGTCGGCCTGCGGCGGCTGGCCGACCAGTTCCGCAATCAGGGCGTCCGGGTCGGCATCCTGGCGACCTTCCTCATCGTGACCGGCCACTTCGCGGCCTACACGTTCATCAGCCCGGTGCTGCAGGAGTTGTCCGGCATCGACGCGCGACTCATCGGGCCTCTGCTGTTCGGATTCGGCATAGCGGGCGTCGCAGGGAACTTCATCGCGGGTGCCGCCGTGGCGAAGAGGCTCCATGCAACGGTCCTCACCATCGCCGCCGCCTTGGGGGTGACCGTGCTGCTCTACCCCATGGCAGGGCTCACCGCCGCGGGCGGGGCGGTGCTGCTCATCGGCTGGGGCCTGGTGTACGGCGGAGTCTCCACGAGCCTCCAGACGTGGATGATCAGGTCCGCGCCACAAGCGGTCGAGGAGTCCTCCGCTCTGTGGGTGGCGGTGTTCAATCTCTCGATCGGTCTCGGCGCGCTGGCCGGCGGCACAATCGTCGATGCCCTGCCACTCCAGGGGATCCTCTGGCTCGCCGGCGTTCTCGTCCTGGTGGCCGGGCTGGCAGTGTGGAGTGCACGCCGAAACGACAACCTTCGATGAGACCCATCTCGCCGAACCGCTGTCACGTTCGCCGCGCATCGAAGAGAAGCTTGCTGTCGTCTGACGCCGGCCGGCCGGCTCGGAGCGTCGGCGGGCGGTGATGCGGGGCCGCGGGTGATGATGGTCGTTCATCGAGCAGGATCTTCGGGCGGAGCCATATATGCAGATCGGTGTCGTCTTTCCGCAGACCGAGATGGGCGGGGACGTCGGCGCGGTGCGCGCCTACGGGCAGCGGGTGGAGGAGCTGGGTTTCCGGCACCTCATCGCCTTCGACCACGTCGTCGGAGCCGACCCCGCCGTGCACAAGGGCTGGCAGGGGCCCTACGACGTGCGGTCCACGTTCCACGAGCCGATGGTGCTCTTCGGCTTCCTCGCCGCGATCACCTCGCTGGAGCTCGTCACCAGCATCATCATCCTGCCGCAGCGGCAGACGGCGCTGGTGGCCAAGCAGGCGGCCGAGATCGACCTGCTGACGTCCGGGCGGTTCCGGTTCGGCGTGGGGCTGGGGTGGAACGCGGTCGAGTACGAGGCGCTCGGCCAGGACTTCGGCAGCCGGGGCAGGCGCGTCGAGGAGCAGGTCGAGCTGCTGCGCCGGCTCTGGACGGAGGAGTCGATCACGTTCGAGGGCCGGTTCGACCGGGTGACCGGGGCGGGGCTGGCGCCGCTGCCGGTGCAGCGGCCGATCCCGCTCTGGTTCGGCGGGCAGTCGCCCCGGGCGTACCAGCGGGCCGGACGGCTGGCCGACGGGTGGTTCCCGCAGATGGGGCCGGGCCCGGAGCTGGACGAGGCGAAGGCCATGGTCGAGCAGGCCGCCTCCGAGGCGGGGCGCGATCCGTCGGCGCTCGGCATGGAGGGCCGCCTCGGCTGGACGCGCGACGCGGACGAACTGGCCGCCACGGCGCGCAGGTGGGAGGAGTCCGGCGCCACGCACATCGCGATCAACACCATGAACGCCGGGCTGCGCACCCCCGACGACCACCTCGCCGCCCTGGAATCCGCCGCCGAGACCCTGGGCCTGTCGAAGAGGTGACGTCCTCCAAGACGGCAGAGGGCTGCCCAGGGGCAGCCCTCTCACCCGAACGGAGTGTCAGGAGGCGATGACGTCGGATTCGGCCAGGATGCGGAGGTGTTCGAGCATCTGCTGGGAGGTGTCGGCGAGGGGCTGGATGCACACGTGGTCGGCGCCCGCGTCGAGGTGGGCCCGTACGCGCTCGATCACCTTCTCCGGCTCGCCCCACACCACGAGGGCGTCCACCAGCGCGTCGCTGCCGGCGCCCTCGAGGTCGGCGTCGTCCCAGCCCAGGGCGCGCAGGTTGTTCACGTAGTTGGGCATGGCGAGGTAGCGCGAGGTGAACCGGCGACCCACCTCCCGCGCCCGCTCGGGGTCGGTCTCCAGGAGCACCGTCTGCTCGGGCGCCAGCACGGGATCGGGGCCGAGGATCTCGCGGGCGCGCGCGGTGTGCTCGGGGGTGACGAAGTACGGGTGCGCCCCCTGCGCCCGCGACGCCGCGAGCTCCAGCATGTTCGGCCGCAACGCCGCCAGCAGCCGCGGCGCGGGCTGCGGGAGCGGGCCTTGGTACTCGGCCTGGTCCATGCCGTCAAGATAGGTGCGCATCGCCGAGACGGGCTTGCCGTAGTCGTGCCCCCGGGTGTTCACCAACGGCGCGTGGCTCACCCCCAGGCCCAGCACGAACCGGCCGTCATACGCCTCCGTCAAGGTGTTCGCCGCGTTCGCCGCGGCCACCGCGTCACGCGACCAGATGCTGGCGATGCCCGTGGCGATCAGCAACGACCGCGTGCCGCCCAGCAACACCGCCGAGTGCGTGAACGCCTCCTTGCTGATCGGAACCTCACCGACCCAGAGGGTGCCAAAGCCGAGACTCTCGATCTCCGCGGCGGCGTCCCGCTCGAACGCCGCCGACTCCCGGCTCAACATGCCGGTCCAGACCCCGACCCGCCCCATACGTCGCTTCAGCTCCGCGACGTCAACGCTCCCGGACATCCCACTCCACCACCTTGCTCATCACAGGGATCGCATCATTACATCTGCCCCCGTATAGCCATGCAGTGTCCTGTTCTCATCCCAGGGCCGCTCAACGGATGTCCCGGATCAGCCGTGGGCGGCGATGCGGGCGAGGAGGGGTGGGCTCCAGTGCTCGCCGTACGCCGCCCGCAGGCGTGGCAGGCGCCAGTCGCGGCCGGAGACGACGCCGCGGCACAGGGCCGTGCCGCAGCGGCACTCCATCGACCAGCTCTCCACCCCGGTGTGCGTGGCGTAGTCGATGGTCAGCTCCTCCCCCGGCTCGACGGCGCGCCGGGCCACCACCGTGGTGGCGTCACGGTGCCAGAGGTTGGGGTCGCAGGAGTGGTTGCCGCGGCTGACCGGATGGTCGACGTCGAGCAGCAGGTGGACGCCCTCCGCGACGGTCATGCTGCTGTACGGCGGCGCGAGCCGGGCCAGGGTGGCGTCGTCGATGGCCTGACCGCCGAACCGCATCACGACCTCGTCGGGGCGGATCGGCGCGACGGCGAACAGCCCGGTGCCGTGGATCGTGGACGGACCGATCACGGCGCTCGGCGTGAGCCGGCACGCGGACGCGTACGTTCCGCTCATGCACTCGAGCCTACGGGACACGTACCGGGCGATTCCCCTCTTTTCGGACTTACTTCCCAGTACGCGGCTACTCTGATCGCGACATGGAAAGATCGTCCGACTCTTGCGGAGTGGTGCTGTGACCGTCCATCGCGCGCCGGAACACGGGCAGCTCGGTGAACACCGAATCTTGAGCGTCCTGGGGGAGGGCGGCCAGGGCACGGTCTACCTGGGTGAGGCCCCCGGCGGCCTGCGGGTGGCGATCAAAGTTCTGCACCGCAAACTCGCGGCCGACCCCGAGACGCGGCGCCGGTTCCTGCGCGAGGCGGAGGTCGCGGCGCGCGTCGCCGCCTTCTGCACGGCCCGGATCATCGGCACGGGTCTGGTGGGCGAGCAACCGTACATCGTCAGCGAATACGTCCCCGGCCCGTCCCTGGACGAGCTGGTCAAGCGCGACGGGCCCCGGAGGGGCAGCGGGCTGGAACGGCTGGCGGTCTCCACGCTGACCGCGCTCGCCTCGATCCACGCCGCCGGCGTCGTGCACCGCGACTTCAAGCCGGCCAACGTGATCCTCGGCCCGGAGGGGCCGGTCGTGATCGACTTCGGCATCGCCCGCGCGTTCGACCACGTGACCACCAACACGCAGGTGACCGGCACGCCGTCGTACATGTCGCCGGAGCAGTTCGCCAACCGGCCGCTCACCCCGGCCTCCGACATGTTCTCGTGGGCCGGGAGCATGGTCTTCGCCGCGACCGGGCACAGCGCCTTCCCCGGCTCGGCGATCCCCGTGATCCTTCACGGCATCCTGAACGGCGAGCCCAAAGTGTCGGGCGTGCCGGAGCCGCTGCGTCCCCTGGTGCTCGCCTGCCTGGCCAAGGACCCGGCGGTGCGCCCGTCCGCCGACCAGGTGCTGCGCGCCCTCACCGGCGGCGGCCCCTTGCCACGGCCGTACAACCAGCATGAGATCACCAACGCTTCCGGGCGGTCGCGCCGGCGGCGTTCCAAGGGGGCCGTGCTCGCGGTGGCGGCCGGGGGCGCGGCGCTGCTCGTGACGGCGGGTGTGCTGGTGGTGCCGTCCTGGCTCAGCGGCCGGGAGACGCCGGCCCTCGCACAGGGGAACCAGCCGTCGGCCGCGCAGCCGAGCCCGCCGGCGGTCGCGATGCCGCTCTCGTCGTCGGTCGCGAAGCCGCTCAAGTCGCCGAGCACGAAGCCGAGCCGATCGCCGTCCGTGAAGCCGAGCCGGTCGCCGAGCACGAAGCCGAGCCGGTCGGCGTCCGCGAAGCCGAGCCGATCGTCGTCCGTGCAGCCGGTCCAGCCGGAGAGCCCGTCGGCCCGCGTGCGGCCGGGTGCCACGCTCGATTTGGGAGCGCTCCCGGTGGTCGCCCTCGACGACCGGTTCGCCGGAGGCGCCTCCGGCGGGTACGTCACGTACCAGCCGTTCTCCGGCGAGGATCTGCCCGACGTCACCGTCGGCAACGGGCGCTTCAGGGGGACCGGCACGGAGCCGTACTTCGGCCTGATGGCCGGAGGGAGGGCGCTCGCCTCCGACCAGGCGGTCAGCGTGGTGACCATAGGCTCGTTCGCCGAGACCGGCAAGCAGGAGGACAGCGTCTTCGTCGGCTGGATCAAGGACGACAGCGACTACGCCACCGCCTGGTACAACAACACCCGTGGGACCACCGGGTTCGACGTTCGCGTGAACGGTGAGTTCCTCGACGTGGCGGACCAGATCCCGGCCACCCTGCAGCCGGGAGACCGCCTCGCCGTGCTGCTGACCGGTGAGACGCTCACGTCGTACGCCGAGCACGCCGGCACGTGGCGGCGCCTGTACACCACCTCCATCGCCGGCGCGCTGACGACCGCCGAGGTCCGCAGCCGGTTCCGCTACGGATTCGGCCTGCGCGCCACCACCGGGACCATCACCGTCACCGGGATGGAGGGCCGAAGCGCGCGACCGTAGGAAAGCCTTAAGGGATCCGTAAACCGTCCCCGCCAAGCTGGGTCACACAGACAGCGGGGCGGACGCCCCCACCCGAGAGGAGTCGACGATGACGAGCAGGCTGGTGGTCGCGGCGTTCGTGTCGCTGGACGGTGTGATGCAGGCCCCCGGCGGCCCGAGCGAGGACGACGACAACGGCTTCCCCTACGGCGGCTGGCTCGCCCCCCACGTGGACGAGGGCTTCGGCGAGATCATGGGCGGGGTGTTCGCGAACGCGACCGGCATGCTGCTGGGCCACCGGTCGTACGACATCCTCGCCGCGCACTGGCCGGACGTCCCCGACGAGGAGGGCGCCTGGATCAACGACATGAACAAGTACGTCACCACGCGCACGCCCATGACCGCCGCGTGGCGCAACACCGAGGTGCTGGTGGGCGAGGCCGCCGAGACGGTCGCCGAGCTCAAGAAGCGCACCGACGGCGAGATCGTCACCCAGGGCAGCAGCCGGCTCATCCACTCCCTGCAGCAGGCCGGCCTGGTCGACGAGTACCGGCTGCTGGTCTTCCCCGTCGTGCTGGGCGAGGGCAAGCGGATCTTCGCCGAGGGCACGGCCGCGGCCGGCCTGAAGCTGACCGGCACGCGGACCACCGGCTCCGGCGTCGTCTACGTCACCTACGAGACGACGGGCGAGCCGGTCATCGGAAGCGTCGCCTGAGGGCGCCGAGCCCGGCACGGGGCCGGGCTCGGCGTCGTGATCTCAGTAGCGCAGGTTCCGCAGGTAGCTGTAGCCCACCTCCGACGTACGCCGCGGCGTGACGTCGGGGGTGTCGTTCTCGACGATGTACTCCCGCACGCGGTGCGCCTCGAACACGCGCCGGAAGTCGATCGTCCCGGTGCCGAGGTCGGCCATGTCGCCGTCCAGGTGCCGGTCCTTGACGTGGTACTGCAGCACGCGCTGCGGCGCGTCGCGGATCACGTCGATCGCGAAGCCCACCGGGTCCGCCGCGCCGCGGCCGACGCCGCCGGTGACCGCCCAGTAGATGTCGATCTCCAGGTGGACCAGCTTCGGGTCGAGCTCGCTCGTGAGCACGTCCCAGGGCGTCGTGCCGCCGCCGAGGTCGGTGGTGAACTCGTGGGCGTGGTTGTGGTAGCCGTAGTGCAGCCCGGCCGACCGGGCGGCCGCGGCCTCGACGTTCATCCGCTCCGCCCAGCCCTTCCAGTCGTCCAGGTTCTGGGAGTCGAGGTAGGGCACCACGATGTAGCTCTGGCCCAGGGTCAGCGCGTTGGAGATCTTCGCCTCCAGCGCCGCGTCGTCGGGGCTGATGCCGTCGTGGCTGGAGCTGGCGTGGAGGCCGAGCCCGTCGAGGAACTCACGCAGCTGCGCCGCCGTGCGCCCGAAGTAGCCGAGCGCGAGCTCGACCTTCGGGTAGCCGATCTCGGCCAGGTAGGTGAGCGTGGCGTCGTAGTCCCTGGCCAGGTCGTCGCGGACGCTGTAGATCTGCATGCTGATCTGGCCCGGGGGCACGCGCCGCCCCTTCGGCTTCTTCGGGCCGGCCGCGGCGGCGGCCGGTGACACCGAGGTGGCGGCGAACGCGGCCGCGCCGAGCCCGAGCCCCGCGGCCAGCAGGCCGCGCCTGGTCGGACGGTAGCCGTAGCACATGGGTCGATCTCCTATTCGCTGGGCCGGAGCACGGCCTGGTCGCTGCCGGTCAGCTCCGGCAGGTCGCCGGTTCCCGGGTCGGTGTACTCGGCGATGAAGACGGCGCTGAGGTTGTCGGCCTCCGGATCGTGGCCGCCGGCGGTGGTCTGGAAGCTGCCGGTGCAGCCGCGGGCCACGCTCAGGTTGTGGGTGTGATCGTCGTGGCCGAGCTCGTAGTTCACCACCACGTTGTCGCAGTCCACCGGCTGGTCGTCGGTGACCCGGACCTCGAACTCGACCACGTCGCCGAACTCGAACGGCTGGCCGGTGACCGGCCGGACCAGTTCCACGACCGGCGCTTCGTTGCCGATCACGATCCGCACCGACGTCGCCGCCGACATGCCGGCGCGGTCGCTGACCCGCAACGTGGCATCGTAGACGCCGTTCTCACTGAATGTGAACGATGCCGCGGGCTCACGCGAGTCGACCTTGCCGTCGGCGTTGAAGTCCCAGGCGTAGCTGAGCCGGTCGCCGTCGGGGTCGCTCGTGCCCTCGCTGGTGAAACTGACGGCGAGCGGGGCCTGGCCGGCCGTCACCGACGCCTGTGCGGCCGGGATCGGGCTGTGGTTGCCCGTGTGGCCGATGTAGTCGATACGGGAGAGCTGGGCCGTCTCGTTCACCTCGAAGTAGTCGTTGCCGTATTCGAGCACGTAGAGCGCCCCCTCGGGGCCGAACTCCATGTCCATCGGGGCGTCGAAGAAGACCGAGGGCAGCACGTCCTCGATCCGCCCGTCAGGGTGGAACGCCTTGATGTAGTCGCGGGTCCACTCGTAGAAGAGCGGCACACCGTCGTAGTACTCCGGCCAGGCCACGGGGTTCTTGCCGCGCGTGTCACGCCGGTCGAAGTCGTACGCCGGCCCGGCCATCGGCCCGATGCCGCCGGTCTCGAGCCCGGGGAACTCCTGCGACAGGCTGTAGCCGTACCACACGTCCGGCTGGACGACCGGGGGCAGCTCGCGCAGGCCGGTGTTGTGCGGCGACTCGTTCACGGGCGCGGCGCAGTCGAACGGCTCACCCGACTCGCCGGTCGCGAAGTCGTAGTCCACGTACGGGAGCTCCGCCGTCGCACAGTACGGCCAGCCGTAGTTGGCGGGCTCGCGGATGATCGTCCACTTGCCCTGCCCCGCCGGACCGCGCTCGGGATCGGGCTGGCGCGCGTCGGGCGAGTAGTCGGCGACGTACAGGTCACCGTTGGTCCGGTTGAGCTCGATGCGGAACGGGTTGCGCAGACCCATCGCGTAGATCTCGGGCCGGGTCTTCTCCGTGCCGGGCGCGAAGAGGTTGCCGTCCGGGATCGTGTACGAGCCGTCCTCGCCGACCTTGATGCGCAGGATCTTGCCGCGCAGGTCGTTGGTGTTGGCGGAGCTGCGCTGGGCGTCGAACGCCGGGTTGCGGTCGGCGCGCTCGTCGATCGGCGCGAAGCTGTCCGAGGCGAACGGGTTCGTGTCGTCGCCGGTCGCCAGGTAGAGCAGGCCCTTGGCGTCGAAGACGATGTCGCCGCCGACGTGGCAGCAGATGCCGCGGTCCACCGGGACCTGGAGGATCTGCTGCTCGGTGCCGAGGTCGATGGTCGAGCCGGTGAAACGGAAGCGCGACAGCTGGATGTGGCCCTTGAAGGGCTCGAAGTCCTCCGGCGTGCCGGTCTCCGGGGCGTCGCCCTCGTTGACGTCCGGCGTGTCCGGGTCGTCCTCCGGGGTGTCGAGCGGCGGGGAGTAGTAGAGGTAGATCCAGTCGTCCTTCTTGGAGCCCTTGCCGAAGCCGGGGCTCAGGGCGATGCTCTGCAGCCCCTCCTCGTCGTGCTGGTAGACGTCGATCTCCGCGGCCAGGGTGTTGAGCCCGGTCTTCGGGTCGTGCAGCCAGACCTCGCCCTGCCTGGTGGTGTGCAGGACGCGGGAGTCCGGCAGGACCGCGAGGTCCATGGGCTCGCCGGGATGATCGTTGAGCGTGACCTTCTGGAACTGGTCGTCGGGGGGTGGTGCCACGGCGGTGGTGGCCCCGGCGGCCTGCGCCACCGTGGCCGGCAGGAGGAATGCCGCAGCCGTCAACGCCGCGATCGCGGTTCTCGCTCTCACGCCTCTCCTTCGGTCTACTCGGGGGATAAGAGAGGGCAAATTAACGTGAATGTAACCCGAGTTACGCCGATCGAGTAGGGCCTAATCGCGGTCGATCACCGACCTTTCGTCTGTGATCGACTTAAGGGGAGGACAGGCCGCATGGGCGAAGATCCACTAACGAAAAAGTATTCCGGTATTCTCGTTACTCCGTTATCCTGAAAGGGCCAATCTGTCCGATCCGGTGCCGTTTGACCGACCCCGAGCGAAGGACCGCCCCGATGGGCTGAGGTGATGACCACAAGCCACGACGCCGCCCTCGACCCCCACCGCATCGCCGACCAGGCGACCGGCCCGGCTCTCAGCTGGGCACCGCCCGAACAGGTGCTGTACGTCGACCACACCCTGCGGATCACGTGCGCGATCATGCCCGGCCCCTCGGTGATCCGGCTGTCCGGCGAGATCGACGGCAGTAACAGCGCCGAGCTGCGGCGAACGCTGGAACGGGCCCGGCTCATCGACGACGAGCTGATCGTGGACCTGTCCGGGGTGACCTTCGCCGACGTCGCCGCGGTGCGCACGCTGCGCGACTTCGCCGCCGGCGGCGACGTGGAGGTGCGCGACGTCCCCCACCAGATGCGGAGACTGATGAGCCTGATCGGGCCCGCGTCGTTCTGACGGCTCAGTGCCCGCCGGGGACGGTGAGCCCGGTCTCGTACGCGGCGATCACGGCCTGCACCCGGTCACGCAGCCCCAGCTTGGTGAGCACGTTGCTGACGTGCGTCTTCACGGTGTGCTCGCTGACCACCAACTCCCGCGCGATCTCGGCGTTGGACAGGCCGCGCGCGATGAGCCGCAGCGTCTCGCGTTCGCCGGGCGGTGAGCGCGGCCAGCCGCTCCGGCGGCGGCCCGGCCTGGCGTGGGGCCGCCGCACGCGGCGGCCCGCTCGCGGATGCCGATCAGCCCGTTGCCGCCGGACGGCAGGCCCGGTCCGCGGCCCCGGCCGTCGTCGGTGATGTCGATCATGAGTTCGCGTTCCCGCCAGGTGAGGGCGATGCCGGCGCGGCCGGCGCCCGCGTGCTTGACGACGTTGGTGAGGGCTTCCTGGGTGATCCGGTACGCGGCCACCTCGGCGTCGGGCGACATCGGCCGCGGCTCGCCCGCGGTGGAGTATGTCACGTCCAGCCCGGTCGCCCGGATCTGCTCGGCCAGCGCGGGCAGGGCGGCGATCGTCGGCTGCGGCCCCCGCGGACCCTCCTCCTCCTTCAGGACGTTGAGCATGCGGCGCAACTGCTCCATCGCGTCGCGCCCGGCGGCGGCGATGGCGTCGAAGGCGGCCACGGCCCGCGCGGGATCGCGCTCCACCGCCAGCGGGCCCGCCTCGGCCTGGACCACCATGACGCTGACGGCGTGGGCCAGGATGTCGTGCATGTCGCGGGCGATCCGGGCGGCCCGCTCCTCCAGCGCCGCCGCCCGGGCGCGGGAGGCCGCGGCGGCCCGGCCGATGGCGTACGCGGCCACGAAGAGCACGATCCCGCGCATCGCGGTCTCCCACGAGCCCACCATCAGCAGTCCGCCGCCGAGCGTCACGGTCAGCAGGGCCACGCGCGTCACCCGCCCGGAGTAGGCGGCCGCCGTGTAGAGCGCCACCAGCCCGGCGTACCAGATGGGCTGGGCGGCCACCTCGTCCACCAGGTCGTAGCTCTCGCCCAGGAGGAGCGAGGTCACCAGCACGAGCGCGGGCGAGCGCCGCCGCCAGACCAGCGGCGCCGTGGCGGCGATCACGGAGACGTACCCCCACCAGTGCCAGGGTCCGCCGTGCGGGTTGTCGCGGGACAGCAGCGGCCACAGCTGGGCGACCAGCACCGCGGCAGCGAGCGCGGAGTCCACCCAGATCGGCGGCAGCGCGTTCGCCCATCGGCGCGGCCGTGCGAGAACCCGTACCTCGGACATGGCATCCCATGGTTCCGGGCGGGTCATGCGAGCGCCGCGGCGGGCCGCGCCGTCCCCTCGTCCGCCCGGCGGGCGAGCGGCAGGAAGGAGACGAGCAGGAGGACGGCGCCGACCGGGATGAGATCCTTGTCGGCGAACGGCAGGGCGAGGTCGAGCAGGACGAGCACGGGCGTCCACGCCTTGATCCGGCGCCGGGCGGCGAGCTGGACGACCAGGCCGAGCTGGGCCAGGTAGAACAGGAACGGCCCTCCGTCGTAGACCGCGAGCCGCACGCCCGGCACGCTCCGCACCTGGTCGAACAGCGGACCCATGGCGGCGTGGTCGGCGGCCATGAACCCGACGACGATGTCGATGCCGAACTGCGCGAGCAGCGTCGCGACGCCGACGGTGCCGAGCGCCGCGGTGACGGTGGCGAGCGCGTTCCGCCCGGCCATCGCCCGCATCCGCCAGAAGATCTGGACGAACAGGACGAGCGCCGCCATGAACGCGAGATGCCCGGTGGTCCAGGCCAGACCGGGGCCCCGGCTGCCGTCGAGCCCGTCGAGGATCCGGATGACGCCGTAGGCGAGCACGAGCAGCGGCGCGGCGACGAAGGAGATGCGAGGGTTCATGGCGAAGATCCTCACCGCCGCGGGCGTCGGGGCACATCGCCGGTGCGGGGGATTGCGAGCCTCCCTCACACGAGCGAGGGGAAATCCCCCGCGGCGGCGATCCGCCCCGGGCCCCGCGGCGAGCACGATGGGCGCACTGATCATCCTCTTGACCTGGAGTCATCGTGAAGAAGACGGATCACACCAGCGGCCTGCCCGCGCCCCGCCTGCCCGACTCGCTGGAGTGACCTGAGCCGGACCCTGGTCTACTGGGTGAACTCCACCGACGCCAAGGCGTCCGGCCAGAACCAGCGGACGCTCGGCATCGTCCTGGCGTCGTTCGCCGAGCGGTCCTGAGCCGTCCTGAGCCGTTCTGCGGAAATCGAACGGGGCCTTACATGCCGGCTGCGGGCGCGCCCGGGGAGGAGGGCTGCGTCCGCGGCCGGTGCAGCGCAGGGAGACCCTGTCGTTCCCCCGCGCTGCGCTTGGGTGGTCGTCGGCGTCACAAGCGCCGGTGCCGGCGCCGACGGCGCCGGGAGCGGCTGGAACTCTGGCCACCGGGACTCGACGGCGGGATCATGAGCGGCGCGATGGCCAGAAGAACGACGGCCATGGTGTCCTCCTCGCGGAAGGCAAGGGAGGCGCCGGCCGGACGGCGGCGTCGCGGAAGGCGCTCCCCGAGCCACTCTCATACCCGGGAATCGGTTACGAGAACCCCCTTCGACCTGCGGTGACGCGCTACTTCTTCCAGGGAAGCCGCCGGCCCTTGAACATCGGGCGCTTGGTCTCCCAGTAGCGCCAGCCCTCCACGCGGGAGGGGACGTTCACCAGGCCGCGCGCGACCGGGACGTGACGGCACGTGCCGAGCACCCGCCAGGCGGAGTAGCCGATGCGGTAGCCGAAGACCCGGTACCACATGTTGCCGTACTTCTTGTCGCTGATGTCACGGGTGTACTCGTGCCCGGCGAAGACCATGTGCCGCTCTTCCAGGTGCGGCAGGCCGAGCTTGCGCAGCTGGTGGACGACGTCGGCGACGTTGAGGTTCTCGAAGGCGTCGTCGGTGCGGCGGCGCTCGAACAGGCGCCGCGTATGGGTCCACGTGCGCTCGTTCTCGGTTTCCAGGAAGGCCGTCACCTCGTGCTCACGCGTGACCGTCACCGTCATCGTGCCGCCGGGACCGTCGATGAACCTGGTCCGCGGCAGGAAGAAGTTCCTCGGCGACAGGCTGTGGACGCGCCAGAAGGTGTGCGGCGAGCAGCGGCCGTGCTCCCGGTGGATGTGGACATGATGGCGGCGCCGGCGGCGGTCGTCGTCGAACACCGTCTCGGTGGGTGAGGGCGACGCCGTCGGGGTCGGGGTCGGGGTCGGCATCGGCCTCGGCCTCGCGGGCGGCATGTCGTCTTCGATGCCGAACGGGTCAGCGGCCAGTGCCGCGGGGGCGATCGTGGCGACCAGCGCCATCGCGAGGGCACCGTGTTTGGCCAGTCCCGCCGCTTTCTTCAGCGAGTGGCGCACCCTCGGCCGCGCCGAGTCGGCTGTAACTTTTGTCCGATTATCCCGGGTGAACATATACCGTTACCTTTCGGAATGCGACCCATGGTCGCGTGAGTCGCAGGCCGGCGTGCAGCCCGATTGGCCTGCCGAAACGGCCAGGCACGAGAACCATCAACGATGGTTACAGTTACGGACAGCGACCCTGTAACGCCACGCCGTATCCGAATTTCCCCTCCGAGGAAAGAAGCCGGAAAGAGCATCACCATCCGGCCCCAGACTGCCTTTCTCCTCACGGTCGGTGTCGGCACTCATGCGCTCCGTGATAGTGCTATATCGGCATGAGCAGGAATTGAGGAATATGGCGGTGACCGTACGTACCTCCGAGCGGCAGATTCCGCGTTTCGGGAGGTACGTCAATGCACCGCAGAGCCGCCCTGCTCATCGCCGCCGCGCTCGCCCTGACCTGCGCGCCGGCGCTCCCGGGCACCGCTCAGGCCGCCGCAGGCCCCGACCCCAGGCCCGCCCGATGGAGCGCCACGGACTCCTGGTCGGAACGCAGGACCGTGCTGCGGTACTGGACCTCGCAGCGCATGCGGGCGGCGCAGCCGCTGGACGCGCCCCCGCCCCGGCGCGCGACCTCGTCGAACGGCCCGTCCCGCGGCACGCCCTGGGCCTCCCGGGGCACGGCGGCCACCACGACCCGCTCCACGCCGTGGACCTACCAGAGCTCCTCGGCCACCACGGGGCGCACGGCGCTCGCCGCCGCGGTGCCGAACAGCTCCGGGCTCACCTGGGAGGACGGCGGCGCCGTCGTGCGCACCGTGGGGCGGGTCTTCTTCACTACCGCCGACGGCCGCAACTCCTCCTGCTCCGGGACGGCGGTGACCAGCGCCAACGAGAGCGTCGTGATGACCGCCGGGCACTGCGTGAAGCTCGACGGCGCAGCCCACCGCAACTGGGTGTTCGTCCCCGCCTTCGACGACGGCCGGCGGCCGTTCGGGACGTGGGCGGCCTCGCGCATGCTGACCACGCGGCAGTGGAACGACCAGGAGGACATCAACTTCGACGTGGCAGCCGTCGTCGTCGCCCCGCTGAACGGCCGGACGCTGACCGACGTCGTCGGCGGCCAGGGCGTGGCGTTCAACCAGCCGCGCGGCCGGCAGAACTACGCCTTCGGCTACCCGGCGGCCGAGCCGTTCGACGGGTCCGACCTGATCTACTGCAGCGGGCAGGCGTTCGACGACACCGTGCAGACCCGCGACCAGGGGCTGCGCTGCGGCATGACGGGCGGGTCCAGCGGCGGTCCGTGGTTCCAGGGCTTCGACGAGTCCACGGGGCAGGGCTGGCTCAACTCGGTCAACAGCTTCACCTACACCTTCGCCCCGAACTTCATGTTCGGCCCCTTCTTCGGGAACGAGGCGATGGCGGTCTACCAGGCGGCCCAGAACGCCGACGTCACCTGACCCGGCCGGCTCGGGCCCGGACGCGGGCCCGAGCCCGATATTCGGTGGCATCCGGCCGGTGCGCCCGGTTAGCGTCCCTCTGATGATGTACGAGCATCCGCTGGCGTACGTGCTGGGGCTGCAGGGCATGGCCCTGATGCGGTCGTTCACCGGAGAGCACGGGCGTGCGTTCGTCGAGGCGCGCGTCGCGGAGATCCGCAAGCTGCTCGACGACGAGTCGCTGGCCGGCGCGGGCGTGGAGGTCGCCCGCGTGGACACGGTCGACGGCTACCGCATCTGGTCCAAGACGTACGACGGGCCCAACTCGGCGTTCGACTACGACGAGCCCATCGTCAACGAGATCGTGGCGGAGCTGCCCGCGGGGGTCGCGCTCGACGCGGCCTGCGGCACCGGCCGGTTCGCGGCGGCGCTGGCCGGGCGGGGTCATCGGGTGCTCGGCGTGGACAGCTCGCCCGACATGCTGGAGCGGGCCCGCGTACGCGTGCCGGACGGCGACTTCCGCCTCGGCGACCTGCGCCGCCTGCCGGTGGACGACGGCTCGGTGGACCTGGTGGTCTGCTCGCTGGCGCTGGCCCACGTGCCCGACCTCGACCCGGTGCTGGCCGAGTTCGCCCGGGTGCTGCGGCCGGGCGGTCACGTGATCACCTCCGACATCCATCCCGAGGGGGTGGCGCGCGGCGTCGTCCCGCCCGTACGGCTGGCCGACGGGTCGCCGGGGCGGGTGGCGACGTACCACCACCGGACCGGCGACTACGTGCGCGCGGCGTTGCGGGCGGGGCTGGCCGTGCGGCGCTGCGAGGAGCCGTCGCCGGCAGCCGATCCGGACGACCCGCCGGAGCGCGGGCCCGCGAGTCTCGTGCCGTGGGAGCTGTGGCCGTGGTCCCTGGTCGGCTTCGCGCCGGAGGCGGCGCGGGCGGCCGTCGAGGGCTCGCCGGCGCTGATCGTCTGGCACTTTCAGCTGCCCGCGTAGGGGCGTACGCCGAGGCCCTGGCCGTGACATACTCTTCGAAAACCTGATCGAACCGAGGAGGCGGCATGGCCGACGTCCTGCTGTTCCATCACGCGCACGGGCTCACGCCGGGGATGCGCTCGTTCGCCGGCGTGCTGGAGGCGGCCGGCCACACCGTGCACCTGCCTGACCTGTACGACGGCCGGGTCTTCGACACGTCGGCGGAGGGCGTCGCCCACGCCCAGGAAATCGGCTTCGGCACGCTGATCGAGCGCGGCCGGGCCGCCGCCGAGGGGTTGCCCGCCGGGCTGGTCCTGGCCGGCTACTCGCTCGGCGTGCTGCCCGCGCAGCTGCTGGCCCAGACGCGTCCCGGGGCGAAGGGCGCGCTGCTGATCGAAGGCTGCGTGCCCGTCTCCGAGTTCGGCGAGGCGTGGCCCGGCGACGTCCCGGTGCAGGTGCACGGCATGGAGTCCGATCCGGTCTTCGCCGGCGAGGGCGACCTCGACGCGGCCCGCGCCCTGGTCGAGTCGGCCCCCGACGCCGAGCTGTTCCTCTACGCCGGAGACCGCCACGGCTTCGCCGACCCGAGCCTGCCCTCCTACGACGAGCAGGCCGCCGCGCTGCTCACCGAGCGCGTGCTCGCCTTCCTCGCCCGGGTCTAATTGCCGCGCGCGGCGGCCGCTATCAGCTCGTGGTGCCTGACCACCTCGGCGATGATGAAATTCAGGAACCGCTCGGCGAAGACGGGGTCGAGTTTCGACTCCTCCGCGAGCGCGCGCAGCCGGCGAATTTGTGCCGCCTCACGCTCGGGATCGGCGGGCGGCAACTGATATCGGGCCTTGAGCCGGCCGACCTCTTGGGTGCACTTGAACCGCTCGGCCAGCAGGTGGACGAGGGCGGCGTCGAGGTTGTCGATGCTGTCGCGCAGCCGGTGCAGCTCCTGCTGCACGTAGACGTCCTGATCTACCTGGCCTTCAGTGCCTTTTTCCACAAAATACCCCTTGAGACGCTACACGGCTCAATAAGGGGCAATTTTATCATAAAAACGGACATTGCGTCGAACATGGGTGTGGAATCAGTAAAGAACCATGCCGGAAAAGGCCGCCGGGCGAGCGGCTCCGCGGAGTCGTTTCCGTATAGTCGCGACGGGTATGCGCGCGGGGAGGGCCGCCCGCCACAGCGGGCGGATACTCGTCTCAGGAAATCCACGCACAGGGCAGACACCAAGCCGTGTGGAGGAATCGTGCAACACGACGAATTCATCGGAAAGGTACAGGCACGCGCACACCTCGGCGCTCGTGACCAGGCCGAGCGGGCGTGCAGGGCGACGTTGGAGACGCTCGGCGAGCGCATCACCGAAGGGCTCGCCGACCACCTGGCCGCCCAGTTGCCCCACGAGATCGGCGAGCACCTCCGGCGTACGGAGGTCCTCGGCGGCCTCGGCTCGGGGCAACATTTCGGACGGGAGGAGTTCGTGCAACGAGTAGCCGACCGCGCCGGGGTCGACACGTCGCGGGCGACCTACCTGGCGCGGGTGGTGCTGGAGGTGACCGAGGAGGCGACGCAGGGCAAGATCATGGACAAGGTCCGCGACAGCCTGTCACAGGACCTGCGCCATCTGGCATCGGCCGGCAGCCAGGGTCACCTCTGAGCTCAGCCGCCCAGGTCGCGGACGACGTTGTCCAGCCGATGGGCCAGGTCGTCGAGCACCTGGTCCGTCGGGGCGCCGTCCGGCACGTGGGGCAGCATGTCGTCACGCCGGGCGATGACGAGACCCTTGTGGGCGTCGTCCACCTCCCCGCCCGGCAGGACCACGCAGTCCCCCCGGACGAACACCAGCGTGGCGTCCGGATCGTCCGACTCCAGCAGTCGCCGTACGCATTCACGATCGATCAGCGGCATTGCGGGCTCCTTGTCGTATGCCGTCCAGCAGGGCGAATACCCAGCCGAACGGGGTGAAACCTCAGCCGAAGGTGGGCGGCCCGCCGTTCGAGCGGGTACGCCGCACGCCGTACGCGACCAGGCCGAAAGCGGCCGCCAGCGCCACCACGGCGGGCACGATCGCCAGCAGCGGGCGCCCGGCGATCAGCGCCAGCACGGTCAGCACCACCCCCGCGAGCAGCACCAGGCCGGTCACGAGCAGGGTCACGCTGAGCCTGTTGGAGGGCGGCGGAGACTCGTCCCAGTCTCCCCGGCCCGCGCCGGACACGTCCGGCACGCCGGTGTCGCTCACCTGCCCCGTCTCGCTGACGTCCTCGGGCGCCGGCGGTTCCTTCAGCACGGGAGCGAAGAACTCGTCGTCGGGATGGTCGTCCCGTCTCGTCATGCCTGTCATCCCCTCTTCGGTTCGCCGCCGGGCTCTGCTTCGCCGACCGGCGGCAGCGCCCATTCGTCGCGCCAGCCGGGACGGCACCGGTAACCGGTCGCGAGGAGCCGTACGGACCGGCAGGGCACCCCCGACCAGCACTCCTCGCAGTCACGGCCGTGGAAGGCCAGCAGCGCCAGCGCGGCCTCGCAGCGGGCGATCACGTCGGCCGGGTCGTGCAGCGCGACGTGGATGGCCTCGACGGGCTGCAGCAGGTCGCCCTCGCGGAACCCGATCGCCTCGACGCCGCGCTCCTCGTCGAACTCCAGCCGGTTGCCCTCGTGGGCGGGCACGTACCGCCAGGCGCGTCCGCCGGCGCTCTCGGCCGTCGCCTTGTCGGCCTCGATCTGGGTGCGCAGCCACTCCGGCATCGCACCGGCGTCGCCGCCGCCCTCCAGCTCGCGCAGGAACGGCGCGACGATCGTGTTCAGCTCGGCCACGAGCGCTTCGAGCGAGGCCTGCGCGTCGTCCAGGTTCGGCAGCCCCGCGGCCCTGGCGTGCGTGGGCGTGGGCAGCCGGTCCGGGGGCACCGGCACACGCAGCTCCAGCGTGGTGAGCGCGGTCTGCCGCTCGTACGGGGGCGGCGCGTACGTCCGGTCGTCGCCGCCCTCGTGCTGCCAGCCCGCCCAGCCGGCGGGCACCCGCACCGGGGCGGGCACGGCCAGCTCGACCACCGCCAGCAGGCCCTTGGCCTCCTCCGGCCGGCGGCAGGCCGCGTCCAGCACCCGGGAGTGGCGCCGTACGTACGGGAACTCGGCGGCGGGGCGGGTGGCTGCCTCCCAGGCGGCCGCGGCGAAGTGCGCCGGGTCGAGCGTCACGCCGCCCGCGCCCTGCTCCCCTTCCGCGTCCGCGAACGCGTGCCGCCACCTGCGCAACTCCTCGCCGTAACGCTCCTGCGTCCCTTCGTGGGTGGCGTCGATCCAGAACGCCTGCATGACTCCCCCGAGCTGCTCGCTGCCGCTGTCCCTCCTGCCCCCCTGCCCCCGGTCGGCGGGGTGTCACGCGTCGGCCTGCGAAACGGCGCATACCTCATCTGACCTGCGAAAACACGATACGGGAAGATGACCGTGCCACTGCATTCCGTCCCCGTTCCGTCACTGAACGTCACCGTAGTGTGGCGTCAGTGGCCCCAGTCGGCCGCGCAGCGTAGCGAGAGGAACGATCATGGCGCAGGAACCGAGAATCGACGTCGAGACCAGAGCCCAGGGCATCAGGAACAGCCTGAGCGACGAGCAGGGCGAGCAGATCGCCGACGCGTTCGGCTGGCAGGGAGTCTGGTTCTCCGCCGAGCGGGACGGGGACGCCGACACCCGCAGGCCTGAGACGACCTGGGAGCTGACCGGCGACCGCCCGCACCAGGGCGTCACCGCCAAGGGACGGGCCGCCGTCCACCTGGCCGAGGGCCACCGCACGCTCACCCGGCCGCTGATCCTGGCCGACGGCTTCGGCCACGGGCCGAGCGACCTGGACGCCCTGTGGCGGCACTTCAACACGCCGTACCAGGACGGCAGGCCCGGCTTCCTGGACCGGCTCCGCGCGATGGGCATCGACGTCGTCCTGCTGGGCTTCAACCAGCGGCACACCTACCTGCAGGCCAACGCCGCCGTCGCGGTCAGCTGCGTGCAGCGCGTCCTCGCCGAGCGGGCCGGAGACGCCCCGCTGGTGGTCGGCGGCGTCAGCATGGGCGGCATGGTCACCCGGTACGCCCTGGCCCGCATGGAGGCCGACGGCCTCGACCACCAGACCGACAAGTACTTCTCCTACGACACGCCGCACCTCGGCGCCTGGATCCCGCTGGTGCTCCAGCAGCTGGCGTACCTGCACGAGGCGCTGCAGCCGCCGGTGGGCGGCGAGCCCGGCCAGGCCGAGCTGATCCGCAGCCCGGCCGCGCAGCAGCTGCTGTGGGGCTGGGTCGACAGCGCCGACTACTCGGGGCCGGTGACCGCCAACCCGCTGCGCCAGGAGTTCCTGGACGACCTGCGCCGCGTCGGCTGGTTCCCGATGCGGCCGTACAAGCTGGGGCTGGCGAGCGGGCTCGGCACCGGCACCGGCCTGGACCTGGGGCCGGGCACGCCGGTCTTCGACCTGCAGTCCGCCGATCTCCAGCTCACCGCCCGCGTCCAGCCGGACGGCGGCGCCCTGGAGAACATCGGCACCATCAAGCTCGGCCCGCCGGTGTGGACGAGCGCCACCTCCCACGTCGCCGCGTGGGACGGCGCCCCCGGCGGCACGCTCGACTCGTGGGGGCGGGTCGCCGACGCGATGGGGCTGCCGATCCAGGAGCGGCTGCGCGACAGCTGCTTCGTCCCGACCGTCAGCGCGATCGCGCTGGCCCGTGACCCGTACCGGTGGCAGGCCGACCTCTACCGGGACCTCAGGGACCTGCCCAAGGACGAGACGCTGCTGGACGCGTTCTGCTGCGACACCGCCAACCGCGCGCACGGCGCGGTGTCCAAGCCGCTGATCGAGTGGTTCCTGGAGCAGCTCGCCGGCTGGTAGGTCACGGACACGAAAGTGCCGGCCCGCCTCGCGCGAGCCGGCACTTTCTTCGTCCCAGCCCTTCGTCCCAGCCCTTCGTCTCAGCCCTTCGTCTCAGCCGCGGTGGACACAGAGCAGCTGGTCGTGGCTGGCGTTCCGGTCGCGGTAGGCGATGACCGCCGGACGCTCGGAGGTGCGGTGCCCTGGCACCTGCTCGTCGGCGGTCCAGGCGGCGCCGTCGAACGCGGCCCACCACAGGTTGTGGTCGAAGGCGCCGCGGTGCATGCAGAACAGCCGGTCCTTGAAGACGGTCAGCGCCGGGGCCTGCGCCGTGTGGTGGCGCGGCAGCTTCTGGTCGGGGCTCCACTCCGAGCCGTCCCAGCGGGTCCACCACAACGACGCGTCGTCGCCGGCGCCGCGGTGCACGCAGTAGAGGTGGCCGCGGTAGACCGCCAGCGCCGGGGCCTTCGCGGTGTGGTGGCCGGGCAGCTTCTGGTCGGGCGTCCACGTCGAGCCGTCCCAGCGGGTCCACCACAGCGAGGTGTCGTCGCCGGCGCCGCGGTGCACGCAGTAGAGCTGCCCGTCGTAGGCGGCCAGGGCCGGGGCCTCGTCGGTGAAGTGGCCGGGGAACCGCTCGTCCGGCGTCCAGGCGGAGCCGTCCCAGCGGGTCCACCACAGCGAGGTGTCGTCGCCCGCGCCGCGGTGCACGCAGTAGAGCTGCCCGTCGTAGGCCGTCAGCGACGGAGCCGCGTCGGTGAGGTGGCTCGGGAACCGTTCGTCCTCGCGCCAGCCCTCCTCGGCGTCGTAGGCCGTCCACCACAGGGCGGAGTCGCCGGCGACGCCGCGGTGGACGAGGTGGAGCCGGTCCTGGAACACCGCGAGCGCCGCGCCCGACACGTCGAAGTGCTCGACGAACCGCTGCGCCGGGCTCCAGCCCTCCCCCGGCTCGTGGACGGTCCAGTAGAGCCGGGCGTCGGTCGGGATGCGGCCGTCCTGGCGGGCGGGGACGAGCATGCCGGGGGCGGTCCAGGGAGAGACCAGCTTGACGCCGTACGGGCGGGCGATGGAGGCGATCCAGTCGGCCTTGGCGCGTACGCTGCGCTCGACCACGGGGGCCACCCACGCGCCGAGCATGATGCCCGCGATCTCGCCGACGAGCTGGGGGATCTCGGCCGACAGCAGGGCGGCCGACTCGTTGAGGCGGATCTCGTAGCCCCACCACCGGGCGACCGGCCACACCTCGGCACCCATGGTGCGCAGCTCCTGCTGGAGCCGCTGCACGCGCGCCCGCTCCTCATCCGGGAGCCCGATGATGCGGCGCTCGGCCTCGCGCCGGGCCTCCACCGCCTCGCGGGCGGGGGCGTTGTCCAGCAGCTCGGTCTCGACCGCCACGTCGACGGCCGCGGCGGCCACGGGGTCGTCCTGAACGTGCAGCAGCGCGGCCTCGCCGTCCAGTGTGTCGATCCGTACCTCGTCGGCCCGGGTCTCGTCAGTCATTCCAGCCCCCCTGGAGCGATAGATGCGCGAACTTCCGCCATCGTAACTTTGGGTCGTGGTTCGATTACTCTAAGGCTGGATTGTTCCGGGTAAAGCCCAGGCGTAGCCTCCCGTCGTATTTGCGCTTCCTTTCAGGCGAGCAGATCCCGCCGGGCGAACGCGGCCGCGCCGACGGCGACGAGGGCCCCAGGGCGGTCACCCAGGACACGACCCGCCCCCCGTGAAGCCGCCACGCCAGCCCGGCGGTGCCGCGCAGCCGGCCCCGTACCGGTCCGCCGGTGCCGGCGCGGTCGCGCAGCAGACCGGCCCCCAGCTCCCTGCGCCCCGCCACGACGTACGTGACCGCGACGGCCGCGACGGCGATGGCCAGCGGGACGAGAAGCACCCACCACCGCCCGGCCCCGTACGGCGCGGCGACACGCATCCACCCCACCGGGAACCACCTCACCGCGTCCTGCGGCACCACCAGGCCCGGCACGACGCCCGTCGTCTCGCCGCAGGCGTCCATCGACCGTTCGAACGCCCGCCTGGAGCGGCTCGCCGCCGCGCTCGCGAGCGCCTGCGAGATCGACCGGATGACCGCGTACGCGATGGTGGGGCGGCGATCGGGGCGGTGAGCGCGACGGCGGCCGTCGCCATGTCCGAAGGCAAGCCCGACGAGGAAACCCTCACCGCCGCCACCACCGCCTGCCGCCAAGCCCTGTCCGGCTTCTGCCCACCCCTCCCACCAC
>NZ_POUD01000049.1 GCF_003236395.1 Nonomuraea aridisoli | reverse complement strand
GCCCCCCGCGTCGAGCACGCCACCGGCGGACGGCGCCCGGCCGCCCGCGACGCGGGGCTCGGGGTCGAGCGGCTCCGGGAACGTGGACAGGGCGAGGTGCAGGTCGGCGGTGAGGTGGCCGAGGTCGGCGGCGAAGGCGGTGCGGCCGGCCTCCGCGTCGTCCACGCACCACTCCCATCCGTCCCGCGCCTCGGGCAGATAGCCCGTCACCAGGGCGAGCAGGTGCTCGCGCCCGTCCAGCACCGCGGTCAGCGCCGCGTACGGCGGCGCGGTGCCGCGGAACCCCGCAGCGACGAGATGCGGGAAAATGTCCAGCGCCGGATGCGGCAGCGGCGCGGGCGGGGTGAGCCACTTCACGACCACGCTCTCGCCCACGACCACCGAATGGTTCGTCTGGTCGACGTGCGGCCCGAAGTCCCGTTCACCTGGGACCCCAGTGTCGCGAGCACCCTCATGGTGCGAGAAAGTGGGCAAAGGCAGAAAACGCCGGACCACGAACGGCGGCGGCGGCGGCGGGTCGTCGGCCAGCACCCCGACAAGGGCCGCGGAGAGCCCGCGATCTCGGGCCGTGAGGGGCCTCTCACCGAGTGAGATCAAGCGCGCGGTTATTGAATCCCAATTCAACTGAAGAACCAAACATCCTGGTAGCAATGTCCCGAAAAGTCTTGCCGATGTTGATATCTGCTGCAACACTCCATCTCTGGTCTGCCGTGCCCGGTAAGGTCGCGCGACCCCTCTTACATCGCTAATTTCAGAAGGAGTAGCGGCCGTGTCCCGTACCCGGTTCACCCGTCGTCTCCCGGCCACCGCGGCGGTGGTCGGTCTCGCGCTCGCCGTAGCGGCGTGCGGCGGTGAGTCGTCATCAGGCTCCAACTCGACGACGGTGACGGCCGAACAGCTCAAGCCCAACGCAGACCTCACCAAGCAGAGCCTCGCGGTGACCGTGTGGGACGGTTACCTGCCGGAAGAGCTGGCCCAGCGGGTCAAGGAGAAGCTCAAGGTCCAGGACATCAAGATCCAGCTCCACGAGACCAACGAGACCGCGATGGCCAAGCTCACCGCCTCCGGCGACAGCGGCATCGACGTGGCGTTCGTCTCCGGCCAGTACGCCCAGGCCCTCAACGAGCAGGGCCTGCTGGAGCCGATCCACCCCGAGCTGATCCCCAACCTGGCCAACCTCTACCCCGAGGCCACCCAGCTCTCCTACGACAAGGGCAACAAGTACTCCGTGCCCTACACCTGGGGCACCACCGGCATCTGCTACCGGTCCGACCTCGTGAAGACTCCGCCGACGAGTTGGAACGATATTTTGAAGCCCCCGGCCTGGGCCGAGAAGAAGGTCACGATGATGACCACCGAGCGCTGGCTGGCCCTGCCCGCCATCAAGGCCCTCGGCTACTCGGTCAACACCGACAAGGACGAGGAGATCGAGAAGGTCAAGGAGCTGCTGATGGAGCAGAAGCCCCACCTGCTCACCTACGACGACACCACCTTCGGTGACCGCCTGCTGTCCGGCGAGGCCCTCATGGTCGAGGCGTGGGACGGCTGGTGCCCGACCACCGACAAGTCCGGCAACATCAAGTTCGTGGTGCCGAAGGAGGGCAGCGACCTCTGGGTGGACACCATGGTGATCATGAAGTCCTCCAAGAACAAGGAGGCCGCGCACGCCCTGATCAACTACATCCTCGACCCCGAGGTGCACAGCTGGGCGGCCGAGAACATCAACTACAAGGTGCCCAACAAGGCCGCCATGGAGCGCGTGAAGATCGCCGAGGGCTCGCTGCTCGGCATCACGCCCGCCGAGTTGCTCAACGGTGAGTCGATCATCGACCTCGGCGAGGCGTCCACCAAGTACACCCGCCTGTCGGCAGACGTGCAGGCGAAGTAGTTGTCGTTGTAGTGAAGTCCGAGGTCAAGGCCCGGTCGGTGGCCCGCTCACGCGGACGCCGGCTGGGCGCGTTCGTGTTCCTGTCGCCCGGGCTGGCGTACCTCGTCGTGTTCATGCTGGTGCCGCTGGCCCTGCTGCTGAGCACCACGGTGTTCCGGCGGGGCCGGTTCGGCGGTGTGGTCTACGAGTTCACCACCGAGAACTTCGAGCGGCTGCTCGACCCGCTCTACCTGGGCGTGGTCGTCGACTCGCTGAAGATCGCGACGCTCACCACACTGATCGCCCTGCTGATCGGCTACCCGACGGCCTACGTGATCGCCCGGCTGCCGCGCAAGTGGAAGACCGTCGCCCTGGTGGCCATCGTGCTGCCGTTCTGGACGAACTTCCTCATCCGGGCCTACGCCTGGATCATGCTGCTGAGCGGCCCCGGGCTGGTCAACAGCGCGCTGAAGGTGTTCGGGCTGGGGCCGATCGAGGTGCTCTACACCCAGGGCGCGATCGTCACGGGTCTGCTGTACTCGTACCTGCCGCTGATGGTGCTGCCGCTGTACGCCGCGATCGACCGGCTCGACCCGCAGCTCACGGAGGCCTCGGCCAACCTCGGGGCCTCGGGGTTCACCACGTTCAGGAAGGTCACGCTGCCGCTCACCATGCCCGGCGTGCTGACCGGCAGCCTGTTCGTGTTCGTGCCGAGCTTCGGCAACTTCGTCATCCCCGAGATGCTGGGCGGCAGTAAGTCGATCATGGTGGGCAACCTGATCCGGGACCAGTTCCTCAAGGCGCGCGACTGGCCGTTCGGCTCGACGCTGGCGCTGGCGCTCATCGTGGTCCTGGTGGTCCTGCTCGTCGCGCAGTCGTGGGTGGCCCGCCGTGCGTAGGTCGAAGCTGCTGTACATCCCGTTCTGGGCGTCGTACGTCTTCCTGTACCTGCCGATCGCGGTGCTGGTCGTCATGTCCTTCAACGCCGGCGAGTCGGCGTACACCTTCGAGGGCTTCAGCCTCAAGTGGTACGGCGAGCTGGCCGGCGACGAGCGGGTCAGGGACGGCCTGATCAACACGCTCATGGTGGCCGCGGCCTCGACGGTGATCGCCACGGTGCTCGGCACGCTGCTGGCCGTCGGCCTGGCCCGCCACACCAACTCCAAGCTGCTCGACTCGGTCGCGCTGATGCCGGCCGTGCTGCCGGACGTGGTGCTGGGCATCGGGCTGCTGGTCTTCTACGGCATGATCCAGTTCACGCTCGGGCTGTACTCGGTGGTGCTGGCGCACGCCCTGTTCGCGATGGCGTTCGTGGCGGCGGTGGTCCGCACCCGGCTCGCCGGGGCCGACACCTCGCTGGAGGAGGCCTCACGTGACCTCGGCGCCGGGCCGGTGACGACGTTCATGAAGATCACGCTGCCGCAGCTCGCGCCGGGCATCGTCGCGGGCGCGCTGCTGGCGTTCACGCTGTCGCTGGACGAGTTCGTGATCGCGTTCTTCACGATCGGCAACGACGATCCGACGCTGCCGATCGTCATCTACTCCATGGTTCGCTTCGGGGTCACCCCGGAGATCAACGCGCTGGCGGCGATCCTGCTCCTGGTGAGCTTCACGGCGGTGATCGCCGGTCAGCGCCTGACCAAGATCGGGGAGAGGGAGCCGCGTGCTCAGGATTGACGGGGTCTCCCGCAGGTTCGGAGACGTCATCGCGCTCGACGACGTCTCGCTGGAGATCGGGCAGGGCGAGTTCTTCGCCCTGCTCGGGCCCTCGGGCTGCGGCAAGACCACCCTGCTGCGCATCGTCGCCGGGTTCGAGACGCCCGACGCCGGCAAGGTCACGCTCGACGGGGAGGACCTGCTGTCCCGCCCGCCGAACCGCCGGCCGATCAGTCTCATGTTCCAGTCGTACGCGCTGTTCCCGCACATGACGGTGGCCAAGAACGTCGCCTACGGGCTGGAGCGCGAGCGCCTGCCCCGGCAGGAGATCAAGCAGCGCGTCGGCGAGGTGCTGGAGACCGTCGGCCTGTCGGCGCACGCCGGGCGCAAGCCGGCCCAGCTCTCCGGCGGCCAGCGCCAGCGGGTGGCGCTCGCCCGCTCCATCGTCAAGCGCCCCCGCCTGCTGCTGCTCGACGAGCCGCTGTCGGCCCTGGACAAGAAGGTCCGCGCCGACATGCAGCTGGAGCTCAAGCGGCTGCAGAACGAGGTCGGCATCACGTTCGTGGTCGTCACGCACGACCAGGAGGAGGCCATGTCGCTGGCCGACCGCATCGCGGTCTTCGACAGCGGCAAGGTCCGCCAGGTGGACGAGCCGATCAGCCTGTACGAGCGCCCGAGCTCGCCGTTCGTCGCGGACTTCGTCGGCGCCAACAACCTCTTCACCGGCACCGCCGGCGGCCTCGACGGGATCAGGAGCGAGCAGTTCGGCATGTTGCCCGGCACGCCCCTGAGCGAGCTGACGGCAGGAGCGCAGGCACTGCTGGCGGTCCGGCCGGAGAAGATCGAGCTGGCCGACGAGAACGCCACCAGGGGCCTGGCCGGCAGCGTGCTGGACGTCAGCTTCTACGGCGGCGTCTCGCACGTCTCCGTGGACGTCCCCGGCCACGCCAAGCCGGTGCTCGTCGCCGTGCAGGGCGCCGCCGCGGTGCGGCCGGGCGCCAAGGTCAAGGTGCGCTGGGAGGCGCGTGACGCGGTCGTCATGGCGGTCGATCAGTGAGCCAGGTCGTTGCCCGTGGCCGCCCGCGCGTACGACAGGATCAGCTCGGCCGCCTCGTCCGGGCCGATCAGCGGGTGCCTGGCGGTGATGCGGTAGCCGTAGGCGTCCTCCAACGCCACCAGGTTGCGCGAGATCGTCAGCGAGTCGCCGCTCAGCCGGAACACCCCGAGCGCGGCCCCGGTGTCCAGGATCGCCTGGTACATCGACACCTGGCGGTCGTAGAGCGAGGTGAGCAGCACGCCGTAGACGCGGTTGCGGCCCGCGGCGCCGCCCAGCTCGTTGAGCAGGCGCACGTCCGGGTCGAGCGGCCCGGTCGGCAATCCCGAGCGGATCGTGACGACGAGCTTCTCGACCGGGTCGGTGAGCTTGGCGAGCTGGCGCAGCCGCTGCTCGTAGAAGCGCTCCATGCCGGCGTGCTGGGCCTCGACGAGCAGCTCCCGCAGGTCGGGGTAGTGGTAGAGCACGGCGCCGGAGGTCAGACCGGCCTCCTCGGCGACGTGCGACAGCTGAACGCCGTCGATGCCATGACGGATGATGGCCCTGCGCGCGGCGTCGATCAAATCGATGCGCCGGTCGCTACGGCTTTTGCGCTGAGCCACCACCACCACCTTCACTCGTTGGCCTGCCGTTCAGTTAGCCGTGACCATAGTGCCGGTTACTTGACCTTCACGCTAGATCCGTTTTTGAATTCCCGTTCAATTCGATGAGTCCCCCCGGAGTTGCGATGTCACTCACGATCCTGTTCATGCCGGAGAGCGCCTACGGCCCGACCAACAACTGCGTCGGCATCGGCGACATCCTGCGCCGCCGTGGCCACCGCGTCGTCTTCGCCGCCGAGTCGTCCTGGAAGGGCAAGCTCGAGGCACTGGGCTTCGAGGAGGACCTGGTGGACCTCGCGCCCCCGGCCGAGGACGCCGAGGAGCAGGACGCGGGCCAGTTCTGGAAGGACTTCATCCGCGAGACCGCGCCCGAGTACCGCAAGAGCACGCTGGAGCAGCTGGAGACCGTCACCAAGCCGATCTGGGCGGAGCTGATCGACGGCGCCAAGTACTGCGAGCCGCGCCTGAAGGCCATCATCGAGCGGGTGAACCCCGACGTGATCGTCGAGGACAACGTCCTGACCTTCCCGGCCCTGCTGACCGCGGGCAAGAAGTTCGTCCGCATCGTCTCCTGCAACCCGCTGGAGGTGCGCGGCGAGAACATCCCGCCGGTCTTCTCCGGGCTGCCCATGGACGACCGCTCCGAGTGGGACGCCTTCCGCGCGGAGTACGACCGCACGCACCGCGAGCTGTGGACCGCCTACAACGAGTGGTGCGTCGAGCAGGGCACCGAGCCGCTGCCCGACCTCGACTTCATCCACGAGGGCGACCTGAACCTCTACGTCTACCCCGAGATCCTCGACTACACCGACGCCCGCCCGCTGGGCCCGACGTGGCACCGCCTCGACTCCTCGGTGCGCGAGACGGACGAGGAGTTCACGCTGCCGTTCCAGCGCAACGAGGGCTCGCTGGTCTACTTCTCGCTCGGCTCGCTGGGCTCCTCCGACGTGGAGCTGATGCAGCGGGTGATCGACGTGCTGGCCACGACCCCGCACCAGTACATCGTCTCCAAGGGCCCGCTGCACGAAGAGATCAAGCTCGCCGACAACATGTGGGGCGCGGAGTTCCTTCCGCAGACTAAGATCATTCCACTGTGTGACTTGGTCATCACCCATGGCGGCAACAACACGACCACCGAGGCGCTGCACTTCGGCAAGCCGATGATCCTGTTGCCGCTGTTCTGGGACCAGTACGACAACGCCCAGAGGGTCGATGAGCTCGGTTACGGCGTCAGGCTCTCCACCTACGCCTTCACCGACGAGGAACTCAAGGGCGCGCTCGACCGGCTGCTCGGCGACACCGAGATGCGGGAGAGGCTCGCCGCCGCGGGCGAGGAGATCCGGCGTCGCGACGGCCTGCGCAAGGCCGCCGACCTGATCGAGCAGCTCGGCCAGTAGCAAGATCCGAAGGACGAAGTCTTCCGATGCGTGAACTGATCAACCCCGCCACCGGGCTCCCGTGTGCCGAAATTCCGGACACGCCGGTGGAGGGCGTGGCGTCCGCCGTACGCGAGGCGCGGGCGGCGTTCGAGGAGTGGTCACAGGCCACCCCGGGCGAGCGCGCGCGGGTGCTGCTGCGGACCGCCGACCTCGTGGAGGCCGCGGCCGAGGAGCTGACCAGGCTGGAGGTGGAGGAGACCGGCAAGCCGGCGGCGGTGTTCCGCGACGGCGAGCTGCCCTTCGCCGCCGACAACCTGCGCTTCTTCGCCGGCGCCGCGCGTTCCCTGGAGGGCTCGGGGGCGGGGGTGTTCAGCTCCGGCTACACCTCCGTCATGCTGCGCCGCCCCGTCGGGGTGGTGGGGTCGATCGCGCCGTGGAACTTCCCCTTCGTCATGGCGATCTGGAAGGTGGGCCCGGCACTGGCCGCGGGCAACGCGGTGGTGATCAAGCCGGCCCCCCAGACGCCGCGTACGACGCTGCGGCTGGCCGAGCTGTTCGCCGAGGCGGGCGCGCCGGCCGGGCTCGTACGGGTGGTCACCGGCGGCGCGGAGGTCGGCCAGGCGTTGGTCACCGACCCGGGCGTCGACATGGTCAGCGTCACCGGCTCCACCGAGACCGGCCGGGCCGTGATGACCGGCGCCGCCGCCACGCTCAAGCGGGTCCACCTGGAGCTCGGCGGCAAGGCGCCGGCGCTGGTGTTCGAGGACGCCGACCTCGCGGAGATGGCCCACGGCGTGGCCATGGGGGCGACGTACAACACCGGGCAGGACTGCACGGCGGCCACCCGCGTCTACGTCGCCCGGGAGGTCTACGCCGACGCGGTGGAGGCGCTCAGGGAGACGCTCGCCGGGATCACCGTCGGCGACCCCTGGGACCCGGCGACCGACATCGGCCCGCTGATCTCGTCGGCGCACCGCGACCGGGTGCACGGCTTCGTCTCGCGGGCCTCCGGGCGCGTGCTGCAGGGCGGCTCCCCGATCGGGGGCCCCGGCTTTTTCTACCCGCCCACTCTGGTGGCCGACGCCGCCCAGGACAGCGAGATCGTCCAGGGAGAGATTTTCGGTCCGGTCCTCGTGGCCCTGCCGTTCGACGGCGAGGACGAGGCGGTCAGGCTCGCCAACGACACCAGGTACGGCCTGGCCTCGTCGGTGTGGTCACGTGACGTGGCGCGCGCCATGCGCGTCTCGCACCGCCTCGACGTGGGCGTGACCTGGGTCAACGACCATCTGCCCATCGCCAGCGAGGCACCGCACGGCGGCGTGAAGGGCAGCGGCTTCGGCAAGGACATGAGCCAGGAAGCGGTGCAGGAGTATTCGGTGACCCGCCACCTGATGGTGAAGCACGCGGCACCGGCTGAGCGGGATTCGTTCCGGCCCGCCTGAAAACGTGTACGGCGTTATGCGACCAAAGTGCCTCTTTGGACGCATGTGATGGGATATGTTCGGTTGGCCGATCTGGTACGGGTTGTGTTCCAATTACCCAGCCGGACAGAATCCCATGCGCCCCACGCGTGTCTGATTTTTTTCGAGCACGTACCGGCGAGAGGTTGCGAGAGTCAGTGAGGACGGAAAACCCCAGACACACGAAGTCAGGGGAGTACACAGGCGGACGGTTCCAGCTGGGGAACTGGCGTGTGCGCTCCAGGCTGATCGCGCTGATCCTCATTCCCACCGTCGTGGGCGTGCTGCTCGCGGGCGTCCAGCTGGCCGACGCGATCGGCACCAGCGCCGAGTACCGCCGGCTCAGCCAGGTCGCGGAGCTGGTCCAGCGCATCGGCGCGCTCAACCACGAGCTCGGCAAGGAACGCACGCTCACCGCGTGGTACGTCGCCGACCGCCGCAGGGCCCAGCGCTTCGTGCAGCTCAAGACCCAGCGGCAGGCCACCGACCGGGCCAAGCAGCAGGCGCTCGACGCGGCCACGGTCATCGACGCCACCCACTCGGTCCGCGTGCAGGACGGCGTGGAGAACATGCGCCGCTGGCTCGACGGTCTCGACAGCCTTCGCGGGTCCATGGTCGGCAACGTGCCGCCGCGGGCCGCCATGGGCACCTACAGCACGATGATCGACGTGTTCTCCTCGATCCAGGGCGACCTGGGCGACGGCGTGAGCGACGACGACCTGCAGGGTGACGTGGCCGCGCTGGGCTCGCTCCAGCGCATGAAGGAGGAGCTGTCGAGGCAGCAGATCATCCTCATCGTCACCCTGGCGCAGCGCAAGGTCGACAGCGCCGACTGGGCCGACTTCCTCGGCTCGTGGAACAGGCAGCAGACCGAGCTCGCGAGCTTCGAGGCCGAGGCCGACTCCGAGGACCTCGAGCAGTACCGGCACAGCGTCAGGGGACCGCAGGTCGACCTCGCCGACGCCATGCGCCAGCGCGCGCTGGCCCAGGTGAGCGAGTACGACAGGATCGTGGACCTCGACGTCACCACCCCGCAGACGGCCACCGGACGCGACCTCAACTCCTGGTACGAGGCCACCACCGAGACCTCCAACGCCGTCCGCAAGGTGGAGGACGCGCTGGCCACCGAGATCGTGGGCGCCACCCGCGAGCTGAGCGACACCGAGCAGCGCAACGCCATCATCTCCGGCGCGCTGATCCTCGTGCTGCTGCTGCTCGTCCTGATCATCACCACCCGGGTGGCCGGTTCGCTGGTCCGCCCGCTGCGCCGGCTGCGCGCCGAGGCGCTCCAGGTCGCCACGACCCGGCTGCCCGAGACCGTCCGCATCCTGCGCGAGCAGGGTGAAGGCGCGCAGATCCCCGAAGTGCCCGCGATCGGCGTCAACACCCGCGACGAGATCGGGGAAGTGGCGCGGGCGTTCGACGAGGTCCACCGCGAGGCGATCCGGCTGGCCGGCGACGAGGCCAAGCTGCGCGCCAACGTCAACGCCATGTTCGTCAACCTCTCCCGCCGCAGCCAGACGCTGGTCGAACGGCAGCTGCAGCTCATCGAGGGCCTGGAGCAGGGTGAGGAGGACGAGGAGCGGCTGGCGAACCTGTTCCGCCTCGACCACCTGGCCACCCGCATGCGCCGCAACAGCGAGAACCTGCTGGTCCTCGCCGGCCAGGAGGCCGCGCGCAAGTGGAGTGAGCCGGTGCCGCTGGTCGACATCGCCCGCGCCTCGCTGTCGGAGGTCGAGGGCTACGAACGGGTGCAGATCCAGATCCCGTCCGGCACGCTCATCGTCGGCCCGGCCGTCACCGACGCCGTCCACCTGCTCGCCGAGCTGATCGAGAACGCCATCTCGTTCTCCCCGCGCGAGAGCAAGGTCCAGGTCACCAGCGCGCCCGCCGAGGGCGGCGTGCTGGTCGCGATCAACGACCTGGGCATCGGCATGACCCAGGAGGAGCTGGCCGAGGCCAACTGGCGCCTGGCCAACCCGCCGGTCGTGGACGTGTCGGTCTCCCGGCGCATGGGCCTGTTCGTGGTCGGCCGCCTGGCGCTGCGCCACGGCGTCCGGGTGCAGCTCAGCCAGCGCGACGGCGGCGGCCTGAGCGCCATGGTGCTGCTGCCCGACGTGCTCATCAGCGGCGGCCAGGGCACCGCCCCGCAGGGCGGCCAGTACGAGGCGTTCACCACGTTCGACCCGAGGCAGCTCACGCACCCGTCGCCGAACGGCTCGCACCCGTCCTTCGACGGCCCGAACCCCGCCGTCGACACGGAGTGGCCGGAGTCGGTGCCCGCGCCGGGCTCTGGGCCCTGGCCGTCGTTCGGGGAGCCGCAGCCCGCCGCGTTCGGTGAGCAGCCCTCGCCGTTCGGGGACGCCAAGCCCTCACCGTTCGGGGACGCGAAGTCCTCGCCGTTCGCGGACGCCCAGCCGCAGGCCGCGCCGTTCCCGGACGCGCCGCCGCAGCCCGCTCAGGACGCGCCGCGCTGGCCGTCGTTCGCGGACGAGGCTCCGCCCGCGGCCGCGCCGCCGTCGTTCGGCGAGCAGCGCTGGCCGTCGTTCGCCGAGGAGGCGCCGCGCGCGGCCGAGCCGGCGCCGTTCGCCGAGAACCGGTGGCCGTCGTTCGCCGAGCAGCCGCCGCCGTTCCAGGGCGACGAGCCGCGCTGGCCGTCCTTCGCGACGGAGCCGCCGTCCCAGGACGAGCCGCAGCGGTCGTCGTTCTCCGAGCCGGCGCCGCGCAGGTCGTTGTTCGACCCGGACGGCCGTCCGCAGTCGCAGCCCGACGAGTTCTACCGCTCGGTGTTCGGGGAGGAGCCCAAGCCGGCGGACCAGTACGACCGGAACGGCCGCGAGGCCTACAACCCGTTCGGCTCCGGCAACTACTCCTCGCAGGACATGACCGGCCCGCTGCCGGTCGTGCGCAACTCGCCCATGGAGGAGCAGAGCGAGGAGTTCCTGCCGATCTTCTCGTCGGTCGGCTCCGACTGGTTCCGCAAGCCGGACCCGGAGGTGCTCAGGCAGCGTCTCGACGCGGAGTCCGAGGGTGAGCACGAGATCACGGCCGTCCACCCGGCCGTGCCGGCGGAGCCGTCCGCGCCCCCGGCCGCCGCGCCATCGGGTGGCACGCCCGGCAAGTCGTCGTTGCCGCAGCGCAAGCCCGGGCAGTCGGGCGCGGGAGCGTCGTGGTCCTCGCCCGCGGACTCCGGCTTCCAGGCCGCGCAGGCCGCCGCCCAGCCCCAGCAGGCCGGGACGACGGCGTCCGGTCTGCCCCGCCGCGTCCCCAAGGCGAACCTGGTGCCGGGTACGGCCAGCCTCGCCGAGCCCCCGATCGCGTCTCCGGCACCGCAGATTTCGCCCGAACGGCTGCGCAGCCGGCTCTCCAGCTTCCAGCAGGGTGTCCGGCAAGGCCGGGCGTTCACCCGGGGAGAAGAGTATGAGGAGGACAAATGAGAGAAATGAGCCAGGGAGCGCGCGGTATCAGCTGGCTGATCACGGACTTCGTGAACAACGTGCCAGGCGTCGCTCACACGGTGGTGGTGTCGTCTGACGGGTTGCCGCTGGCTTACTCCGAAGGCTTCCCCAAGGACCGGGCCGACCAGCTGGCCGCCGTGGCCTCCGGCGTGATCAGCCTGACTCAGGGCGCCGCCCGGGTCTTCGAGGGCGGTATGGTGACGCAGACCGTCATCGAGATGCAGCGCGGCCTGCTGATGATCATGTCGATCAGCGATGGGTCCTGTCTGGCCGTCCTGGCTGCCCCCGACTGTGACATGGGCCTGGTGGCGTACCAGATGACCTTGCTGGTCGAACGAGCCGGGCAGGTTCTGACGCCCGCCGTGCGCGCCGAACTGCAAGCGGCCCGCCCGCGCTAGCGGGCGGATGACAGGAGAAGATGGTGTCAGGTCAGCAGGGTTGGGCTGGTGATAGCACTCCGCCGCATTCGGCGGCTCCCCGTTCGCAGAAGCAGAGCTCCCTGGTACGGCCCTATGCCGTGACCGGGGGGCGCACCGCGCCGCGGATGAAGTTCGCCATGGAGGCACTGGTGTCCTCCGTGACGTCGGAATACCAAGACATTTCCCTACTAAGTCCGGAGTATCAGGCGATCATTCAGCTGACCCGGAACGTCCGGTCGGTTGCCGAGATCTCCGCCCTTTTACGCCAGCCTCTTGGCGTGGTCCGGGTGCTGATCGCCGACATGGCGTCGGAGGGCCTGATCCGCGTGCACCAGCCTGCGCTGGACGCGGGAAAGCCGGACCTCAACTTGCTCGAAAGGGTGCTCAGTGGACTTCGCAGGCTCTAGCCCCGGCCTCACCTCGACGAAGATCGTCGTGGCCGGGGGCTTCGGCGTGGGCAAGACGACGTTCGTGGGAGCGGTCTCCGAAATCCTGCCGCTCACCACGGAAGCGGTCATGACGGACGCCTCCGCCCACGTCGACGACGTCTCCCTCACGCCGAACAAGACGACCACGACCGTGGCGATGGACTTCGGCCGGGTCTCGCTCGACCGTGACCTGATCCTCTACCTGTTCGGCACGCCCGGACAGCACCGGTTCTGGTTCATGTGGGACGACCTCGTGCGCGGCGCCATCGGCGCGGTCGTGCTGGTCGACACCCGACGCCTGGCCGACAGCTTCCCCGCCATCGACTACTTCGAAGAGGCCAAGCTGCCCTTCGTCATCGGTATCAACGGCTGGGACGGCCAGTTCGCCCACCAGGAGGAGGAGATCAGGGAGGCGCTGTCGATCGGCGGCCACATCCCGATCGTGCGGCTCGACGCCCGTCAGCGCGAGTCGGTGAAGTCCACCTTGATCACCTTGGTGGAGCACGCCCTGACCCGGCACATGCACACGCCCGTGTAGGCCGGCCAGGTCGTGAAGCATTGTCGACCCGGCACCCGGACGAGGGTGCCGGGTTCTCTCGTCTTCCCGGAAATCTGGGGTCGGCCACCCCGGGCTGAGCCGTATGGCCGCCCTCCGATCCGGTGCACCCTGGAGATGACGATGATCGCCGCCCCGGGCGGTCTTTCCAGGGAGCACTCATGAGCAAGACCATCCTCATCACCGGCGCGAGTTCCGGCTTCGGCGCGCTGTCCGCGCGCGCCCTCGCCCGCGCCGGCCACACCGCGTACGCGGCGATGCGCGCCACCGCCGGCCGCAACGCCCCGCGCGTCGCCGAAGCCGCCGCCTACGCCCGCGAACACGGCGTGGACCTGCGCACCGTCGAGCTCGACGTGCTGTCGCAGGAGTCGGTCGACGCGGCGGTCGGCGCCGTGCTGGCCGAGGCCGGCACGATCGACGTGGTGGTGCACAACGCCGGCCACATGGTGCTGGGGCCCACCGAGGCGTTCACCACCGACGACCTCGCCGCCGTCTACGACACCAACGTGCTCGGCGCGCAGCGGCTCAACCGGGCGGTCCTGCCACACCTGCGCGAGCGGCAACACGGCCTGCTGCTGTGGATCGGCTCCAGCTCCACCAGAGGCGGCACGCCGCCGTACCTCGGGCCGTACTTCGCCGCGAAGGCGGCGGCGGACGCGCTGGCGGTGTCGTACGCGGCCGAGCTCGCCCGCTTCGGCATCGAGACGACCATCGTGGTGCCCGGCGCCTTCACCATCGGCACCCGCCACTTCGCCAACGCCGGTCACCCCTCCGACCAGACGGTGGTCCCGGCCTACGACAAGCGGTACGGCGGGCTGATGGAGCAGGTGGGGGAGCGGCTGGCCGCCCTGCAGCCGCCCGGCGCCGACGTGTCGATGGTCGCCGACGCCGTCGTCCGGGTCGTCGACGCCCCGCACGGCACGCGTCCCTTCCGGGTGCACGTCGACCCGGCGAACGACGGCTCGGAGGAGGTCAGCGAGGTCGCCGACCGCGTCCGCGAGCGCTTCCTGCGGCGCGTCGGGCTCGACGACCTGCTCGCCCCGCACGCCGCCGGGTAGCGGGAGTCAGACGGTGGCGTGGCCGCGGACGAGGCGGCCGACCTCGGCGCGCAGGTGCACGAAGTCGGGGTGCTCCCGGGTGGAGATCTGGTCGCGCGGCCCCGGCAGGTGCACCTTCAGGTCGCCCACCACGTGCGCGGGCGCCTTCGACAACACCACCACGCGGTCGCCCACGTAGACGCTCTCGTCGATGTCGTGCGTGATGAGCACGATCGTCATCTGGTGGTGGCCGCGGACCTGGAGCACGAGATCCTCCAGGTCCTCCCTGGTCTGCGCGTCCACCGAGCCGAACGGCTCGTCCATCAGCATCAGCGTCGGCCGGTACGCCAGCGCCCGCGCGATCGCGACCCGCTGCTGCATGCCGCCCGACAGCTGGAACGGGTATTTACGGGCTGCGCCCGCCAGGCCCACCGACTCCAGCGCCTCCTTCGCGGCCTCCTGCCGCTGGCGCTTGTCCAGGTTCCTGCGGCGCAGCGGCAACGCCACGTTGTCCTCGACCGACATCCACGGGAACAACGAGCGGCTGTAGTCCTGGAAGACGACGGCGAGATTGTCCGGTGTCTGCCGGACCACCTGGCCCTCGATCCTGACCTGTCCGCCCGTGGGCCTGATCAGGCCGGCGATGGAGCGCAGCAACGTGGACTTCCCGCAGCCCGAAGGACCGACGATGCAGAGCAGTTCGCCCGCGGCGACGCTCAGGTTGAGCCCTTCGATGGCGTGGTGCGCGTTGGGAGTACCGCCGCCGTACACATGAGAAAGGTTGTCTATCTCGAGCAATGGATGTCCTTGGGGGGCGAGACCGCGAAACCGCAACTTTTCGGAGTCGGAAATGACTCTAGCGGAGCGGGAAATGATGGACATGTCAGTCAGGTAAACCTATTCTGGGCAGAATCCTACCGGCGGGCGCGAGCGGCTGCCATGCGCTGCGCTCATCGGGCGGGCCGCCGAGCCGATTCCCCCGGGCGCCGCCATTTTCACCGGCGCCCCCCACCGGCTCGGCCGCACGTCAGATCACGACCTGCTGGGCGGCGTGGTGCCAGGCGAGCACCCGCCGCTCGACGACCAGGAACACCTCGTTGAGCAGGTAGCCCAGCACCCCGAGCAGCACGATCCCGGCCCACATGGCGGGCAGGTCGAAGGTCGCGTACGCGCTGGTGAGCTGGAAGCCGATGCCGTTCGTGGTGCCGGGCAGCAGCTCCGAGAAGACCATGACGATGAGCGACAAGGACAACGCCAGCCGCAACCCGGCGAACATCTTCGGCAGCGCCGACGGCAGCACCACCCGCCGCAGCCGCTCGCCGCGCGAGAGCCGGAAGACCTGGCTGGTCTGCAGGTGCAGCGGCTCCACCGAACGGGCGCCGTCGGCGGTGTTGAGCAGCACCGGCCAGACGATGCTGAACATGATGAACGCCAGCTGCATCCGCAGCCCGAACCCGAACACCACCAGGAAGACGGTGACCAGCGCCGGCGGCGGGATCGCGCGCAGGAACTGCAGCACGCCGTCGAGGTAGTCGTACACCCGCGACGACAGGCCCAGCGCGAGCCCGAGCACGACCCCGGCCAGCGCGCCCCCGGCGAAGCCCAGCGCCATCCGGCCCAGGCTGGGCAGGATGTCCCCGATGGCGGCGTCGGTCAGGAACAACGTGGCGAACGGGCCGGAGAACCACATCGCGTGCATCCGCGTCACGATCGTGCTGGGCGGCGGGAAGAACGCGCTGCCCGCCAGCCACGTGGCCGCCTCCCAGACCAGGACCAGCACGGCCAGCACCGTGATCCGGAACACGGTCGTCCGCGTGCCCCTCATCCGGCCTCCCCGCGCTGGGCGTGGTGCCAGCGGAACGCCCGCCGCTCGGCCGCCACCAGCAGGGCGTTCACCAGCACCCCGAACAGCCCCACCCAGAACACCCCGGCCAGGATGGCGTCCATGCGGGCGGGCACCGCGATGCCGGCGAAGAAGATGAACACGCCGATGCCCTCGCCCCGCCCGGCCACGATCTCGGTGCTGACCGTCAGGATGAGCGCCACCCCGGCGGCCAGCCGGACGCCGGTCGCGATGAACGGCGCCGCCGACGGCAGCGACACGCGCAGCAGCACCGCGAGCGGCCCGAAGCCGTACGAGCGCAGCGACTCCTTGGCCACCGGGTCGACGCCGCGCAGGCCGTACATCGTGTTGTAGAGGATCGGCCAGAGCGAGGCGTAGACCACCAGCGCGACGCGGTGCTGCAGCCCCGTGCCGATCACCAGCGCCACCAGCGGGATCAGCGCCACGGACGGGATCGGCCGCAGGAACTCCACCACCGAGCGCGTGGCCGCGTCGATGAGCGGCACGCTGCCGAGCAGGAGCCCGAGCGGCACCGCGATCAGCGCCGCGACGGCGAGCCCGATCGCCCAGGCGAGCAGGCTCGTCAGGGCGTGCGTGCGGAAGTCGGCGTCGGTCACCAGGATCACCGCCCGCCAGACGATCTCCGTCGCGGGCGGCAGGAACTCCCGATCGGCCAGCCCCGTGCGGCTGACCAGCTCGATCAGCGCGGCGAAGGCGAGCGCCCCGGCCGCCCGGCGCGACCAGCGGGTGGCCGGCGACACCGGGCGGAGGGGGGCCAGGGTCTCGGCGCTCACCCTGAGGTGGTGGGAGACATGAGCGACTCGACGTCGATGGCCTTCGACAGCCACTTGGCCTCCAGCATCCAGTCGGCCACCCGCTGCAGGCGGACCGGGTTGTCGCTGCTGGAGAAGTAGGGGAAGGTCACGGTGGCCGCGGTCGCGGCGTCGATCTGCGTGAAGTTCGGCAGCACCTTCGCCACCACCTCGCGGTTGTTCTCCATGAGCTTGGCCGCGTTGTGGATGGCGCGCTGGAAGGCCGCCGCCACCTTCGGGTTCTCGTCGTACCACTCCTGGGTGCTGACGTAGCCGGAGATGGGGAACTCGGCGGCGGGCCCGGAGGCGGGGTCGAGGATCTTGCGCGCGCCCATCGTGGAGACGGCCGCGGTGACCTGCGGCTCGCCCAGGTAGGCGGCGTCGATCTGGCCGCCCTTCCACGAGGGCATGATGTTCTGGAACGTCACCTGGACGTACTTGATGCTGGCGGGGTCGACGTTGTTGGCCTTGAGGACCTGCGCCAGGGCCAGCTCCTGGAAGTTGCGCAACACGTTGACGTTGATCGTCTTGCCCTCCAGGTCCTTCGGCGTCCTGATGGGGGAGTCGGGCAGGGCCATGATGCTGAGCGAGTCGGGGGCCGCGCGAGAGCCCTCGGCCAGGATGCGCAGCTTCAGCGCCTGCTTGTCATGGGCGGCGAACATCGACACGTAGTTGCCGAACATCGCGTCGATCTCACCCTTGACCAGCATGGGAATGGCTTCCGGTGCGGCCTGGACGACCTGCGGGGTGACCTCCAGACCTTCCTTCTCGAAAAGCCCTTGGTCGATGGCGACGTAAAGGGCGGCACTGTCGATGGCGGGCAGGGTGGCGACCTTGATCTGCGTCTTCTCCAGTCCTCCGGCGGCCGCGGAGGGTGGGGCCGCGGTGGTGGTGCCGGCAGAACTGCACGCCGCGACGCCGAGTGTCAAAGCGAACCCGATGATGGCGGCCCTGGCGGAACGGCCAAGCCTCATGTCAGGGACTCCCTTCGGATGGAGCCAGGGGGGACCGGGTGGCTTCTGCTCCCGGGGGCTGTGTGCCTGACGCACGACAGAGATCGACCGTAGCACCAAATTGCCGGTCATTATCGTGAAAATGACACTTGCGGTTGCAATGCCGGTTTACGGCTATATCGTGAAAATTTGACAACCGCAGATGGACGTAATGTATGTCCGATTTGGGGAATGAGGTGACTGACGGGACCTGAGTTACTGACGTGCCTGCTGCCTGATCTTTCCGCGAGTCGTGTTCGGCCTCGTGGGCACTCTGTTATTGCCTGTTTCGCCAGATAGAAGCATGTTTACCGATTCCGTCCTATTTTCTGGACATCCAGGGATAAAGGCCCCAATGTGGCACTAGTAGTGGTTGGTGCTTGTCGGTCCGTGTGCTCAAATGGCGCTTGTCTCGAACGAGATATTGCCCCACCTGCATTTACCTGCACGGTCACCGAGAATTCCCCTCCGGGGCGAGAGGTTGCGAAGGCAAGTGAGAACGCAGAGCGCTGAAGCTTCCGCTGACCGCGAGCCGCACGGCCATCAGAAGCGACGGCCGCCCAAACCGTCCGCGCGCAGGTTCGCACTGGGCAACTGGCACGTGCGGTCGCGCCTCATCGCGCTGATCGTCGTTCCTACGGCCGTCGCCGTCGGTCTGGGCGGGCTGAACGTCGTCACCTCGCTCAACGACGCCCACACGTACCAGAACCTCCGGGAGGTCGCCGAGCTCAGCCAGCAGATCGGCGCCGTCACCCACGAGCTCGGCTTCGAACGGGACGAGACGGCCCTCTACATCGCCCAGGGCCGGCCCGAGAACCGCGAGGCGCAGCTGCGCACCACCTACAGCCGCGTCAACGGCCTCATCGAGGAGGCCCAGCAGCAGGCGAACGCGCTCTCCGACACCCACGCGGAGGCCGTGCGCCCGGTGCTGCGCCGCCTGGAGGAGGTGCCGACGCTGCGGGAGACGGCCGTCAACGGCAAGATCCAGCCGTTGCCGACGATCCAGAAGTACTCGCAGATCATCTCGGCGCTGCTGCAGTTCCACGACCAGGTCGGCCAGGTGGCGGTGGACGACGAGGTGGCCGACAGCGCGAGCGCGATGGCCGCCATCGCCCGCGCCAAGGAACAGGCGTCCAAGCAGCGCGGCGTCCTCGCCAGCGCGCTGGACAAGAAGGGCTTCGACAGCGGCGAGCTGGACGCGCTCACCGACGCCAAGTCGCGTGAGGAGAGCGAGGAGACGCTGTTCGCCACCCTCGCCACCCTCGACCAGCTGGAGCTCTACCGCAACACGGTCGTCGGCCGCGACGTCGACCAGACCGACCTGTTCCGGCTGCGGGCCATGGCGCAATCGGAGGAGGGCAAGGAGCTGAGCATCGGCGTCCGGCCCGACCAGGACGTCGCCACCTGGGTCGAGGTCAGCACCGGCAAGATCGACGCGCTGCGCAGCGTGGAGAAGGAGCTGTCCTCCTCCGTCATCCTGCGCGCCCGCGCCCTGGAGGAGGGCGCCAACCGCTCGGCCATGATCTCCGGCGGTCTCATCCTCCTCCTGCTGGTCGTGGTGACCGCGATCATCTCGCTCATCGCCCGCTCGCTCATCCGGCCGCTGCGCAGGCTGCGCGGCGAGGCCCTCGCCATCGCCGGCAAGCGGCTGCCGGAGACCGTACGGCAGCTGCGCGAGAGCGGCGACGGCGACGTCGGCCCCGTCATCCCGATCAGCGTGGACACCCACGACGAGATCGGTGAAGTGGCGCGGGCCTTCGACGAGGTCCACCGCGAGGCGGTACGGCTGGCGGGCGAGGAGGCGCGCCTGCGCAGCAACGTCAACGCGATGTTCGTGAACCTGTCGCGGCGCAGCCAGACGCTGGTCGAGCGGCAGATCACCCTGATCGACGGCCTGGAGCAGGGCGAGCAGGACGAGCAGCGGCTCGGCCACCTGTTCAAGCTGGACCACCTGGCCACCCGCATGCGGCGCAACAGCGAGAACCTGCTGGTGCTGGCCGGCCAGGAGCCGCCGCGCCGCTGGAGCCAGCCGGTGAAGCTGGTCGACGTCGCCCGCGCCTCCTTGTCGGAGGTGGAGAACTACGAGCGCGTCGTCCTCCAGGTGCCCGACGGGGTGTCGGTGGCCGGGCAGGCCGTCAACGACGTCATCCACCTGCTCGCCGAGCTGGTCGAGAACGCGCTGTCGTTCTCCCCGCGCGAGACCAGGGTGACCGTCTCCGGCAGCCGGATCGACGGCGGCGGCGTGATGTTGTCGATCACCGACTCCGGCATCGGCATGACGCAGGAGGAGCTGGCCCAGGCCAACGAGCGGCTCACCGACGCCCCCGACGTGGACGTGTCGGTGTCGCGGCGGATGGGCCTGTTCGTGGTCGCCAGGCTGGCGCACCGGCACGGCATCCGGGTGCAGCTGCGCCCGCACAGCTCCGGCGGGCTGACCGCGATGGTGCTGATCCCGGAGAACATGCTGGGCTCCCAGGCCTCCCCGCTGACCGGGATGCCGTCCTTCTCGGGCAACCAGCCGCCGTCGTTCGCCGGGCACGAGCCGCCCGCGCTGCCGTCCGGCCCGTCCGGTGGCCCGTCCGGTGGCCCGTCTGGTGGCCCGGGTGGGGTGCCGTACGCCGGGCAGCCGCCGGCCTTCGCCGGGGCCGGAGGCGGCGGGCCCAGGGACGAGCCGTACTCGGGGCCGCACCCGGCGCCGCCGGTCACGGACATCCCGCCTCCGCTGACGATCGGCCCCGGTCACCCGTCGTTCCCGTCCAATCCCGACGGAGGCGGCTGGGGGACGCCGCCGTGGCGCGGGGAACCCGGCGGCTGGCCGGCCGAGCCGCCCGGCGCCGCGTTCGAGCCCGCCGACGTCTGGTCCCCGCCTCGCGGACCGGACGTCCGCGGAGGGTGGAACGGTGACAGCGGCCTGCCCAGACGACCAGTGCCCGAGCCGCCGCCCGGCGGCTGGGGCAAGGACACCATGCCGCCGCAGCGGCCGGGGTTCGAGTTCACCGACCCCGACGCCGGCGCCACGGGCCCCATACCGGCGGTACCGCCCGCGTCCGCCGGCGACGACTACCTGCCGATCTTCGCGGCCGTGGAGTCCGCCTGGTTCGGACGGGGCAGCGACGGCGCGAGCTGGGGCTCCTCGAAGGCGGACGCGGGCTGGAGCGCTGCGGAGGCGGTCGTGGAGCCGGTACGCGACGGATCGACGGCCTCGGGCCTGCCCAAACGGGTGCCCAAGGCCAACCTGGTGCCCGGCTCGGCGGACACCTCGTCGTCCCCCAAGGGCGTGACCCCGATGCCGGCGGTCTCGCCCGACCGGGTGCGCAACCGCCTGTCGAGCTTCCAGCAGGGCTTCCGGGCGGCGCGCGACGACATCACCGAGGGCAGGGCGTTCTCTTCCGGCCCCCCGGGCCGCCCCGGCCCGAACAGCAGTGACAGAGAGGAGGGCGCATGAACGACCTGAGCCACGCCGCACGCGGCGTCGACTGGCTCATCACCGACTTCGTCAGCACGGTCCCCGGCGTCGCGCACGCCGTGGTCGTCTCGTCGGACGGGCTGCCGCTGGCGGCGTCGGCGGGTTTTCCGGCGGATCGGGCCGATCAGCTGGCCGCGATCGCGTCGGGGCTGGTGAGCCTGACACAGGGTGCCGCGCGGGTGTTCGAGGGTGGTGCGGTCAACCAGACGATCGTGGAGATGCAGCGCGGGCTGATGCTGATCATGTCGATCAGCGACGGCTCGTGCCTGGCGGTGCTGGCGGCCCCCGACTGTGACATGGGGCTGGTGGCGTACCAGATGACCCTGATGGTGGAACGCGCCGGTCAGGTGCTGACTCCGGCTGTGCGGGCCGAGTTGCGCGCCAGCCAGACCAGGTGATGTAGGTGACGGACCCCAGATGGAACAGCGGCGGTTGGGCGCCCCAGCATCAGCCACAGTCTCAGCCCGAGCCTGCGCCCCAGCCCCAGTCGCAGCTGAATCCCGACCCCGCCTCGCCCGTCCGTCCCTACGCGGTGACAGGTGGACGGACGGCGCCGCGGGTCAAGCTGGCGATGGAGGCCCTCGTGTCCTCGGCGACCGCCGAGCAGCGGGAGTTCTCGCATATCACGCCGGAGTACCAGGCGATCAGCCAACTGTGCCGGCAGGTGCGGTCGGTGGCCGAGGTGTCGGCCCTGCTGCGGATCCCGCTCGGTGTGGTGCGCGTGCTGATCGCCGACATGGCCGCCGAAGGTCTGGTCCGCGTGCACCAGCCACAGCTGGACGCCGGGCGGCCGGACGTCAATCTGCTCGAAAGGGTGCTAAGTGGACTTCGCAGGCTCTAGCCCCGGCCTCACCTCGACGAAGATCGTCGTGGCGGGAGGCTTCGGGGTGGGCAAGACGACGTTCGTCGGCGCGGTGTCGGAGATCATGCCGTTGACGACGGAGGCGGTCATGACGGACGCCTCCGCCGGCATCGACGATCTCGGCATGACGCCGCTGAAGTCGACCACGACCGTCGCCATGGACTTCGGCCGGGTCTCGCTCGACCGCGACCTCATCCTCTATCTCTTCGGCACACCGGGACAGCACCGGTTCTGGTTCATGTGGGACGACCTCGTCCGCGGCGCCATCGGCGCGGTCGTGCTGGTCGACACGCGCCGCCTGGCCGACAGCTTCCCGGCCATTGACTACTTCGAGGAGGCGCAGCTGCCGTTCGTCGTCGGCATCAACGGCTGGGACGGCAAGTACCCCCACAGCGACGCCGAGGTGCGCGACGCCCTGACCCTGGCGCCGCACATCCCGATGATGCGGCTGGACGCCCGCTCGAAGGACTCGGTGAAGAACACGCTCATCCACCTGGTGGAACACGCGCTCTCCGTCCGGATGGCCGTGCCGGGCTGGGGCGCCTAGCGGGGCCGGGCCTCGATGAGGCTCGCGCCCGCGCCGAGCGTCATGACCTCGTTCAGCGCGAGTCCGGCCTGCTCGAACAGGGCCGCGTACTCGCCCCGGTCGCGCTCGGCGCCGCCGTTGAAGATCGCCAGCATGCGCAGGTCGAGGGCGTTGCCCAGGTGCGCCTCCTCGTCCTCCGGCGGCAGCACCGTCTCCAGCACCAGCACCCGTCCGTCCGGCTTCATGGCCGCGCGGACGTTGCGCAGGATGCTGACGGCGTCGTCGTCGTCCCAGTTGTGCAGGACGCTGGCCAGCAGGTAGATGTCGGCGCCGGACGGGACGCCGGTGAAGAAGTCCCCGGCGACGACCTCCGAACGATCCGCCAGACCCTCCTCCTCCAGCGTGCGCCTGGCGTGCCCCGTCACGTGCTCCAGGTCGAACAGGATGCCCCGCATGCCCGGGTTGGCGCGCAACACCGTGGCGAGGATGTGCCCCTTGCCGCCTGCCACGTCGACCATGGTCGCGGTGGCGGGGAACGCGTACCGCTCGGTCAGGCCCTCGATGAAGGGCAGGGCCCTGGCCGTCATGTAGTCGTCGAACAGGTCGCTCACCGCCGGGTCGGCGGCGAGGTGGTCGTACAGGTGCCCGTACCGCTTGACGAAGGCCGAGCTGCCCTCGCGCACGGTGGTGGGCAGCGAGCCCATGGCGTACCAGAAGCTCTCCTCGCCGAGCATGCGGATCGAGGAGCGCACGTGACCTGGCGCGTCCGAGCGCAGGGGCGCGCCCTTCTCGGTCAGCTCGTACGTCCCCGGCCCGGCCTTCCTGACCATGTCCATGCCGGCCAGCTCGCGCATGACCCGCCGGAGCGCGGGGGCGTCGGAGCCGGAGCGCTCCGCCAGCTCCGTGATCTCCAGAGGTCCGTCCGCGAGATGGTCGGCCAGCCCCAGCTCCGCCATGGTCAGCAGCGCGGCGAAGCGGGAGAGGTCGCCGACGGCCCCCCAGAGCAGCTCAGACATGTAAGTTCTTCATCCCTTTCCAAACAGGACTTCAGGGGTTGCGGGTGGCCTGCCGGTGCCAGACGAGCACCCGGCGCTCCGCCAGCACGAACAGGGAGTTGACGAGGTAGCCGAGGACGCCGAGCAGCACGATCGGCGCCCACACGCCCGCGCCGTCGAAGCTGCGCTGGGCCACCAGCAGCTGGTAGCCGATGCCGTCGCTGCCGCCGCCGAACAGCTCGCTGATCACCATGAGGATCAGCGCCAGCGACAGGCTCAGCCGCAGACCCGCGAAGATCTTCGGCGAGGCGGCGGGCAGGATGACGACGCGCAGGCGCTGCGCCTTGCTCAGGTTGAAGACCGTGGCCGTCTCCATATAAGTACGGTCCACCGCCCGCACGCCGTCGATCGTGTTGAGCAGCACCGGCCAGATGACGCCGAACACGATCGTGGCCAGCTGCGTGGCCAGCACCGCCTGCAGCACCACGACGAAGACCGGCACCAGCAGCGGCGGCGGCACCGCGCGGCCGAACTCGATCAGCGGGTTCACGAAGTCGGCCGCCGCGCGCGAGCGCCCGAGCAGCACGCCGAGCAGGATCCCGACCACGGCGGCCAGGATCCAGCCGCTGAACATGCGGCCGAGGCTGGGCAGGATGTTGTCGATCGCATCGTCGGTGAGGAACAACCGGCCGGCGGGGCCGGAGAACCACAGCTCGTACATGCGGACGACGATCGTCGAGGGCGGCGGGAAGTCGGTGTCCTGCGTCACGTAGCCGACGAGCTCCCAGACGCCGAGCACCACCGGGACCAGCCAGAACCTGGTGATGGATCTCACGACTCCGACGCCCCCGTCCGTACCTGGTGCCAGCGGAAGAGCCGGCGCTCGCCGGTCAGCAGCAGCATGTTGACCAGCAGGCCGAGCACGCCGGCCCACAGCGTGGCCGCCATCATGAGGTCCACCCGGTTGCCGCTGCTGGCCACGTTCACGTAGACGCCGATGCCGTCGGCGCCGCCTGCCATCAGTTCGGCGCTGACCGCCAGGACGAGCGCGGTGCCCGCGGCGATCCTGACGCCCGTCATGACGAACGGCGCCGCGCTGGGCAGCGACACCCTGGTCAGCACCGCCAGCGGGCCGAAGCCGAAGCTGCGCAGCGACTCCTTGGCCAGCGGGTCGACGTCCTGCATGCCGTAGACGGTGTTGATGAGGATCGGCCAGACCGCGGCGTACACGATGACCGAGATCTTCATCATCTCGTCCACCGAGATCAGCAGGATGGCCAGCGGGATGATCGCCACCGAGGGGATCGGCCGCAGGAACTCCAGCAGGGGCCTGACCACGCGCTCGACCGGGGGCAGCGCCCCGAGCAGCACGCCCAGCGGGACGGCTATCGCGGTCGCGACGAGCAGGCCGACCATCCAGTTCGTGACGGTCGTGCCGACGCCGGCCAGGAAGTCGGGGTCGGCCGGCTGGAAGACGGCCTCGTACAGAATCGCGGAAGGAGCGGGGAAGAGCAGGTCTTCGCTGATGCCGAAGCGGATGACCAGTTCCCCGAGAATGAGGAACCCCGCGACGCCGAGGGCGCCGCGGAGTAGCCGTGCCTTGCTCATCTCATTGGCTCGGGGGAGTCACGATGATCGAGTTCACGTCGATCGCGTTCTTCAGGTAGCCGTACTCCAGCATCACGTCGGCGACCTTCTGCAGGCGGTTCGCGCTGAGCTCACTGGGGTAGACGCCCAGTGTGATCACCGAGGCCACGTCGGCCTTGATCGCGGTGTACGTCGGCAGCTGCGTCTCGATCTCCTTGCGGTCGCTCGAGGCAAGCGCCTGCGCCTTCTGGATGGCCCGCTGGAACGCCGCGAGGGTCTTCGGGTGCTTGGCGGCCCACTCGTCGGAGACCATCCACCCGGCGATGGGGAAGTCCGCCATCTGGCCGGTCATCGTGTCGGCCAGCTTGCGGAAACCGAGCTGGCTCTGGTTCGCCGTGATGAACGGCTCGGTGATCCAGCAGGCGTCGGCCTGCCCGCTGTTGACCGCGTTGCCCATGTCGGGGAACGGCTTCTCGACGAACTTGACGTCTTCGGCCGTGAGACCGGCCACCTTGAGCTGCGTGGTCACCGCGAGCTGGCCGATGTTGTTGAGGTTGTTCACCAGGACGGTCTTGCCCTTGAGGTCGGCGACCGTCTTGATGGGCGAATCCTTCGGCACCATGATGTTGAAGGTGTTCGGAGCCGCCTGGTACATGTCAGCGATCAGCTTGATCTTCTTGCCCTGCTCGACGGCGACGAACGTCGAGACGTAGTTCGTCATCGCGATGTCGAGGGAGCCGTTCTCGATCTGCGGGATGGCGGCGGCGCCACCGGTGATGATCTCGGGCTCCACCGTCAGGCCCTCTTCTTTGAAGAAGCCCTTGGTCTGGGCGATATAGAGGCCCACAGGGTCGGGAATGGGCAGATGCCCGACCTTGATGGTGGTCTTCTCCAGACCATTGGCGCCGGCCGAGGTGGCGGTGTCGTCGGAGGCACCGCAGCCGGTAAGGGCCAGAGCGACTGTGACGCCGATGGCAATGGCGCGACAGCGCAGTTTGCGAGTCATGGGGGGTTCTCCTACCAGGGGAAGCTATTGGAGAGATCGGCACGGGATGCCGGGCGTGAAGCGTACCCGAGGGGAGAACCGCCGCGGGAGCGCTATGCCACGTTTATGACTTTTATCTGCAAAATATTCATACGAACCTATATGTGTGTAAATATATAACCGACGTACACTTACTGGCTTAATGTCCGAATTTGACAGGCTTTTGGTTGCGCTCCGTGTTCATGAGCTTGCCACGTGAACAAAGTGTGAGTTGGAACGGTAGAAAACTTGCGAGGCGTTGGCCTAACTATGATGTTTGTGCTCAAATTGGGCCTCGAACTTGCCTGCGATCACTCGTCCGCGTGACGAAGCCGCTGAGATTCCCCACAAGCAGGCCATGGCGAGAGGTTGCCACCAGTGACGACAACAACGACCGATCCCGGTCGTGGGAGCGCTCCGGACGTACCGGAACAGGTTCTGGGCGGTGAGCCGCCCACTACGCGGTCCCCTCGATCGGGAAGTCCGTTCGCCCTGCGCAACTGGCGCGTGCGCACTCGTCTCATCGCCCTCATCGCCATCCCCACGATCGTGGCCGTGATCCTCGGCGCACTGCGTGTCACCACCTCGATCGCCAGCGCGCAGCAGTACCAGGTCATCGGCGAGGTCGGCGGCCTGATCGCCCAGCTTGGTGACCTCTCGCGCGATCTCGGCCTCGAACGCGACCTGGCCGGCCGCTACGTCGTATCGGGCCGGCGCCCCGCTGAGAAGCAGAAGCTGGCGAGCCAGCAGGGCGTCGTGGACGCGAGCGTCAGCCGTACTCTGGAGGCCGCCAAGGTCACCGGACCCTCGCTCAGCGACCTCGGCCGCAGGACCTTGGACCGTATCGAGGTCCGCCTCGGCCAGTTGAAGTCGCTGCGACTGACCGTCGAAGGCTCACAGCTGCCGCCGCTGCCGACGGTGGAGAAGTATTCCGAGGTCATCGCCGACATGTTGCAGCTGTACGACGAACTGGCCCAGGGCTCCACGGACGAGCAGCTCGCCTCCACCGCCGCCGCGCTGCGCTCGATCGCTCGCGCGGAGGAGGAGGCCTCCAAACAACGAGCGCTGCTGACGATCGCACTGGTCCGCGGCGGCTTCGAGCAGCCGGAGTTCGACGCCTTCGTGGACGCCCGCGCCCGCCGCGAGAGCGAACGGGCGGCGTTCAACGCGGTGGCCACGGCGTCGCAGCGCCAGTTCCACGACAACACGGTCGCCAGCCAGAAGATCGGCCGCGCCGAGTTCTACATCAGCCGCGCCGTGATGCTGCACAACAACGGTCAGCCGCTGCGCAGGCTCGACAACGCCACGGCCCGCGACGCCGACCGCTGGTTCGAGTCCATCACCGACACCGTCGACAAGCTGCACCAGGTGCAGAAGACACTGTCGGACCAGGTGGCCACCCGAAGCGCCGACGTCGCGAGCGCCGACCGCCAGCTGGCCGCCGTCAACATCGGCGTCGTGGTCCTGCTGCTCCTCCTGGTCCTCGCCATCACCGCTCTTATGGCGAGCTCGCTCGTACGCCCCCTGCGCCGCCTGCGCGGCGACGCCCTGAAGATCGCCGGCCAGACGCTGCCCGACCTGGTCCGCCAGCTGCGCACCACGGACGTGGCTCCCGAACAGCTGCAGGTGCCGCCCATCGACATCGACTCCAGGGACGAGATCGGTGAAGTGGCGCGGGCCTTCGACGAGGTCCACCGCGAGGCCGTCCGCCTGGCCGGTGAGGAGTCCAGGCTCCGCAGCAACGTCAACGCGATGTTCGTGAACCTGTCGCGGCGCAGCCAGACGCTGGTCGAGCGGCAGATCACCCTGATCGACGGCCTGGAGCAGGGCGAGCAGGACGAGCAGCGGCTCGCGAACCTGTTCAAGCTCGACCACCTCGCCACCCGCATGCGCCGCAACAGCGAGAACCTGCTGGTCCTCGCCGGCCAGGAGCCGCCGCGCCGCTGGAGCCAGCCGGTCAAGCTGGTCGACGTCGCCCGCGCCTCGCTGTCGGAGGTCGAGAACTACGAACGGGTCGTGCTGGAGGTGCCGGAAGGCGTCTCCATCGCCGGCCAGGCCGTCAACGACGTCATCCACCTGATCGCCGAGCTGGTCGAGAACGCCCTGTCGTTCTCCCCGCGCGAGACCCGCGTCCCGGTCTCCGGCAGCCGGATCGACGGCGGCGGCATCATGCTCTCCATCACCGACTCCGGCATCGGCATGACCCAGGAGGAGCTGGCCCAGGCCAACGAGCGCCTGAGCGGCTCGGCCGCCGTGGACGTCTCCGTCTCCCGCCGCATGGGCCTGTTCGTGGTCGCGAGGCTGGCGCACCGGCACGGCATCCGGGTGCAGCTGCGCCCGCACGGCTCCGGCGGCCTGACCGCCATGGTCCTCATCCCCGAGTCGCTGCTGGGCACGCAGGCCCCGTCGTTCGCCGGCTCCGGCGCGGCGGGAACGGCCGGCGTGCGGGAGGGGGCGTTCAGCGCGCCGGCTCCGGCGCCCGCGCCCGCTCCGGCCGCGACCCCCTGGCCCGCCTCGGGCTACCAGCCCGGCCCCGGCCACCCGTCGTATCCGTCGTACCCGTCGACGGACGCGTTCCCGAGCGGCTCCTGGCCGGCGACGCCCGCCTGGTCCGGCGGCGAGCCGACCGGCGGCAACGGCTGGACGACCTCCGACTCGGCCCACGACGTGTGGGTCTCCGCCCGCGGCCCGGCCGCCGGCGACACCGGGCTGCCCACGCGCGGCGACGTCTCCGACGAGACCAGCCCCTGGATGCGGCCCCGCGAGCAGCCTCCGTCGCCGCCCGCCCGCAACCGCTTCGACTTCCCCGAGAACGAGGCCGCCGTCACGGGCCCCATGCCCGCGGTCCCGCCGGCGGCGACCGGCGACGAGTACCTGCCGATCTTCGCCTCGGTCGAGTCCGCCTGGTTCGAACACGGCGCGGAGCCCAACGCCACCTGGGGCTCGTCCAAGGCGGACGAAGGCTGGAGCGCGGCGAAGGCGGTCGTGGAGCCGGTGCGCGACGGATCGACGGCGGCGGGCCTGCCCAAGCGGGTCCCCAAGGCGAACCTGGTGCCCGGCTCGGCGGACACCGTCTCGGCTCCGAAGGGCGTCGCGCCCATGCCGGCGGTCTCGCCGGACCGCGTGCGCAACCGTCTTTCGAGCTTCCAGCAAGGCTTCCGAGCAGCGCGCGACGACATCAGCGAGGGCAGGACGTACGGGTCCGGCCCCAGGAGTGACAGTAGGGAGGAGGGCGCGTGAACGACCTGAGCCACGCGGCACGCGGGGTGGACTGGTTAATCACCGACTTCGTCAGTACCGTTCCGGGGGTCGCGCACGCGGTGGTCGTCTCGTCCGACGGATTGCCGCTGGCGGCGTCGGCGGGTTTCCCGGCGGACCGGGCCGATCAGCTGGCCGCGATCGCGTCGGGCCTGGTGAGCCTGACACAGGGTGCGGCCAGGGTGTTCGAGGGTGGTGCGGTCAACCAGACGATCGTGGAGATGCAGCGCGGGCTGATGCTGATCATGTCGATCAGTGACGGCTCGTGCCTGGCGGTGCTGGCGGCCCCCGACTGTGACATGGGGCTGGTGGCGTACCAGATGACATTGATGGTCGATCGCGCCGGTCAGGTGCTGACTCCCGCGGTGCGCGCCGAGCTGCGCGCCACGCAGACCAGGTGATGTAGGTGACGAACCCCACGTGGAACAGCGGCGGCTGGGAGCCGCCCCGCCCGCAGCCCCCCAGCTCCGAACCCGCCTCGCCGGTACGGCCCTACGCCGTCACGGGCGGGCGCACCGCGCCCAAGGTCAAGCTGGCGATGGAGGCCCTGGTCTCCTCGGCGACCGCCGAGCACCGGGAGTTCTCCCACATCACGCCGGAGTACAAAGCGATCAGCCAGCTCTGCCTGCAGGTCAGGTCGGTGGCCGAGGTGTCGGCCCTGCTGCGGATCCCGCTCGGCGTGGTGCGTGTTCTGATCGCGGACATGGCGGCCGAGGGCCTGGTACGGGTGCATCAGCCGCAGCTCGATGCAGGGAGGCCGGACGTCAACCTGCTGGAAAGGGTGCTAAGTGGACTTCGCAGGCTCTAGCCCCGGTCTGACCTCGACGAAGATCGTGGTCGCCGGTGGGTTCGGCGTGGGCAAGACGACGTTCGTCGGCGCGGTGTCGGAGATCATGCCGCTCACCACGGAGGCGGTCATGACGGACGCCTCCGCCGGCATCGACGACCTCGGCATGACGCCGCTGAAGTCGACCACGACCGTCGCCATGGACTTCGGCCGGGTCTCGCTCGACCGCGACCTCATCCTCTATCTCTTCGGCACACCGGGACAGCACCGGTTCTGGTTCATGTGGGACGACCTCGTGCGCGGCGCCATCGGCGCGGTCGTCCTCGTGGACACCCGGCGCCTGGCCGACAGCTTCCCCGCCATCGACTACTTCGAAGAGGCGCAGCTGCCGTTCATCGTCGGCATCAACGGCTGGGACGGCCAGTACCTGCACGACGACGGCGAGGTGCGCGACGCGCTCACCCTCGCCCCCCACATCCCGATGGTGCGCCTGGACGCCCGCTCGAAGGAGTCGGTCAAGAACGCGCTGATCCAGCTGGTCGAACACGCGCTGACAGTCCGGATGGCCGTGCCAGGCTGGAGCGGCTAGCGGAGCGGATAGGCTGGAGTCTTAGACGTACATTCGCTTCGAGGACTGGCCAACCACGTGTTCGAGACGCTTTCCGACCGGTTGACATCGGTCTTCTCCTCCCTCCGGTCCAAGGGCCGGCTGTCCGATGCCGACATCGACGCCACGACCCGCGAGATCCGCATCGCCCTGCTGGAGGCCGATGTCGCTCTCCCGGTGGTCAAGGCGTTCGTCGCGCAGGTCAAGGAGCGCGCCCGGGGCGCCGAGGTCTCCCAGGCGCTCAACCCGGCGCAGCAGGTCGTCAAGATCGTCAATGACGAGCTGATCGAGATCCTCGGCGGCGAGACGCGCCGGATCCGCCTGGCCAAGACGCCGCCGACGGTCATCATGCTGGCGGGTCTGCAGGGCGCGGGCAAGACGACGCTGGCCGGCAAGCTGGCGAAGTGGCTGCGCGAGCAGGGCCACGCGCCCATGCTCGTCGCCGCCGACCTGCAGCGTCCCAACGCCGTCACGCAGCTCCAGGTCGTCGGCGAGCGCGCCGAGGTCGCGGTCTACGCGCCCGAGCCCGGCAACGGCGTCGGCGACCCGATCGAGGTGGCCCGCCGGTCGATCGACGAGGCCAGGCGCCTGCAGCACGACATCGTCATCATCGACACCGCCGGCCGCCTGGGCATCGACCAGGAGATGATGCAGCAGGCCGCCGACATCCGCGACGCGGTCCGTCCCGACGAGGTCCTGTTCGTGGTCGACGCCATGATCGGCCAGGACGCCGTCACCACGGCCCAGGCGTTCATGGACGGCGTCGGCTTCGACGGCGTCGTGCTGACCAAGCTCGACGGCGACGCCCGCGGTGGCGCGGCGCTGTCGGTCCGCCACATCACCGGCCGGCCGATCATGTTCGCGTCGACCGGCGAGAAGCTCGAGGACTTCGACGCCTTCCACCCCGACCGCATGGCCTCGCGCATCCTCGACATGGGTGACATCCTCACCCTGATCGAGCAGGCCCAGAAGACGTTCGACGAGGAGCAGGCCGCCAAGATGGCGGGCAAGCTCACCTCGGGCGAGAACTTCACGCTCGAGGACTTCCTCGAGCAGATGATGATGGTCCAGAAGATGGGGCCGATCAAGAACCTGCTCGGCATGATGCCCGGCATGGGGCAGATGCGTGACCAGATCAACTCCATCGACGACCGCGACCTCGACCGCATCGCGGCCATCATCCGCTCGATGACCCCCGCCGAGCGCCAGGACCCCAAGATCATCAACGGTTCGCGCCGCGCCCGCATCGCCGCCGGCTCCGGCGTCTCGGTCAGCGCCGTGAACAACCTGGTCACCCGCTTCTTCGAGGCGCAGAAGATGATGAAGCGGATGGCGGGCGGCATGGGCATCCCCGGCATGCCGGGCGGTCGCGGCAAGGCGGCCAAGGCACAGAAGAAGGGCAAGAAGGGGCGGCGCGTCAGCGGCGACCCGCGCAAGGCCGCGCTCGGCAAGGCCAGTGCGGAGACGGCCCCTTCCGAGCCGAAGCCGGGCGGAGTGCTGGGCAACCTGGGCGGCAAGCTGCCGCCCGGCGTCGAGCTGCCCCCCGGCTTCGACCCGTCCAAGCTGAAGCTGCCCGGCCAGAAGTGACGCGCACCCGGTGACCCGATCGGTCACCGGGTCTTGCCCGGCCCTTTGCGGTCCGCTGCCGTACGAGGTTGTGGGCAGTGTCGTGAGCAGGGCCGTCGGTCTGGCACAATGACATGTTGGAACATCGTGACCAGGCGGGTGCCCTCTCATCTCCCGCCGGACGCGCCTGTCCCTGGAGCGTCGTCCCGTCGTGCCCCACTCGGCGAGATGCCGTTCACCCACGCTCGAATGCAGGAGAGACCACACCCGTGGCAGTCAAGATCAAGCTCAAGCGGCTCGGCATGATCCGCAACGCTCAGTACCGAATCGTCGTCGCCGACAGCCGCACCAAGCGTGACGGCCGGGCGATCGAGGAGATCGGCCTGTACCACCCGAAGGACAACCCTTCGCGCATCGAGGTCAACGCCGAGCGTGCGGCCTACTGGCTCGGTGTCGGCGCGCAGCCGACCGAGCCGGTGCTCAAGCTGCTCAAGCTCACCGGTGACTGGCAGAAGTTCAAGGGCGAGCCGGCTCCGGCGCCCCTGAAGGTCGCCGAGCCCGCGCCCGACCGTCACGCCATCTACGAGGCCGCGGCCAAGGAGGCCCTGTCCGGTGGCGACACCGGCACGGCCGCCACCACGCCGAAGAAGGCCAAGAAGAAGGACGAGGCCGAGGCCGAGGCCACCGCCGAGACCAAGACCGAGGGCGAGGCCTGACGTGCTCGAGGAGGCTCTCGAGCACCTCGTGAAGGGCATCGTCGAACATCCAGACGATGTCCGGGTCCGCGCACGCCGCATTCGCAGCGGGCGCGTCCTGGAGGTCCGGGTGCACCCCGAGGACCTGGGCAAGGTCATCGGACGCGGCGGGCGCACCGCCAAGGCGCTGCGCACGGTCGTGAACGCCCTGGCCGACGGGAAATACGTGCGGGTCGACCTGCTCGATCTGCACGAAGCAGTCCGTTAGCGTCAGGAAAAGCGCGCCCTCATCGGCTTCGTTCCGATGGGGGCGCTCGCGTTGAGAAAGGCAGATCACGTGCAGCTGGTCGTCGGCCGGATAGGCCGTCCACACGGGGTACGCGGTGACGTGACCGTGGAGGTGCGCACCGACGATCCCGAGCTGCGCTTCGCCCCCGGCACCTCGATCGCGACCGACCCCGCCGAGCGCGGGCCGCTCGTCGTCGAGGGCCGCCGCTGGCACAAGGGCGTGCTGCTGGTCACCTTCGAGGGGGTCGCCGACCGCGACGCGGCCGAGGAGTTGCGCGGCACCATGCTGGTCATCGACTCGGCCGAGGTGGCGCCGCCCGACGACCCCGACGAGTTCCACGACCACCAGCTCATCGGGCTGACGGTCGAGACCGTCGCGGGTGAGCGGGTCGGCGAGGTGGAGGACGTCCTCCACCACGGCCAGGACCTCCTCGTGGTGCGCCGCAAGGGGCAGGACGACGCGCTCATCCCGTTCGTCAAGGCCCTCGTGCCCGTGGTCGACGTGGAGGCGGGGCGGCTGGTGGTCGATCCGCCCGAGGGGCTGCTGTGATGCGGCTCGACATCATCTCGATCTTCCCCGAGTACTTCGCGCCGCTCGACGTCTCGCTGATCGGCAAGGCCCGCGAGCGCGGCACCCTCGACGTACGCGTCCACCAGCTGCGCGACTGGGCCCACGACGTGCACAAGAGCGTGGACGACACCCCTTACGGCGGCGGGCCCGGCATGGTCATGAAGCCCGAGGTGTGGGGCGAGGCCATCGACGCGGTGATCGGCGACGGCTCCCCGCGGATGGTCGTGCCGACGCCCAGCGGGCGGCCCTTCACCCAGGAGCTGGCGCAGGAGCTGGCCGGGGAGCCGTGGCTGCTGTTCGCCTGCGGGCGTTACGAGGGCATCGACTCGCGCGTCATGGACGAATACTCCGCACGGCTGCGCGTCGACGAGGTGAGCATCGGCGACTACGTGCTGGCCGGGGGAGAGGTCGCGGTGCTCGTCATCGTGGAGGCCGTGGGGCGGCTGCTGCCCGGCGTGCTGGGCAACGCCCAGTCGGCCGTGGACGACTCGTTCGCGCCCGGGTCGATGCGCAACCTGGTCGAGGGGCCGGTCTACACGAAGCCGCCGGTGTGGCGAGGGCACGAGGTGCCGGCCGTGCTGCTATCCGGACATCACGGAAATGTCGCCCGGTGGCGGCGGGAGCAGGCGATCCGGCGTACCGTGCGCAACCGGCCCGAGCTGGCGGCGGAGCTCGACCCCGACACGCTCGACAAGCACGACAGGAAGCTGCTCGAAGAGCTGTCATTTCGCGTCGGTCCGAAAGATGTGGCAAACTGAAGCGCTGCCGTCCATCATCGGTCGGTGTTGCGTGCCCGGGAAGAGCGACCCCGGGCCCCCAGGAGACAGCAAGCGTGTCCACTTCCTGTCGCCGTGCTCGTGGTCGGGGCGTGGCCGGGTGGACCTCCGCCTGCTTCGCGAAACGTTGAGGAATTGACTCTCATGCACACGAAGATCCAGGAGCTCGAGAAGGCGACCCTGCGCAGCGACGTGCCGGGCTTCCGTCCCGGTGACACGCTCGAGGTTCACGTCCGAGTCGTCGAAGGCAACCGGTCCCGTATCCAGGTCTTCAAGGGCTTCGTGCTGCGCCGGCAGGGCAGCGGCGCCCGCGAGACCTTCACGGTCCGCAAGGTCAGCTACGGCGTCGGCGTGGAGCGCACCTTCCCGGTGCACAGCCCGGTCATCGAGAAGATCGTCCTCGTGACCCGTGGTGACGTCCGCCGCGCCAAGCTGTACTACATGCGCGACCTGCGCGGCAAGGCCGCCCGCATCCGCGAGAAGCGCGAGACCACGGCCGCCAAGTAATCTGAGCCGTGCTCATAAAAGGCCCGCGCCATGCGCGGGCCTTTTCCGCTTTACAGGGCCCTTCCCTTTATGTGGAGGGAATCAGGGGTGGGTGTAACGTCGGTCGGGGGTTGTCGAGCCTGCGCATCATCTAGGCTCGTCAGCGATGACAAGCGAGAACCAGGAGCACGGCGCGGCGCGCCGCCCTGTCGAGGACGAGGTGGACGTGGTCGCGGAAGAGACGCAGAAGCCGGCCAAGGGCGATAAAGAGAAGAAGGGCTCGTTCTGGAAAGAACTCCCGGTTCTCATCGTGGTGGCCCTGGTGCTGGCCCTGATCATCAAGACATTCGTGGTCCAGGCGTTCTACATTCCGTCCGAGTCGATGGAGAACACCCTGTTGAAGAACGACAGGGTCCTCGTCAACAAGCTCGTCTACCACACGCGTGACATCGAGCGCGGCGACGTCGTGGTCTTCTCCGGCGTCGACTCCTGGGACGGTGAGTTCCAGCTCGAGGAGCCGTCCAACGCGGTCGCGGGGTTCTTCCGGTGGGTCGGCACGGCGTTCGGCATCGTGCCCGGCGAGAAGGACTACATCAAGCGGGTCATCGGCGTCGGTGGCGACCACGTCAAGTGTTGCGACCCCAAGGGCCGCATCACGGTCAACGGCACGCCCATCGACGAGAAGAGCTACCTCTACCCGGGTGATGTGCCGTCCAACGAGTTCTTCGACATCACCGTGCCGCCCGGGCGGCTGTGGGTGATGGGCGACCACCGCTCGGTCTCGCTCGACTCGCGTTCCCACACCGGCGATCCCGGCGGCGGGTCCATCCCCGAGAGCCAGGTCATCGGGCGGGCCTTCGTGATCGTGTGGCCGTTCAACCGGTTCGGTTCGATCGACATCCCCGAGACGTTCGCCCAGCCCGCGCTGCAGGCGTTCGCCCAGCCCGCGCTGCAGGCGCTCGGCGGGCCGGAGCCGATGGTCGCCGGGTTCGGGCTCGCCGTACCCTTGGTGCTGGCCCGTCGGCGCCGGCTGCGCAAGACGCGCTGACGGCCGTCACGGAGAAGGCGGAGGGCGTGGCAAAAGAGAAGAAGAAGGGCGGTTTCCGCGAGACCGTCCTGCTGATCGCGATGGGGGTCGGGATCGCGCTGCTGCTGCAGGCGTTCGTGATCGGCTCGTTCTACATCCCGTCGGAGTCGATGGAGCGCACGCTCCTCGTCAACGACCGGGTGTTCGTCAACAAACTCGCGGGCAAGCCCGAACGCGGCGACATCGTGGTTTTCAAGGGCTGGAACGGCGAAGACACCATCAAACGGGTCATCGGCGTCGGCGGCGACAAGGTGGTGTGCTGCGACAAGCAGCGGCGCATCACCGTCAACGGCACCCCGCTCGAGGAGGAGTCGTACCTCTACCCGGGCGATTTCGCTTCTGGCGATGACTTCGACGTCACGGTGCCCGCCGGAAAGCTCTGGCTGATGGGCGACCATCGCAGCGCCTCCGCCGACTCGCGGGCCCACATGGAGGAGCCCGGAGGGGGTTTCATCTCGGAAGACGACGTGATCGGCAAGGCCGTGGTGCGCTATTGGCCGCTGTCGCGCGGTTACCTTTTCTCCCAGCCCGACATCTTCGACAAGGTCAAGTAGAGCGGGCTTTCGGTCGCGGTTCGCGGCGAATGGGGCGTACGCTGCCTGTGTCATGACAGTTGCGTTCCGCCCTCGACCGAGTGTCGTCCGGCGAGATTCCGGACTCTACGCCTACGAGCGGGCGCTCGCCCGCCGCGGCCTCGCCCCCATCGCGGGTGTCGACGAGGCAGGGCGCGGCGCGTGCGCGGGGCCGCTGGTCGTCGCGGCCGTCATCCTGCGCAGGCGGATCGACGGCCTGGACGACTCGAAGCTGCTCGCGCCCGCGGTGCGCGAGCGCCTGTACGACCAGATCATGCGCGTCTCCCATGTGGGCATAGTGATCATCCCTCCTGGGGAGATCGACGCCAAAGGTCTTCACAAGTGCAACGTTTCAGGAATGCGGCGGGCTGTCGCACAGTTGCCTTGTGACCCGGAGTACATCCTCACGGACGGATTCCCGGTGCCGGGGCTGCCCGCCCCGTCGCTGGCGGTGTGGAAGGGGGACCAGGTGGCCGCGTGCGTGGCGGCCGCGTCGATCGTGGCCAAGGTGACCCGAGATCGCCTGATGGTCGCGCTCGACGAGCGCTACCCGCAGTACGGCTTCGCCGAGCACAAGGGGTATGTCACACCAGGACATCGGCTGGCGCTGGAAACGCACGGCCCGTGTCCTGATCACCGTTACTCCTTCGTCACGGTGGCGAGGGGGATGGGTGAGAATGAATTGGGGGCCGGGGTTGCCTGACCAGGCACACCGGGGGACCGGTACGACAGGAGGACCGCGATGAGCGCAGAGGATCTCGAGAAGTACGAGACCGAGATGGAGCTGCAGCTTTACCGCGAATACCGCGATGTCGTCGGTTTGTTCACTTACGTGGTGGAGACTGAGCGGCGGTTCTATCTGACCAACTCGGTCGATCTCGACGTCCGCACTGCGGAGAACGGCGACGTCTTCTTCGACGTGAAGATGCAGGACGCCTGGGTGTGGGACATGTATCGGCCTGCGCGGTTCGTGAAGAACGTGCGGGTGGTCACGTTCAAGGACGTGAACGTGGAGGAGCTGGCCAAGGCGGACCTGGAGATGCCGAAGGAGGGGTTCTCCGGCTAAGGCCCTCTCTGGTTCTTCCTCGTACGGGGGTTTCCGGTGTGCGGGGGCTGGGTTCGGCGTGCTGTGGGCGGGGTGTGCGCCGCTCGGGTTCCGGGATGCGCCGTTCGAGGGCCAGGGATGCGCGTTCAGGTCACGGGGTGCGCTGCCGGGACGTGGGTTGGCTGCGTTTGTGGGGCGGCGTGCGTGTGGGCGGCAGCGTGACGTGCTCTGCGGCCCGCCCATCGACGCGGGCTGACCATCGACCTCTGCGGTCGAATCATCGATCCTGCCGGTCGGCTCGGCCGCCGGCCAGCGGCTGCGTCGCCTCCCCGCGCCCGGCGGCCCGCAGTTCCACGTCGACCGCGGGCGTACGCTCGGGAGTCGCCTGGCGACGGATTAGCGTGTTCTCGCAGTGTGCGGGCGGCGGAGGGTCTTGGCGACCGGTGCTGTGTTGTCTCGAGCGGCTGTGGGCGATGTTGGCCTGCCGGTGTGCTCGTCGTACTCGACAACCTCCAGGACGCGGGCATCCACGTCGCCAGCGCCGCCAGTGCCCACCGTGCTACGGCCGCACCTTCGACGTCCGGCCACGCCCACTGCGTGGAGCGAGAGGACGTGGCGACGTGCCTGCGGCGCGGCGCTGCCAGCCGTGCGCTGTGCACGCGCACGTGTCGATCGACGACATGCGCCGTGCGGTTCACGAGCACCTGGAGCTCGGCAAGGGAGGGATCGACTTCCCGCCTGTACAGAGCTGCTCGTGGGACTTGCATTGCTGAGCTCCTGGACGGGATCACGTTCGGCAGACCGCTGGCCGCGCTTGAAGGCGGACCCTGACGACGCGGCCGGCCTCGTCACTTACCCACAGCAACCGATGCAGCGCCGTTCCGGCTACGTGGCCCGTTCTCACGGTCGCGGCGTTGTCCAAGTCGGGTGGCCCGCTCTCACCCTCGCAGCGTTGTCCTGGGGCGCGTTCCCCTGCTCTTGCCGTTGTGAAGTTGTTCTGGGTGCCTGATCTGCTCCCTCCTGCGATGCCGTTCCGGGCATGAGCCCGCACCGACTGACGCGCCATCGTCCGGCATGTTGGTCGGACAGCAACCCATGCGGCTCTGTCGGCGACGCCTGGACGGGCGGGCTGCTCATCGCGCTCGGAGCGAGTCGCGGGGCTGTCTCTTTGCGGCACGGGTCCAGGGGCGAGATGTCGAGGGCCCTCAAGCTGTGGGTTATCCACAAGCCGGGCGGATGCCTGGGGCGATGTCCACAGAATCCCGTTCGGGGACGAGGGCGGTGGGCTGGATCCGCGAAGGTCGGTGCTCGGACCCCGACCTACCCGACGGAGGTGGCACTTGGCCACGCAGAGCAAGCTCGATCTCGGCAAACAAGGCGAACAGGTGGCCGTGACCTACCTGGAGAGCCAGGGCATGACGGTGCTCGAACGCAACTGGCGCTGCCGCCACGGCGAGATCGACATCATCGCGGAAGACGACTCCCACCTGGTCGTCGTGGAGGTCAAGACACGATCGAGCCGCTCGCACGGCACAGCCCTGGAGTCGGTACGTCCCGCCAAGGTCGCCAGGTTGCGGATGCTGGCGAGCAGATGGCTGACCACGCAGCCCCGTACGTTCGAGGCCGTACGCGTCGACGTCGTCGCCCTCGAACGGTTCGCGGGCGACTTCGCCCTGCGGCACGTGCGGGGGGTGGTGTAGATGGCCGTGGCCCGCACCCGCAGCGTGGCGCTGGTCGGAGTCGCAGGCCGTACGGTCGAGGTCGAGGCCGACGTGGGCAACGGCCTGGCCGGCATCCACCTCATCGGCCTCCCTGACACGGCGCTCAGCGAGGCTCGCGATCGGGTCAGGTCGGCCGTCGTCAACAGCCATTACCCGTGGCCCGACGCCCGCATCACCGTCAGCCTCTTCCCGGCCAGCCTGCCCAAACGCGGCTCGCAGTTCGACCTGGCCATAGCCGTCGCCATCCTCGGCGCGGCCGGGGTGGTGCCCGCAGAGCGCATCGCGGAGCCGTTCTTCCTGGGGGAGCTCGGCCTCGACGGCCGCATCAGGCCCGTACGCGGCGTGCTGCCTTCGGTTCTGGGCGCGGCGCAGCACGGCGGCGACGTCACGGTGGTGGTCCCGTCGGGAAACGCGGCGGAGGCGTCTCTCGTGCCTGAGGTGAAGGTGGTCCCCGTCGGTCACTTGCGTGATCTTGTGGAGTGGCTGCGCAAGGGCGACGTTCCGCCGACACCCGAGGCAGACGAACGGGCGGAGCCGTCCCCACCCGGCACGAACCCCGGCGTCGACCTGGCTGAGGTCGTGGGCCAGCCGGTGGCCCGCAGAGCCCTCGAGGTGTGTGCGGCCGGCGGCCACAATCTCTGGATGCTCGGCCCGCCGGGCACCGGCAAGACCATGTTGGCCGAACGCCTGCCCACGCTGCTGCCCGGCCTGGAGCTCGACCATGCGCTGGAGGTGACCGCCATTCATTCGGTCGCGGGTGCGCTGCCGTCCAGTGCGCCGATGATGAGCCGCCCCCCGTTCGTCAGCCCGCACCACACCGCGACGTCGGCGGCGATCATCGGCGGTGGCAGCACGATCGTCCGTCCTGGTGCGGTCTCGCTCGCGCATCGAGGGGTGCTGTTCATGGACGAGGCCCCTGAGTTCGCCAGACATGTGCTCGACGCGTTGCGGCAGCCCCTCGAGTCGGGGCGGGTGACCGTGTCCAGGGCGGCGGGATCAGTGACGTTCCCGGCGCGGTTCATGCTGGTGCTGGCGGCCAATCCGTGCCCGTGCGCCCGCGCGGAGGACCAGGCCGAACGCTGCACCTGCACCCCCACGGTCAGGCGGCGCTATCTCGGCAGGCTGTCGGGGCCGCTCCTCGACCGCATCGACATGAAGGTCACGGTGGTCCGCTCATCCAGACGGGAGCTGCTGGCCGACCGCCAGTTCGTGGAGACGAGCAAGACCGTGGCCGAACGCGTTCTCGTGGCCCGCGAGCGAGCCGCCAAACGCCTGGCCGGCACTCCGTGGCGGTTGAACGCCGAGATTCCGTCCGCTGCCTTGCACGCCGACTATCGGCCGCCGCCCGCGGCGATGCGTCCGATGACGTCCTGCCTCGATTCGGGCACGCTGACAGCCCGCGGCCTCGACCGCGTCGTACGGGTCGCCTGGACGCTCGCCGATCTGGCCGGCAAGGACAGCCCGGGAGAAGACGAGACCAACGCCGCGCTGAGCTTCTGGCTCGGCGTCAGGTCCTGACCGTGGCCGTACACCGGCGAGCGGCCACCCCGGCCCACGCACGCACGCCCAGCCCTTTCACGTCAGCGCGTGCATGGCGGCCGGTGAGTGTGTGCCATCGCTTGCTGTACTCGACGTTGATCGTGAACGGTCCGTAGCGGCGGTCGTGTGACTCCTCGCCCGACCACTCGGGTCCAGCAGTCTTCTTCCACGTCGGCGATGCCAGCGGCGGTGTGCGCTTTTCCGTCACGTCGGCGATGCCGGCGGCAGTGTGCGCCTTTTCGTCACACCGGCGATGCCAGCAGCTTCACGCGCCTTTCCACCACGTCAGCGATGCCAGCGGCGCATGCGCCTCACCACACCGGCGATGCCAGCGGTTGCACGCACCCTTCCACCACGTCAGCGATGCCAGTCCCGCATGCGCCTTCCCATGTTGGCGCGGCAGGCAGTTCCATAACCCTCTTCACGCTGGCGCGCGGCCAGCAGTTCGACGATCCGTTTCGCGCGCCGCAGCCAGCAGTTGCCGTGGACCTCGTCGTGCGGCGCCCATGCCGCGTTCCACGCCGGCGCCGCCACCAGCAGCAGCCCCATGCCCTTCGTACGCCCCCAAGGAGGCGCCGTGAACAGCACACCACAGTCGCCCGGTACACCCGGAGAGCCCGCTGTGCCCCGAACCGCCGTGACCGCCGCGGCGCAACCCACCACCGACAGCACGAGCCTCCGGCGGGATGCCGAGGCCAGAGTCGCGCTCATGCGCGCCACCGACGTGGGAGATCCCGTCATGGGCCGGTTCGTCGCCGCGTTCGGTGCTCCGGCGGCGGTGGAGGCGATCCGCAACCGCGCTCTGCCCGCGGAGTTCATCGCACAGGAGGCCGAGCAGGAAAGCCGACCGGATCTGACCTCCCGCCTCAACGCTTGGTACGCGCGGCTCGCCGCCGCCAACCCGCCGGCCGATCTCGAAGCCGGTGAGAGTTCCGGAGCACGGCTGATCATCCCGGGCACTCCGGCCTGGCCCACCCAGCTCGACCAGCTGGGCTCCAGCCGTCCCCTCGGGCTGTGGATCCACGGCTCGGCGGATCTGCGCTTCGCCTGCCTCAAATCCGTGGCCGTGGTCGGGGCCAGGGCCGCCACCCCCTATGGTTCGCACATCGCGGCGGAGTTCGGTGTGGGCCTCAGCGAGGCAGGCTGGACCGTGGTGTCGGGAGGTGCCTATGGCGTGGACGGGGCCGCTCACCGAGGTGCGTTGGCCGCCGGCTCTCCCACGGTCGCGGTGTTGGCCTGCGGTGTGGACGTCTGTTACCCACGCGGTCACGACACCCTGTTCGCCGCAGTGAGAGGACAGGGCGTGGTGATCAGCGAGTGCCCGCCCGGCGTTCATCCCACCCGAGCTCGCTTCCTCATCCGCAACCGGCTGATCGCCGCGTTGTCGAGAGGAACGGTGGTGGTGGAGGCCGCGGTCCGGAGCGGAGCCCTCAACACAGCCGCCCACGCACTGTCACTCAACCGGCACTTGGGAGCGGTACCCGGGCCGGTCACCTCGGCCATGTCGGCCGGCTGCCACAAACTTCTCCGCGAGCGCAAGGCTGTCTGCGTGACCTCTCCTGAGGAGATGATCGAGCTCGTCGGTGTCATAGGCGACGATCTCGCACCGCAGGCCCGGGTTTCGGTGCTGCCGAGAGACAGGCTCAACTACGTGACCAAGAGGGTTCTGGACGCGATCCCGGCGCGGGGAGGGGCGGGGCCGGCTTCGATCGCTGTGGCGG
>NZ_POUD01000499.1 GCF_003236395.1 Nonomuraea aridisoli | reverse complement strand
CTGGCCCAGCTCCTGCCCGCCCGGCGAGTCCGCACCAAAGACCGCATCGTCAAACGCGCGATCTCCAAATACAACGCCCGCGGACCCGCCATCGACCGGACCACCTACAAAGCCACCATCAGCATCAACATGATCCCGGCCAGCCCTTGACGCCGCTACCCCAGCCATAACTGAACGGCGTTGGGGCTAGAGCTCCTCCCGCAGCAGCCAGGCGCGCGAAGGCAGCGGGTGACCGAAGAGGCGGGCGGCGTTGCCGTAGGCGACCCTCGCGATGTCGGCGGGCGGGAGCGCGCCGAGGTTGCGGGCCACCGACTGCTGGGTGTCGGGCCAGGTCGAGTCGGAGTGGGGATAACCGCTCTCCTGCAGCACGTGGTCGAGCCCGACCGCGAGCCGCACCCCCGACAGGGCCTGGTCGTCGAGGGTGCCGAAGAAGAAGTTGCGGCGCAGCACCTCGCTCGGCTTCAGGCCGCCCTCCCACTGGGCCTCGCCGGCGACGGGGTGGTCGAGGGCGTAGTCGGCGCGTTCGGCGAGCATGGGCAGCCAGCCCACGCCGCCCTCGACGATGAGGATGCGCAGCGCGGGGAAACGCAGCGGCAGCCCCGACCAGAGCCAGTCGGCGCAGGCGAACATGGCGCTCGTCGGCATCAGCGTGGTGATCGCCTCGATGGGCGTGTCGGGCGAGGGCACCGGGGACCAGGACGAGTCGCCGGTGTGCAGGCAGACGACGGTGCCGGTCTCCTCGCACGCGGCGAAGAACGGGTCCCAGTGTCCGGAGTGGATCGAGGGCAGCCGCAGCCGGGTCGGGAACTCGGGGAACACCACGGCCTTGAAGCCGCGGGCGGCGTTGGCGCGGATCTCCTTGGCGGCCACGTCGGGGTCGGGCAGCCAGGGCAGCTGCAGGCCGATGATGCGCTCGGGGTAGGTGCCGGCCCAGACGTCGATGTGCCAGTCGTTCCACGCCCTGACCAGGGCGAGGCCCAGCTCCTGGTCGCGCGTCCTGGCGAACGGCATGCCGGACTGGCCGGCGAGCATGCCGGGGAAGCACAGTGCCGCCCAGATGCCGGCGACGTCCATGTCGTGGACGCGGGCCTCGATGTCGTGGCAGCCGGGGCGCATCTGCTCGAACCGCACGGGGTCGAGCGTCCACTGCTCGCGGGGCAGCCCGGCGCCCACGTCGATGCCGGCGCACGGGTACGTGGCGCCGCCGTAGCGCCAGACCTGGTGACCGGCCTCGGTCTCCACGACCTTGGGCGCGACGTCGGCGTATTTCTCCGGCAGGCGGCCCTCGAACAGGTCGGGCGGCTCGATCAGGTGATCGTCGGCGGAGATGATCACATAGTCGCGCCGCCTGGGTTCAGGATCGGGGAGCAGCGGCGTAGTCACGCACGTAACCGTACGACGGCGGCATCACGTGGAACAAGCTGCGGCGTATCCGTTCGGTGTCTGGGGCCCCGACCCGGGACCGCCGGGGAGGGGGACGACGGGCGATCCCGGGAGTGCCGGGCCCGCTCGACACGCGGGGATCGCCCCACTACCCGTTTCCGGCCGGTTCAGTCAGCAGATGTGCGCGCAGTTCGGCGATCGTGTCCGCGGTGAGCCCGAGCACCTGGGTGACGTACCGTTCGATGGAGCCGTGCCGGGCGGTCAGGTCGGCGAGGAAGAAGCGCATGGTGTCGGCGGGCGCGAGGCCGAAGCCGGGCCACAGCTCCGCGTCGCCGTGCCGGCGGCGCCAGTCGGCGATGAAGCGCTCGGTGGCCAGGCCGGTGAGCGCGTAGTCGGCCACGATGTCGTCCTCGCTCACGCCGGCCAGCGACAACACGAGCGCGGTGAGGATGCCCGTACGGTCCTTGCCCGCGGCGCAGTGGACGACCACGGGCGCGTTGTCGGCCCGGGCGATGGTCTCCAGGGCCGTCCTGAGGTTGGCGACGCCGTCCTCGGCGACCTCCAGGTAGCGGTCGGCGAGGAAGCGGGTGACGCCGAGCTCGTCGGTGTAGGCGGCGACGTCCCAGCGGCGCCCCTCGATCGGCAGGTTGTGGTAGAGCTGCCCCTCCGTCTCGGGCACCCGCCCGTGCTTGTCGACCTCGAACGCGTGGCGCAGGTCGATGACGTTGCGGACGCGCAGCGCGCGGAAGGCCGTCAGGTCGTCGCCGGCGAGCAGGCCGAGGGAGTCGGCCCGGTAGAGCCGCTGCCACCGGACGGTGCGGCCGTCCATGGCGGCATATCCACCTACGTCACGAAAATTGCACAGATTGGCGAATTCAATGTGGCGGATCACCCTCCACACCCTAATTGGCGGCGGTCTCCGGCTCCCGGGCCTCGGCGGTCTGGGTCTTGCGCTCGGCCACCTCGCGCCGGATCAGCATGATCCAGCCGCCGATGGCGATGCCGATGAACAACCACCACTGGATGCCGTAGGCGAGGTTGAGCCCGCCGCCCGCGCCGACGTCGGGCTCGGGCACGGGTGCGGGCGCCGTGGCGGGCTGCGGCCGCTGCTCGGTCAGCTCGACGTAACCGCCCACCAGGGTGTACGGCAGCCCCTTGCCGATCGCGTCAGAGTTGATCAGCAGCACCTGGCCGGGCGGCAGCCCCGAGCGCTCCCTGATGCCGCTGGACTCCTCGGTCTCGCTGGGCCGCAGCCGCCCGGTCACCGTCACCTGGCCGGCGGGCGGCGGGGGCACCTCGGGCGGGGC
>NZ_POUD01000498.1 GCF_003236395.1 Nonomuraea aridisoli | reverse complement strand
GCCCAGCCCCGCCCGGATCCGCCGCGCCGAGGCGTCGGGGTCCTCAGGCAGGAGGAGAACGGTGCCGGGCTCGGTGTTGGAGGCGTCGACCCCGGCGGCGGCCATGACGAAGCCATGGCGGGTCTGGGAGATGACGGTGTCGCCGCGCCTGGCGACCACGCGCTCGGTCTCCTCCTCGATGGCACTCGTGCGGTCGGGCGCGTGGCGCACCCGCCCCTCGGCCTTGCTGACGATCTTGGAGGTGACGACGACGATGTCGCCGTCGCGCAGGCCGGCGTGGCCGAGCAGCGCCGCCACGTCGTCGCCGGGCCGCACCTCGCCGATGCCGGTCACGGCGATCACCTCGACCCGGGCGGGCGGCGCGGTCATCGGATCTGCTCCCGCGGGGGTGGGGCGGTCGTTTCCTGCGGTCATCGGGCGAGCTCCAAGGCGAGGTCGAGGGCGGTGCGGGCGATGTCCGCGGCGGCGTCGGCGTCGTGCATGAGGATCGGGCGGGCCACCACCCGGACGTCGTCGAGCGCGACGGCGGAGTCCTCCTCGGCGACCAGCCAGCCGTCGATCAGCTCCGGGCCGTACAGCTCCAGGACGGCCTGCGCGCTGGTCTCCACGCCGATGGCCGTCAGGCACGCGTCGGCCATGCCGCGCACGGGCGCGCCGCCGATGATCGGCGAGACGCCCACCACGGTCTTGGGCAGCAGGGCCTCACGGATGCCGGGGATCTGCAGGATCGTCCCGATGCTCACCACCGGGTTGGACGGCGGCAGGATGACCACGTCGGCCCGCTCGATCGCCTCCAGCACGCCGGGGCCGGGCTTGGCGGTGTCGGCCCCCACCAGGGCGAACGACCGCGCCGGGACGGAGGCGCGCAGCCGGATCCACCACTCCTGGAAGTGGACGGCCCGACGGCCGCGTTCGTCCTCGATGACGACGTGGGTCTCGCAGCGGTCGTCGGTCATCGGCAGCAGTTGCACGCCGGGCTGCCAGCGGGTGCAGAGCGCCTGGGTGATCTGCGACAGCGGGAAGCCGGCCTCCAGCATCTGCGAGCGCACGATGTGGGTGGCGAGGTCGCGGTCGCCCAGCCCGAACCACTGCGGCTCGACGCCGTACGCGGCCAGCTCCTCCTTGACCACGTGGGTCTCCTTGGCGCGGCCCCAGCCCTGCTGCTCGTCGATGCCGTGGCCGAGGGTGTACATCACGGTGTCGAGGTCGGGGCAGATCCGCAGCCCGAACAGGGTGATGTCGTCGCCCGTGTTGCCGATGACGGTGATGGAGGCGTCCGGCGCGGTGGCGCGCAGGCCGCGAAGGAACCGGGCGCCGCCGATGCCGCCGGCGAGTGACACGATGTGCATGCGGCCCAGTCTTTCACCGGGCCCCGACACCCCAGATCTGGGAGTGGTTTTCGCCTCTTTTGTCAGCGAAGAATTCCCAGTATGTGGCGATTTGGTGCGTAGGAGGTTTCTGGGACATCCGCCGGGAGAGTCAGTGTTGTGGCAAACTCCCTTCGGACCAAAGGGTCCGATGGGGGTTCTCGTGAGCAAACTTGACGTCGCCCGGCTGAAGGAGCCGGCTGCCTGGATCATGCTCGTCACCGGGTTGATGAACGTGGTGCTGGCGGTCGGTCACATCGTCATCGGCTCGTCCGGCTCGTCGCCGTTCGCGGGCTCGTCGAACTTCGCGGAACGCTCGATGACGTACTTCTCGAGCGTGACGAGCCCGGTCGTGACGGCGCTGCTGCTGGGCGCGGTGCTGCTGGCCACCAAGGTCGGCTCGCCGTCGTCCAAGGCCAAGCCGATCGCGTACGGCGCGGTGGCCGGTCTGGGGATCGCCACGGTCTTCGGCCTGATCGCGCTCCTGGCCGGCCTGGCCTCCGGAGCCGGGGCCAGAGCCACGATCGAGCACTTCTTCCTCGGCCTGCCCACGCTCGCGCTCACCGCCGTCGCCCTGGTCTACCTGCTCCCGCAGGTCATGCCCGAGCGGCCCGCCGCGCAGGTCTACCACGGCCAGTTCGGCCAGCAGCCCGGCTTCTTCGGCGGGCAGCAGCAGCCGTACGGCGAGCAGGCCCCGCAGGGGTACGGTCAGCAGCCCGGCTACGGCGGCCCGCAGGAGCAGCCCGCCGCGTACGGCCAGCAGCCCCCGTCGCAGCCCCCGTCGCAGCCCGCCTTCGGCCAGCAGGAGCCCTCCGGCGCCTACGGCCAGCAGTCCATGCCGAACCAGCCCGCCACCCCGGGCGCCGACTTCGGCCAGCAGCCCCCGTCCGGCCAGCAGCCCGGCTACGGCCAGCAGCCCCCGTCCGGTCAGGAGCCGGGTCACGGCCAATCTGGGTACGGTCAGCAGCCGCCGTCGGGCCAGGAGCCCGCTTACGGCCAGCCCGGGTACGGTCAGCAGTCCGGTTACGGTCAGCAGCCCCCGTCGGGCCAGGAGCCGGGCTACGGTCAGCCCGCGTCGGGTCAGGGTTACGGTCAGCAGCCCCCGTCCGGCCAGGGTTACGGACAGCAGCCCCCGTCCGCCCAGCAGTCCGGCTACGGGCAGCAGCCGGCGAGCTTCGGCGGCCAGCCCGACCAGGCCGCCTACGCCCCGCAGCAGTCCGAGCCGAGCCCCCAGCCCCAGCAGCCGGCACCGTACCAGCCGATCAGGGGCGCGCTGCCCGCCGCCCCCTCGGACCAGCGCCAGCCGGAGCAGCCCGACCAGGGCTACTTCGGTCAGCAGTCCTACGCCCCCGCCGACACCGCCCCCTCGGCGCCGGGCC
>NZ_POUD01000497.1 GCF_003236395.1 Nonomuraea aridisoli | reverse complement strand
CGAAGCGATCATCTGGACGCTGAAGAACCAGCTCGGCCTCGAACGCCACAACGCCCGCCACCCAGACGGCCTGTGGGCGCGCATCAGCCAGCGCATCCTCGCCCTCAACGCCGTCATCTGGCACAACGGGAACATCGGCGCACCCGTGAAACGATCCCTGATCGCTTACGATCACTAACCCGAATTTCACATCAACGATCTAGCGGCGTCCGCGCGACGTGTCGAGGCGTTCGCGCAGTGTGGCGGCCAGGTCGCCGGCCGCGGTGAGCTGGCCGGGCGACAGCGCGTCGACGAAGAGCTCTCGGACGGCGCGCAGGTGCGGGATGGAGGCCCCGCGGAAGGCGTCGGCGCCTTCCGCGGTGAGGACGATCTCCGCGCCCCGGCTGTCGGTGGCGCAGTTCTCGCGCCGCACCAGCCCGCGCCGTTCCATGCGTCCGAGGTGATGGGACAGGCGGCTGCGCTCCCAGCCGATCGTCGCGGCGAGCTCGGACGGACGCAGCCGGTGTCCGTCCGCCTCGCTCAGCGCCAGCAGGACGGTGTAGTCGCCCGGCGACATGGACGATTCGTTCTGAAGACGCGAGGCGAGCTCGGAGCGCAGTGCTTCCGCTGTCTCGACGAAGTCTCGCCAGATCCGCAGTTCCTCGCTCGTCGGCAACTGGCGCCTGCGCTGCGTCACGGCCTCTCCTCCATGCGAAGTAATTGACATGTCAATAAGCCGCCGGACATACTTGACACGTCAATCATTCCCGGTCGTACGGCGGGTGGCAACATCCGGAGGATCGAGCCGGGCCCCGCTCGCGGCGGGGACACCCCTTGGAAGAGACCCCCATGACCGACATCACCTTCGGGCTGGACACCTTCGGCGACGTGCCGCAGGACGACGCCGGAGCCCTCCTCTCCCACGCCGCGGCGATCCGCCAGGTCCTCGACGAGGCACTGATCGCCGACGAGCTCGGCGTCGACGTGATCGCCCTGGGCGAGCACCACCGCTCCGAGTATTCGATCTCCACCCCGGAGACCGTGCTCGCCGGCATCGCGACGCGCACCTCGCGCATCCGCCTCGCCTCCGGCGTGACGGTGCTGAGCTCCGACGACCCGGTCCGGGTGTTCCAGCGCTTCGCGACCGTCGACGCGCTGTCGCGCGGCCGGGCCGAGGTGATCCTCGGACGCGGCTCCTTCACCGAGTCGTTCCCGCTGTTCGGCTACGACCTCGCGGACTACGACGTGTTGTTCGAGGAGAAGATCGAGCTCTTCGCCAAGCTGCTCGACGAACGGCCCGTCACCTGGAGCGGCACCGTACGCGCCCCGCTCGAGAACGCCGACGTCTTCCCCAAGACCGAGTCGGGCCGCCTGAGCACGTGGGTCGGCGTCGGCGGCTCGCCCCAGTCGGTCGTCCGCACCGCGCGCTACGGCCTGCCGCTCATGCTCGCGATCATCGGCGGCGCCCCCGACCGGTTCGCCCCGTACATCGATCTCTACCGGCGGGCCGCGGACCAGCTCGGCACGACGGCGCACCCCGTCGGGATGCACTCCCCCGGCTTCGTCGCCGACACCGACGAGGAGGCCAAGGAGGGGTTCTGGCCCGGCTTCAAGATGATGCGCGACCGGATCGGAGCCCAGCGCGGCTGGCCGCCGCTGCGCCGCGCCGAGTTCGACGCCGAGATCGAGCGCGGCTCCCTGTACGTCGGCTCGCCCGAGACCGTCGCCCGCAAGATGGCGGGAGCCATCCGCCGCCTCGGCGTCGGCCGGTTCGACCTCATCTACAGCTCGGGCCCGCAGCCGACCGGCGCCCGGTTGAAGGCCGTCGAGCTGTACGGCGGCAAGGTGATCCCGATGGTCCGCGACCTGCTCGCCGACCGTTCCTTCGACGGCCGGTGACGGCAATCATGAAACCCGACGACGTCCGTACCATCGGCATCCTGGGCGCCGGCAAGGTCGGCACCGTCCTCGCCCGCCTGGCTCTGGCGGCCGGCTACCGCGTGCTCGTCGCCGGCTCCGGCGACCCCGCCCGGATCGCCCTCATCGTCGAGGTCGTCACCCCCGGCGCGACCCCGGTGACCGCGGCGCGGGCCGCGTCCGAGGCGGACGTGACGGTGCTCGCCCTGCCGCTCGGCAAGCACCGTGACGTCCCGGCGGAGGCGCTGCGGGGCAAGCTCGTGATCGACGCGATGAACTACTGGTGGGAGGTCGACGGGGTGCGCGACGACCTCACCGACCCGCGTACCTCCACCAGTGAGATCGTCCAGGAGTTCCTGTCCGGAGCCCGGGTCGTCAAGGCGTTCAACCACATGGGCTACCACGACCTCGAGGACGGGGCCCGCCCTGCTGGCACACCCGGTCGCCGCGCGATCGCCATCGCAGGCGACCGGGCGGACGACGTGGAGATCGTCGCCTCGATCGTGGACGCGCTCGGCTTCGACCCGGTGACCGCCGGCCCGCTCTCCGAGGGCGTACGCATGGAGCCGGGAACGGAGCCGTTCGGCGCGAACGTCGACGCCGCCGAACTGCGCGCCATGCTCGCCCGTTTCCCCGAGTCGGCGCGCGGCCGCGCGATGCTCGGCCTGGAGCCCTAGCCGTACCGACCAAGGACGTGTTCAGGTGGCTACGCTGGATCCGAACCTGGGGGAGGTGGCGATCTGTATGGGTGACGGGCACGCGCCTGGCCGGTCCGAGCAGGAGGACCTGCTCTGCGCCGGATGGGAGAGTCACCGGTCCGCGGTCTTCGGCGTCGCCTACCGGCTGCTGGGGAGTGT
>NZ_POUD01000496.1 GCF_003236395.1 Nonomuraea aridisoli | reverse complement strand
TTGCCGCCTTCGATCGGGGGGAGCACGGCGCCGCCGAGGCCGCCGCCGCGCACCGGCGCCGCCTGGCCGAGGCCCTGCCCGGCCGCACCGTCGTCGTGGCGGCCGGCCGGGCCCCCGTGCGCAGCAACGACACCACCTACGACTTCCGGGTGGACAGCGACTTCTTCTGGCTGACCGGCTGCGCCCAGGAGAACGCGGTGGTCGTGGTCTCCGGCGGCGACGCGACCCTCTACCTGCCGCCGCCCGCCCGCCCCGGCGAGACCGGCTTCTTCGCCGACTCCCTCTACGGCGAGCTGTGGGTGGGCCCGTCGCCGTCGCTCGAGGAGTGGTCGGCGGCGCTCGGCATCCCGGTGCTGCCGGTGGCGGACTTCACCGGGCCGCCCGAGGGCGCGCTGCTCGCCGGCCCCGGCTGGCCGGAGGCGTCACAGGAGCTGCGGCGGGTGCTGGCCGAGCTGCGCATGATCAAGGACGCGTGGGAGGTCGGGCAGCTGCGCGAGGCCGTGGACCGCACGGTCGAGGGCTTCGCCGCGGTGCTGGACGAGGTGCCGGCCGCGATCGCGGGCGGCGGCGAGCGCTGGTTGCAGGGCACCTTCGACCGGTACGCCAGGACGTACGGCAACGGCCCCGGCTACGCCACCATCGTCGGCAGCGGCCCGCACGCGCCCACCCTGCACTGGGTGCGCTGCGACGGCCCCGTCCTGGAGGGCGAGGTGCTGCTGCTCGACATGGGGGTGGAGGTCCGCTCCCACTACACCGCCGACGTCACCCGCACCTTCCCCGTCTCCGGCGCCTTCTCCCCCGCCCAGCGCCAGGTGCACGACCTGGTGGAACGGGCGCACCGGGCGGGACTGGCCGAGGTGGCGCCGGGGCGGCCGTTCACCGCGTTCCACCACGCGGCCATGGAGGTCATCGCGCGCGGCCTGCACGACTGGGGGCTGCTGCCGGTCTCGGTCGACGAGGCCCTGTCCGACGCCGGTCAGCACCACCGCCGCTACCTGACCTGCGGCGTCGGCCACCACCTGGGGCTGGACGTGCACGACTGCGCCCGGTCACGGCCGGAGGCCTACCACGGGGCGCGGATGGCGCCGGGGATGGCGCTCACCGTGGAGCCGGGGCTGTACTTCCACGCCCACGACCGCACGGTGCCGCCGGAGCTGCGCGGGATCGGCGTGCGGATCGAGGACGACCTGCTCGTGACGGAGACCGGCGCGGAGAACCTGTCGGCCGCCCTGCCCATCGACGCGACCGGCCTGGAACGCTGGACCAAGGAACGCGGCTGACCTCCCCCGTGCGGCCGCCCGTCAGGTGAGCAGGACGGGCAGCCGCACGGGCTGGAGGGTCAGGTCCCACGTCGACCACCGCACCTCGTCGAGCGGGACGGCGGGACGCAGCCAGGGAGCGCGCAGGACGAGCGCGCTCAGCGCCTCCTGCAGCACCATCCGGGCCAGCGCCTGGCCCAGGCAGAAGTGGGCGCCATGGCCGAAGGCCAGGTGCGGGCGCGTCGGCATGCCCGGCGCGTAACGGGTGATGTCGAACCGCTCGGGGTCGCCGAACGCGTCCGGGTCGTGGTTGGCCGCGCTCAGGTGCGGCAGGACCACCGTCCCGGCGGGGACGACCGCCCCGGAGGGCAGCTCCAGGTCCTCCGTGAGACGGCGCAGCAGGCCGGGCGAGCCGGGCCCGTCGTAGCGCAGGATCTCCTCGACCGCCGGGCGGATCAGCGACGGCGTGACGACCAGCCTGCGGTATTCGTCCGGGTGCAGCAGCAGCCGGTACACCCCTCGCGAGACCATCAGCGCCGTGGTCTCGTGACCCGCGGTGATCAGCATGAACAGCACGTTGACCAGTTCGTCGTCGCTCAGCCTGTCACCGCCGTCCCGAGCCTGGATCAGGTCGTCGACCAGGTCGTGGCCGGGGGCGGCCCGGTGCGCGGCCACCAGCTCGGCCCCGTAGGACATGAAGCCGGCGTACGCCTGCGCGCGGTCCTGCGACGAGGCGGTGGAGGCGCTCAGGAACGCGGAGATCCACTCGCCGAACCGCTCCCGGTCGCCGGGCGGGACGCCGAGCACCTGGCAGATGACCGCGGACGACAGCGGCAGCGCGTAGTCGGCCACCACGTCCATGGCCGGGCCGCGGACGCCGTCGAGCAGGTCGTGGGCGAGGTCGCGGCAGGGGGCGCGCCACCGTTCCGCGGCCGTCACGGTGAAGGCCCCGCGCAGGATCTGGCGCTGGCGGGTGTGGGCGGGCGGGTCCAGGTTGATGAGCACCCCGGGCACGTCGTCGACTCCCGCGCCGCCGACCAGGCGCGGCAGGCCGGGAGCGGTCAGGTCGCGGCTGCCGTACGGGCAGTTGAGCAGCGCCCGGACGTCGGAGTGGCGCACGGCGGTGAGGACGCGGTCGCCGCTCGGCGCGGTCATGGGGGCGACCGGCTGGGAGCGCCGGCGCGCGGCCAGGGCGGGCGAGGGCGTGCCGTGCGGTCCGGGCGGCAGATCCGGCCAGACGGTGTCGGACGAGATGGTCACGGTGATCCTCTCTCCTGCGGGTGTGGTGGACGCAGTGCCGAGAACCGCCGCTCGCGACACGGGCCCAGGTGACGGCGGCCACGAGCGGCAGGAGGAACCACCCCCGCGGGGTCACCGCGGGGGGCGATCACGTGCCGGTGATCAGCGCCGCTTCGGCGGCGCCGCGAGCTCTTCGTCGTGGGCGAAGACCGGCCATGCAGGGTGTCCGGCGGGGCGGAACGTGTCGGAGGCGGGGG
>NZ_POUD01000495.1 GCF_003236395.1 Nonomuraea aridisoli | reverse complement strand
CAGGGCGAGAAGCCCCGCAGCCACCCCGATCGCCACCGTGGATTGCAGGCTCAGAGCGACCAACCCGACGATCACGTTGACGACGAAGTAGCCGAAGACCCCGGCGAACGCCGTGCCGACCACCACCCCCGGCCGACGAGGCGGCTCAGAGGGCCCGGACGGCCCAGCAGGCGGCGTATGACTCACATGGCACACACTACGGGCCTATATCCCCTCCGAATAGTAATCGGAGTAGTAAATCGCCGCCTGCACCCGGCTTTTCAACCCGAGCTTGTTCAACACCCGGCTGACATGTGTCTTGGTCGTCGCCTCTGCCATATCGAGCTCCCTGGCGATCTCCGCGTTGGACATCCCGCGCCCGATGCACGCCAGCACCTCCCGCTCCCGCGGCGTCAGACCATCCGGATCGGCGACCGCGTCACGACGTACGGGAGCACCCTCGGCGAACGCCGCGATCAACCGCCGCGTCACCCCCGGCGAAATGAGCCCATCCCCTCGCGCCACCACGCGTACGGCCTGAACCAATGACTCGGCATCGGTGTTCTTCAGCAGAAAACCCGCCGCCCCGGCCCGCAACGCCCCGAACACATATTCGTCCACATCGAACGTCGTCAGAATCAACACGTCACAAACTCCCGCCAGCTCTTTGGTGGCGGAGATGCCGTCGAGCCGCGGCATGCGTACATCCATCAACACGACATCGGGCCGCAACTCCCTGGCCATGGCCACGGCCTGCTCACCGTCGCCGGCCTCGCCCACGACCTCGATGTCATCGGCCCCGTCGAGAATCAGCACGATCCCGGCCCTGACCGCCGCATGGTCGTCGGCCACCAACACCTTGACGCTCACTCACCACACCTCCATCAAGCCCGCTCCTCCACCACGGAGGCTCGCTCCACGTCCTCTGGCTCTCGACGCCCTTCGCCGCTCGCCCGCCGTCCACGACCTCCGTCACCGAACACCCACGTCGAGCCTCTGGACGTACGGGCCCCGAGCGTTTCCTCGACCGTGGGCAGGTCAGCCAGGACCAGCCATTCGTCGCCGTTTCTCCCCGCCTCGAGAATCCCGCCGACCAACGAGGCCCGCTCCCGCATGCCGATCAATCCGGCCCCCGCCCCGGGCAACCCGGTCCGCCGCTCGCCCAGCGCGTTCACGACGCGAACCAGAACCCGTTCTTCCTCATAAGAAAGGAGCACGGAAACCGGCGAATCCCCGTGCTTGAGCGCATTGGTGAGCGCCTCCTGCAGAATCCGATAACCCGCCAGGTCGACGGACGCCGGCAGCTCGCGTACCGTCCCCTCGACCCGCATGTCCGCGGTCAGCCCGGCCCGCCGCACCCTTTCGACCAGCGTCTCGGCGTCGGCGAGGCGAGGCCGCATCGCCCCGGCGCTGCCCTCCGCCTCGTCACCCTCCTGGCGCAGCAGCCCGATCATGGAGCGCATCTCGGCCATGCCCTTGACGCTGTTCTCGCGTACGGACTCCATGACCTTCCGGACCGTCTCCCGGTCGAGATCCTTGCGGGACAGCGCGGCCGTGGACTGGATGGCGATGGCGCTGAAATGGTTGGCGATCATGTCGTGGAGCTCGCGCGCCATCCGCGTACGTTCGGACGTGATGGCGGCCTGCCGATCCAGCTCGGCGAGCCGGGCCACCTGCTCGGCCCGCGCGCGTTCCACCGCCGCCCGATCGCGCTGCTCGCGCAGCACCAGGGCGGTCGTCACCGGTGTGACCAGCACCAGCCCGGCCTGCACGCCCGCGACGGCCAGCATCCGCCAGTCCGACGCGATGAACCCCGCCACGGCCCCACCCACCACCGCCAGCGCGGAGGTGACGCCGAGGAGGATCCGAGCGAGGGGCGCCGGCCCGTAGAGCGCGGCGGCGTACAGATTGTCAGTGAAAATGAGGACAGTGCCGAGAGACGGCCCCACGAGGCCGTCCAGCACGATGGCGAGCACGCCGAGCCCCAGGCAGGCCAGCGGGGAGCGCTGCCGCAGCAGCACCCCCACACAGGTGATGGCGAGCGGCACGCCGAGCACCCACGTGGGCACGCCACGGGGAACGTAGGCCCCGCCCGCGATCAGCACCACTCCCACCGCGAAGGCCAGCCCAGCCCACAGCACGACCCGGTTCATGACCCCATCCCACCATCCCGGGGCCGTGCTTCCCTCCTTCGAACGTCCGCCTGTGGATACACCTTTCGATGTATCCACAGCCTGTGGAGGACCAGCAGAGTCGCTCACCTGACTCACCGATCAGAGTTCTCGCCCCACCGGCGATCTTTCTTACCTCCGCGGCGGATAAATCTCCACCTCGAACGCCGGCCCCGTTTCGCGCGAGCACCCACTCATTGCAACCATGTGCTCACAGAAAGTGGGACTCCGGCGCCCTCCAGAGCCGACCCCCTCCCAACTGCCGCAAAGGTAGGAGTACGTGAACATAGAGGCGGAGATTCGCGCTCTGAAACTCCGTATCGCGGCCCTCGAAGCGGACACCCCTCCCGGCAGCGGAAACCCCGCCCGCCGCAGGGCTCGAACGCGACGTAGGCACACCATCCCGGCACACAACTGCACCCGCCAGGAGGACCCGCCCGCCGGCCCGCTCAGACCGCCGACCCGCCCGGACACCCTGCAGATCCAGATCAGGTCGTTGCAGGCCGAGGTGAACGACGACCTCTCGGCCCTGAACGTCGAGATCGGCGGCTTCCGCCGCCAGGCCAACGACCACTTCGCCTCAGCCCACCACACGGCCCGGGCCCACCACGACTCCCTCCAC
>NZ_POUD01000494.1 GCF_003236395.1 Nonomuraea aridisoli | reverse complement strand
CGCCAGACCACCCGCCAGATCGCCCCGCCCGGCCTCGCGCCCGGCCCCGGCTACAGCCACGTCGTCTCCGTCGACGTCCCGGGCCGCCTGGTCGTCGTCAGCGGGCAGATCGCCCTCGACGCCGCCGGGCAGCTGGTCGGAGCCGGCGACCTGCGGGCCCAGACCCGGCAGGTGTTCGCCAATCTGCACACCGCGCTGTCGGCCGCGGGCGCCGGCTGGGAACACGTCGTCAAGCTCGGCTACTACCTGCGCGACGCCTCGCAGGTCGCCGTCGTGCGCGAGGTCCGCGACCAGGCGCTGCCCGCCGGCATCGCCCCTGCCAGCACCCTGGTCGAGGTGTCCGGCCTGGTGCGCGACGACCTGCTCGTCGAGATCGAGGCCCTCGCCGTCGTCCCCGTCTGACGCTTCTCACCCGGCGACGGCCCGGTGGGCGACCACGTCGTCGATGCGCAGCCGCACCAGGCACTCCCCGGGGCCGGCGTTGCGGCCGCCGAACTCCTCGGCGCGCTCGTCGCCCATGTAGCGCCTGCCGATCTCCGTCGCCCACACCATGAGCTCCTCCGGGTCGAGGGAGAGCGTCGCGTTGCCCCTGATGAGCACGTACGAGTAGGGCGGCTGCTGGTCGTCCACGCACAACGCGGCGCGCGGGTCACGCATCAGGGCCTTGCCCTTGAGGCTGGTCTCCGAGGTGGTGAAGACCACGTCGTCCTCGTCGAGCAGGAACCAGACCGGCGTGACATGCGGGCCGCCCCCTGCCCGGGTCACCGCGAGCTTCCCGGTGCGCGTCCCCGTCGTCACGAACTCGCGCCATTCGGCGTCACTCATCACGTCCATGCGAATACGCTACGTCACCACTCAGGAACGCCCGTACGCCGGGTTCGACGGCCGCGCGGAAGGCGGCGTCCAGCTCGGCGGGGGAGGCGGCGGTCTCGCCGTCCACCCACGCCCTCAGCAGCCCCATGTACGCGCCCGTCACGCACACCACCAGCAGGTCGAGCGCGGCCGACGGCCGCGCGCCCGCCGCGAGCAGCTCCCTGCCGACGATCTCGGCGAGCAGCCGCTCGCCGTGCGCGAGCAGCGGCCCGCCGCCGCGCCGCCCCAGCAGCGCCCGCACGAGCCGCTCCTGCTCACGCGCGTGCGCGAACATCGGCAGGCTGAACGCGAACAACCCGCACGGCCCGGCCTCCGGCGCGGGCCGCAGGAAGCCGTGCTCGTCCAGGTTGCTGAGCAGCACGTCCTGCTTGTCGGTGAAGTGGGAGTAGAACGTGGAACGGCCCACGTCGGCGCGCTCGATGACGTCGGTGACGGTCACCGCGTCGTAGCCCTTCTCCAGGATCAGCGCCACCAGCGCCTCCTGGACCAGCCTCCGCGTACGCCGCACCCGCCGGTCTCCGGACATTTTCCCGCTCCCTGTTCGGTACCGCACAGCACGGCCGATCTGCTCGTTGACCCACCCCTCATTGTGAACGCATCATTCGATAACGAACAGAGTGTTCTGGAGGACACCATGGGCTTGGGCAAGCTGCTGCACCACCACGACGAGCACGCCGACGCCGGCGGCACCATCGACCGGCCGCGCGCGTACGAGATCTCCGCCTCGATCGGCTTCCTGGGCGGCCGCCGAGCCGTCTTCACCCGCCTCGCCGCCGCGGCCCGCCCACGGCCCGGCGACCGGGTGCTGGACGTCGGCTGCGGAACCGGCTACCTCAGCCGCGTCCTGTCCCCGGTGGTCGGCCCGCGCGGCCACGTCACCGGCCTCGACCCCAGCCCCTCCATGATCGAGTACGCCGCCCGCCGCGCCCCGGCCAACTGCTCCTACGTGCGGGGCGAGGGCCAGAGCCCGCCGTTCCCCGACGCCTCGTTCGACCTGGTGGTCTCAAGCCTGGCCGTCCACCACATACCGGCCGAGGCCCGGCCGGAGGCGCTGCGGCAGATGTTCCGCGTGCTGCGACCCGGCGGCCGGCTGCTCGTCGCCGAGTTCCGCCCGCCGACCGGCCGGACCGCCCGGCGCGTCGTCGGCGCGCTCGCCGGCCCAGCCATGCGGCACGAACCCCGCGACCTGCTCGGCGCCCTGATCCCCGGCGCCGGCTTCACCGTGGAGTCCGAAGGCGAGCTGCCGCTGCTCTATTACGTGCGCGCCACCCGGCCGGCGGACACCGGTACCGTGATCGCATGAGGTTGTCGGTGGTGGATCTCGGCACGGTCGAGCCGGGGAGCGACGAGAAGCAGGCGCTGGCCGAGTCCGTGCGGTTCGCCCAGCACGCCGAACGCCTCGGCTACCACCGCATCTGGTACGCCGAGCACCACGCCAACGCCATGGGCGCCTCCCACCACCCCGAGCTGCTGATCGCCGCCGTGGGCGCCCAGACCTCCCGCATCCGGGTGGGATCGGGCGCGGTGCTGATGAACCACTACAGCCCGTTCAAGGTCGCCGAGATGTTCAAGCAGCTCGAGGCCATGTTCCCGGGCCGCGTCGACCTCGGCATGGGGCGCGCCACGGCCGGCCCCGTCATCGACCTCGCCCTGCAGCGCGACCGCGAACACCCCGCCCAGGCCGACCACGCCCAGCAGGTCGCCGAGACCGTGGCCTGGCTGTACGACGCGTTCCCCGGCGACCACCCGTTCGCGGCGGTGCAGCTGATGGCCTCGGTGCCGGAGATCCCGCAGACCTAGTGAGCCGGTCCTGAGATCCTGTCGCAGTAGCGGCAGATCCGGTCGATGATCTGGTCGGCGGTCTTGGTCCACTTGAAGGGCCGGGCGTTGTCGTTCCAGACCTTGATCCACTCCTCGAGCGCG
>NZ_POUD01000493.1 GCF_003236395.1 Nonomuraea aridisoli | reverse complement strand
CGGCAGCCGCGGGGGCGGCGGAGGCGGGTGGCGGTGTGCCCGCAGGGCACGGCCGGACAGACCGTGGCCTGCCTGCGCAGCACCGCGCGGGAAATCCAGCGATTCGGACCGCATCTCGTCAAGGAACTGCCGTAGCGGCGCGAGGCCCTCATGTCGGCACGGTACAACCGTTTCGGCGCTCGCGCCGCCCAATCGCCGGCCCGGCGTCCACACGGCCGGGTCAGAGCCGGGTCAGAGCCCCATCGCGGCCATGCGTTTGTTGTGCTCCTCCTGGAGTTTCGCGAAAAGTCGTGAAATATCGGCCTTACCCTCTTCGAGCGACTCCGTCAGCAACGTCGCCAGCTCCGGCCGCGCCGCGGCAACCTGCTGCCCCTGGCTGAGCGCCTCCCCCACCAGCCGCCGCGCCCACAACGCCAGCCGCCCGCTCGCCACCGGGTCGGCCTCGATCGCCGCCCTGACCCGTTCGACCGCGAACTGCGAACGCCCCTCGTCGACGAGCACCTCGTCGACCAGCCGGGCGATCGAGGGATCGAGATGCCGTGCCGCCTCCCGGTAGAAGTCGTGCGCGATGCCGTCGCCGACGTACGTCTTGACCAGCGCCTGCAGCCAGTCGGACGGCCGGGTCTGCGCGTGCCAGGCCTCCAGCGCCGCCACGAACGGCGCCATCGCCTCACCGGGGTCGGCCCCCAGCTCGGTCAGCCGGTCACGCAGCAGGCGGAAGTGGGCGTACTCGGTCACGGCGAGCTCACTCAGCGCCGCCCGGTCGGCCAGTGAGGGGGCGAGGGTGGCGGCATCCTCGGTCATGCGCGCGTACGCGCTGAGCTCCGCGTAGGCCAGCACACCGAGCAGGTCGACGACTCCAGGAGACTCTTTCATGGAAGGCAGCGTACTTCGGCGATTCTTCGGGAACATACGCGAGCTCGGCCAGCGTTGTGGTATCGAGTACACTGCTCTGTGAAAGTGCGACCGCACTGTGTTAATTCGGGACAACACCCCGATTACCCCCCGTTTCCCCGGGTGCGCGGTCGCTGATGACGCGAGAGGGCTGGCTCTACCGCGAGGACCCACGATACGGGGCGTTTCTCCGCCCGTCGGTCCCGGCAGGCCCGCCTTCATTTGAGACTGAGGCAGGCCACGCTGACGACTTTCCGAGACCTCGGAGTCACACCAGAGATCGCCGACGCCCTCGAGACCGAGGGCATCGTCACGCCGTTTCCGATCCAGGAAATGGCCCTCCCGCTCGCGCTGAGCGGCCAGGACCTCATCGGTCAGGCCCGCACGGGCACGGGAAAGACCTACGCGTTCGGCATCGCGATGCTGCAGAGCATCGGCAAGCCGCGCAAAAACCGAAAGAAGCCCCGCGGGCTGGTCGTCGTGCCGACCCGTGAGCTGGCCGTGCAGGTGAGCGAGGACCTCGTCACCGCCGCCGGCAAGCTCGGCTCGCGCGTCCTGACCGTCTACGGCGGCCGGGCGTACGAGCCGCAGATCGAGGCGCTGAAGGCGGGCGTCGACGTCATCGTCGGCACCCCCGGCCGGCTGCTCGACCTGGTCAAGCAGAAGCACCTCGACCTGAGCCAGATCACCTCGCTGGTGCTCGACGAGGCCGACCGCATGCTCGACCTGGGCTTCCTCCCCGACATCGAGCGGATCTTCAAGCTGATCCCCGCGCAGCGGCAGACGATGTTGTTCTCGGCCACGATGCCGGGCGAGATCGTCGCGCTCTCGCGCAAATACCTCAACCGCCCGACGCACGTACGCGCCGAGATGGAGAGCGGCGAGGGCGAGACCACGCCGCAGGTCCGCCAGGTCGTGTGGCGTACGCACCGGATGGACAAGATCGAGATCCTCGCGCGGCTGCTGCAGGCGAACGGGCGCGGGCTCACCATGGTCTTCTGCGAGACCAAGCGGGCCTGCGACATGGTCGCCGAGCAGCTCGACACCCGCGGCTTCGCGGTCGCGGCCGTCCACGGCGACCTCGGCCAGGGCCAGCGCGAGCAGGCGTTGCGGGCGTTCCGCAACGGCAAGATCGACGTGCTCGTGGCCACCGACGTGGCGGCCCGCGGCATCGACATCGACGACGTCACCCACGTGGTCAACTACGACTGCCCCACCGACGACAAGACCTACGTGCACCGCATCGGCCGCACCGGCCGGGCCGGGCGCACGGGCATCGCGGTCACGTTCGTCGAGTGGGAGGAGCTGACCCGCTGGAAGATGATCAACCAGATGCTCGGGCTGGAGTTCGCCGAGCCCGTGGAGACCTACTCCACCTCGCCGCACGTCTACACCGAGCTCGACATCCCCGAGGGCACCAAGGGCGTCCTGCCCCACGCCTCCCGTTCGCGGGCGGGGCTGTCGGCCGAGCGGATCGAGGACCTCGGTGAGACGGGCAGGATCCGCACGCGTGGCGGGCGCCGCCGCGAGGAGCGCGAGGAGCGTCCCGCCCGTACGCCGCGCCAGCGCCGCCGCACCCGCGGTGGCAGGGAGATGGCGGAGACCGTCGAGACGCCGGAGGTGGAGTCCGTGAACACCAAGACGCAGGAGGCGCTGCTGACCACGGACGAGGTCGAGCGGGCGGCCGAGCCGAAGCGCACCCGTACGCGCAGGGGTGCCGCTTCGACGGCCATCGAGCAGGCGCTCGCCGAGGCCCCCGAGGCGCCGGTGACGGGCGGCCGCTCCCACCGGTCCGACGACGCGGAGGCCCAGGAGGCCCCGGTGCGAGCCACCCGCTCCCGCCGGGCCGCCGACGCGGAGGCCGCGGAGGCCCCCGTGCGGTCCACCCGGTCCCGCCGCGCCGCCGCCGAGCCGGAGCCGGTCCCCGACCGCCCCGCGGCACCCGCCGCCGAGGCTCCCGCGGCACC
>NZ_POUD01000492.1 GCF_003236395.1 Nonomuraea aridisoli | reverse complement strand
CCTCCAGCCCCTGGGGCGTCTTCCACCCTGCGCCACTCGGCACCACCTATCGGCCGCGAACCCTCCTGCCCCCCATGTGACGACGGCCACACAACGGCGTTCCCGCAGGTGAACACACTGCGGCGGATCACGCTTACCTGGCGCGTAATCGCGGCTCCTATCACCGGGCTGACATCTTTCAGGTGTCGCAACGGAAACCACTGAAGGAGCCGACATGACCGCCCTCACCGTCACCACCGACCGGACGAAGTTCCTGCGCCTCGCGCTGACCGCCGACGCCGTCGTCACCGGCGGCAACGGGCTGGTCTACCTCGCCTTCGCCGGCCCCGTGAGCACTCTGCTGGGCCCCGACACCGGCCTGCTGCGCGGCATCGGCGTCTTCCTCCTCGTGTACGGCGCCGCAGTCGGCCTCCTGGCCACCCGCCGCACGATCAGCCCGGCCGCCACCACAGCCGTGATCGCCCTGAACATCGCCTGGACGCTCGCCAGCGTCGCAGCCGTCGTCACCGGCACCCTCGGCTTCACCACGGTCGGCGCGATCTGGGCCGTCGCCCAGGCCCTGGTGGTCGCCGGCTTCGCCGAGTTGCAGATCACCGGCCTCCGCAAGGCCCGCGCCAAGTAAGCCCCGTCACCCCATCACCACACCCACAAGGAAAGAGACCATGAACCTCGTCGAACGCTACGTCGCCGTCTGGAACGAGACCGACCCCGCCGCCCGCGCCAAGGCCGTGGCGGAGCTGTGGACCGAGGATGCCACCTACACCGACCCCCTGGCCGACGTGGCCGGACACGACGGCATCGCCGCCGTGATCGAGGGCGCGCAGGGCATGTTCCCCGGCCTGGTCTTCACCCCCGGCGACCAGTACGACACCCACCACCACACCGCCCGCTTCACCTGGCACCTCGGCCCCAAGGACGGCGACCCGGTAGCGATCGGCTTCGACGTGGTCGAACTCGCCGAAGACGGCCGAATCCGCAAGGTCCTCGGCTTCCTCGACAAGGTCCCCTCCTAACCCACGGCCCCTGCTTCCGCCGCCGGGCAGCCATCCCCAACGGACCACCGTTCAAGAGGAGAACAGCAGCCCGGCAGCGGACGACCCGCAAGGAACTCATCGAAAAAGAGCTCCCCGACCCTCGGCCCCTGATCCACCACCGGACAGCTCCCCGCAACAGGCGTCAGTCAAAAGCGGCCAACAGTCCCCATCCCATCGCCGGACGCCAACCCCAACAGACTCCGGTCCACAGCCGAGAAGCCCTCACGCAACAAAACGGAGCAACACCGCGAAGAGTCCGGCGCGGCCGCACGACATCAACCCCGCAACAGCTTCCAAACCACAGCAGAAGAGCCACCAACCGCAACAGATCGGGACCCAGCACCGTGAAGCCGCTCACTCAGCGACCGCCCGATCCCGCCGAGGGAGCTGACCCATCTCCGGCACCCCTCAAACAGCGTCAGAGGACTGACTCCCCACCACGGCCCCCGGAACGAACTCCGGGGGCCGTCCCTGCATTCACCTGACGAAACTCATTTGCTCTCGCCCCCACCCCCACCGGACAATGTGGCCTCGTGCGACATCGAGTGAGACGCCTTGTTCGTCACCTTTCCATCGACCTGAGCCCCCTGCGCGATTCACGCGACTACCGGCTGCTCTTCAGTTCAGGCGTCATCACGATGTTCGGCACGATGATCGCCATGGTGGCGGTCCCGTACCAGATGAAGGAGCTCACCGACTCCTACCTGGCGGTCGGCCTGGTGAGCCTGGCGGAATTCGTACCGATGGTGGTGTGCGGCCTGTGGGGCGGGGCCATCGCCGACGCACTCGACCGCCGCAAGATCATCGTGCTGAGCGAGTTCGGCCTGCTGATCACCTCCTCGGCCCTCATGGTCAACGCGATGCTGCCCAACCCCCAGGTCTGGGTCCTGTACGTCATGGGCGCCGCTTCCACGGGCATCGCCTGCCTGCAGCGCCCCAGCCTCGAGGCCGTCATCCAGCAGGTGGTCAAGCACGACCAGCAGAGCGCCGCGGCCGTGCTGTCGAGCCTGCGCTGGAACTTCGGCGCCATCGTCGCCCCAGCCCTCGGCGGTCTCCTGCTCGCCCAGTACGGCCCCGCGCTGGCGTACGGGCTCGACTCGCTGACGTTCCTGCTGTCGCTGCTTCTCCTGTGGCGGGTCAGCTCGCTCCCGCCGTCCGAGGACGCCGCCCCCGCGTCGCTGAAGTCGCTGGTCGAGGGCGTACGGTACGCCGTGAGGCGCCACGACCTGATGGGCACGTACCTGGTGGACATCGCGGCGATGCTGTTCGCGATGGCGACGGCGCTCTACCCGTTCCTCGCCGACGAGCTGCGGGCACCCGAGGCGCTGGGCCTGTTCTACTCGGCCGCCGCCGTCGGCGCCTTGATCGCCTCGGTCACCGGCCGGTGGACGGCACGCGTGCGGCGCCACGGCCTCGGCGTCATCATCGCGGCCACCCTCTGGGGCGTGGCCGTGGCCCTGACCGCCCTGGCCCCGAACGTCTGGCTGGTCTTCGTCTGCATCGCCCTCGCCGGAGCCGCCGACATGATCAGCGGCATCTTCCGTATGACCATGTGGAACCAGACGATCCCCCAGGAGTTCCGCGGCCGCCTGGCCGGCATCGAGCTGCTCTCCTACGCCAGCGGCCCGATGCTCGGCAACGCCCGGGCCAGCCTGATGGCGAACATCGGCGGCACCCGCTTCTCCCTCGGCGCCGGTGGCCTGCTGTGCGTCGCCGCCGTCCTCGCCCTGGCCGCCGCTCTCCCCAAATTCCGCCGGTACGACGCCACCACCGACGAACACGCCCTCACCGAGAAAGCACGCCGCGAAGCCCTCCTCCAATCCCCCACCCAGGAAGCCCC
>NZ_POUD01000491.1 GCF_003236395.1 Nonomuraea aridisoli | reverse complement strand
GGCGGGGACGGCCGGGAACGGTCGCGTGGCGGCGAAGATTCGGGGGGAGAGTCGGTGACGGCGACGGCTCGGCACCGCATAGGCTTAGCGGGACGATGGAAGTGGAGGCGACACGTGATAGAGCTCGAAGGGCTCCCCGAGCTCGTCGACCCGGTGCTGATAGCCGCGTTCGAGGGCTGGAACGACGCGGGTGAGGCCTCCAGCGGTGTGATCGCCCATCTCGAGTCCGCCTGGAAGGCCGAGCCGCTCATCTCGCTCGACCCCGACGACTATTACGACTTCCAGGTGACCAGGCCCGCGGTGGAGCTGAACGACGGCATGACCACGTCGATCGTGTGGCCGACGACCCGGCTGCTGCGAGCCCGCCCGCCGGGCGTCGAGCGCGACGTGGTGCTGCTGCGCGGCATCGAGCCCAACATGCGCTGGCGCTCGTTCTGCGCCGACATCATCTACATCTGCCGCGAGCTGGGCGTCGAGCTGGCCGTCATGCTGGGCGCGCTGCTCAACGACTCGCCCCACACGCGGCCCGTGCCGATCCTCGGCAGCGCGACCAACGAGGGGCTCGCCCGTTCGATCAACCTGGAGCTGAGCCGCTACGAGGGGCCGACCGGCATCGTGGGCGTGCTCGGTCACGCGTTCGCGCAGGCCGGGCTCGACGCGATCTCGCTGTGGGCGTCGGTCCCCCACTACGTCGCCCAGCCGCCCAACCCGAAGGCCACCCTCGCGCTGCTGCGCCGGCTGGAGGACGTCCTGGAGATCCCGATGCCGCTGGGCGACCTCGACGAGGAGGCCCGGGCGTGGGAGCGCGGCGTGGACGAGCTCGCCTCGCAGGACAGCGAGGTCGCCGACTACGTCAAGGAGCTCGAGGAGCGCAAGGACGCCGCCGAGCTGCCCGAGGCCAGCGGCGACGCGATCGCGGCCGAGTTCGAGCGTTACCTGCGGCGCAGGGACCGCGGCACTGACAGCTGATGCTCAGGGCGTAAATCTGTCAATTTTTCGTCGTTTCAGGTAATAATCAGAAACCTCTTCACCACCGCACCAGCGGGGGTCCCGGCGATTCCCGCACCCGGCTTCGCACGCGATGCCTCTCACCTGACCGCGCACGTTAGGCACGCCATGGCGACTTCCCATGTAGACCCCCATCAAAGGAGCCAGGACGCCAGGCGGCGCATCCTGGAGATGGCCCTCGCGCTGCGCGGCGACCGCTCCGGGGGCTCCCTCGACCACTTCCTGGCCCTGCTGCAGGACCGGATGCCGCTGTGGCTGAGCATCCTGCACGGCCTCTCCCACCGCGCCGGCAAGGGCGAGGTCGCCGGCAACCTGCTGCAGGCGGCGCGGGCGGGCATCGACTACTACCTGGCGGTGCAGAGCGCGGCCCAGCCGGCGTTCACCTCGCCCAGCGTGACGGTGCGCTTCCGCGAGGCGCTGCGCGAGGCGGGGCTCGGGCCGGAGGCCGAGGTGGCGCCGGTCGCCGCGTACCTGGAGGCCGAACGGCGCCTCGGACGGGTGCGGCCGGACGTCGACCCCGAGGCCAGCGCGCGCCTGCTCCTCGCCGGCTGCTTCCACCAGGCCCACCTGGAGATGTTCGCGGGCGCGAGCGACGACCTGGAGCGCGACGCCGGCGCCCGGGCCATCGTCCGGGAACTCCGCCTGGAGCCCGTCCTCGACCCGGCCTGACCGTCCCACACCGTCCCACGCCACGCTGCTCGCGTTTCAACGCGCGAGATGCGGTGGCGTGGGACGGCGCTGGTCAGGCGCGGCGGAGGGTGCGGGGCCGGGCGGCGCGGCTCAGGACCTCGTCGTAACGGTGCCAGATGAGGGCGGCCACGTCGGGGTCGGCGCCTAGTGGTTCGCTCACCAGGCCCGCGCCGGCCGTGACGAGCCGGTCGTGGAAGAAGCCCGGCGCGAGCACGTACGAGGCGATGGCCACGCGGGCGGCCGGGGTGGAGCCGAGCCGTTCCATGGCCTCTTCCAGCGACGGCGTGCCGGCCGAGGCGAACGCGGCCGTCACCGGGCGGGCCAGCCGCACGGCGAGCCGGTGGGCGGCGGCGCGCACGTCGCCCAGGGCCGCCGGGTCGGACGAGCCGGCCGCTCCCAGCAGGACGGCGTCGGTGGCGCGCAGGCCGGCGCGCGCCAGCTTGCGCGCCAGCGCCGAGGTCAGCAGCCCGTGCGGCCCCAGCCATCCGGCCACCACCGCGTCGGGACGGTGGTCGGCGACGACGGCGGGCAGGTCGATGTGCGCGTGGTAGCCGCCGGCCAGCAGCAGCGGCACCACGACCACCGGGCCGCGCACCGCGGGCAGGACATCGGCGAGCAGCGGCGCGCTGATCTCCAGGTAGCTCAGCTCCACGCGGTGCCCGGGCCGGGCGCGCCTGACGGTCTCGGCCAGCGCCGCCAGCGTGTGCTCCCCCGCCGCGCTCCGCGTCCCGTGCGCGGCCAGGACGAGTACGGGCGTCACCGGAACCCCCCAGCCGACACCACGACGCCGCCACCCGGGGCGGGGCTCGCGGCACGCGGCGGCGTGGACGCCACGGTGGCCGGTGCTGTGGGCGTGCGGGCGCTGGCCGCAGGGCACGCCGGCGTGGGCTGAGCGCCGTGCACAGTGGTGCGGCGGGACGCCGGGGACGGGGAGGCGGTCCGCGGGACGCCGGCCGAGGCCCACCGCCCTGACCGGCGGCACGCTCGAGGCCGCCTGGGCGCCAAGGGCCTGCACATGGTGTTCTCCTCATCAGGTCGGGACGGCGACGTGGTGGGGCCCGCGACGGCGGTCGGAGCGCGCGCGGACATGTCACCCGGGACGCCCGCCGCACCGCGGGCCGGCCGGTGAGCCAGGATGCGTGCCACGCCGTCGACCGGGACGACCGGGACATGCGCGGCACACGAGCGGGGCAGGGCG
>NZ_POUD01000490.1 GCF_003236395.1 Nonomuraea aridisoli | reverse complement strand
CCCCAGCCCCCCTGCCGGCCGGCCACGGTGACGGACCCCGTCCGGCCGGGCGGAGTGACTCTCGCCCTGCCGCATGGGGGGGCGGTACGTCCCGGTACGGCCACTCGGCCGTAGGCGGCGACGCAGACCCCGCGGTTCGCAGTGGGGACGTCGTCCGCCGGGCTGAGCGGGGTGGCCCAGACCTTCCGGATCGGCGTGGGGACGGTGTTCGCCGGGCTGAGCACGGTGGCCGATCCGGCACGGACCGCTCAGGTGAGACGCGCGGTGGTGACGAGGCCGCCGTGGTCGGGTGCGGTGCCGGCGCTTCTTCGATCGGCCCTCGCGCCTATCGCCGTCCGGCCGGCGTTCGGGCTGGTGGGCGTGGTGGAAGTTCTCGAGCCGACGGCGGGGGTAACGGAGTTCGGCCGGTCGGTTATGGTGGCGCATCCCCTTGGGGGCCGGCCGGAGACGGCGGCTCCCCCGTACGGGGGAGTGGTCAGGAGGGCGTGCGGGAGCACGTCCTCGAGATGAATGAGACGCCCGCCCAGGGGGACCTGGCAGCGGGTGTGTGGGAGAGCGGTGAGCGCGTTTTGCGGGAAGAGGTCGGGGCCCGGGCGATTCGCCGTGCCGAACCCGGACACGCCGGGTTCGGTCCCCGGGTCGTGGCACTGGGCGGAGGGCATGGCCTCTACGCCTCCCTGTCGGCATTACGGATGGTCACCGACCGCCTGACCGCGGTCGTGACGGTCGCCGACGACGGCGGCTCCAGCGGCCGGCTGCGCCGCGAGCTCGGCGTGCTGCCCCCCGGTGACCTGCGCATGGCGCTGGCCGCGCTGTGCGGCGACGACGAGTGGGGCAGCACCTGGAGCGAGGTCGTCCAGCACCGCTTCCGCAGCGAGGGCGAGCTGCACGGCCACGCGGTCGGCAACCTGCTGATCGTGGCGCTGTGGGAGCTGCTCGGCGACCCCGTGGCCGGGCTCGACTGGGTCGGCCGGCTGCTCGGCGCGCACGGCAGGGTGCTGCCGATGGCCTCCGTGCCGCTCGACATCGTGGCCGAGGTGGAGCTCGACGGCGTGATCTCGACCATCCGCGGGCAGGTGGCGTGCGCCCTGACCCCGGGACGGGTGCAGGCGATCTCGCTCGTGCCCGAGGACCCGCCTGCGCGTCCGGAGGCCGTCGCGGCGGTGCTGGACGCGGACTGGGTGGTGTTCGGGCCGGGGTCGTGGTTCACCAGTGTGCTGCCGCACCTCAAGGTGCCTGAGCTGGCCAGGGCGCTGCACGCGACCAAGGCCAAGCGGCTGGTCACGCTCAACCTGGCGCCGCAACCGGGCGAGACCGACGATTTCTCCCCCCAGCAACATCTGGAGGTGCTCCGCCAGCACGCTCCCGACCTGTCGATCGACGTGGTGCTCGCCGACACCGGGATCGTGGACGACCCGGGCGCTCTGGAGAAGTCGGTCGCCGCGCTCGGCGGCCGGCTCGTCATGGCCGATGTGGCCGCCGGTGACGGCTCCCCGAGGCATGACCCACGACGTCTTGCCTCCGTCCTGGACGAGATTTTCCTCCAGAAGCGTTGATCCTGGTCGGCGTGGCGCGAAGGTGCGAGAGACTCAAGGGAGCCGGTCTGAATGGGGGAGAGGACTAACGCATGGCGATGACAGGTGTGGTCAAAGACGAACTGAGCCGCCTGCCGGTGCTCAAGCCGTGCTGCCGCAAGGCGGAGGTTTCTACGCTGCTGCGGTTCGCCAGCGGCCTGCACCTGGTGGGCGGGCGGATCGTGATCGAGGCCGAACTCGACACCAACGCCACGGCACGGCGGCTGATCAAGGACATCGGTGAGGTGTTCGGGCACAAGGCCGAGGTGCTCGTGCTCGCGCCCGCCGGCCTGCGCAAGGGCTCGCGCTACGTCGTCCGCGTCTACCGTGACGGCGAGGCGCTGGCCAGGCAGACGGGTCTCATCGACAACCACGGCCGCCCGGTGCGCGGCCTGCCGCGTCAGGTCGTGGCGGGGGGCGCCTGCGACGCGGAGGCGGCCTGGCGCGGCGCGTTCCTGGCGCACGGGTCGCTGACCGAGCCGGGCAGGTCCATGTCGCTGGAGGTCACCTGCCCGGGGCCGGAGGCGGCGCTCGCGCTGGTCGGGTCCGCGCGGAGGCTGAAGATCCACGCCAAGGCGCGTGAGGTGCGCGGCGTCGACCGCGTCGTGGTACGCGACGGCGACGCGATCAGCGCGCTGCTCACCCGGCTCGGGGCGCACGACAGCGTACTGGCCTGGGAGGAGCGGCGCATGCGCCGCGAGGTGCGGGCCACCGCCAACCGGCTGGCCAACTTCGACGACGCCAACCTGCGGCGTTCGGCGCGGGCCGCGGTGGCGGCCGGGGCGCGGGTGCAGCGGGCGCTGGAGATCCTCGGTGACGAGGCGCCGGAGCACCTCGTGGTGGCCGGGCGGCTGCGTGTCGAGCACAAGCAGGCGTCTTTGGAGGAGCTGGGGCAGATCGCCGACCCGCCGCTGACGAAGGACGCCATCGCGGGGCGGATCCGGCGGTTGCTGGCGATGGCCGACAAGCGGGCCTCCGACCTGGGCATCCCCAACACCGAGGCCAACCTCACCGTGGACATGCTCGCCCCCTGACCCGGCCTCGGTGCACGGCGGCGCCGTCAGGCGGACGGCGCTCGCCCGCACTCAGCCGCCGGCTTCGAGGCCGTGTTCCCGGGGCGCGAGGGGGACCGGCCACCGCCGCGAGGCCCGGCCAGGGCTCGGCGGCATTCGCTCCACGCCCGGCCAGGGCTCCGCGGGGTCCGTTGCATTCAGAGCGGGGCCGCGCCGGCCCAGTCGGCTGCTGGTGGCCGGCAGGCGAAGGCGGCGCAGCCGGGACAGGCGCCACGCGGTGCCGGTGACTCGTCAGGGTTGCGGGCGGCCGGTGAAGGAGCCGCGTCAGGGTTGCGCGGGGCCGGTGCGGGGGCCTCGTCAGTCCTGGGT
>NZ_POUD01000048.1 GCF_003236395.1 Nonomuraea aridisoli | reverse complement strand
CACCAGTGCCGCCCACGGCAGCCCTGCCGACTGGGCGCCGACCGGTCCGGCCGCTCATGGCCCGACGGGACCGGGGGCCGCGGGTTCGCGTCCCGAGGGGCCGGCGTTCGGGGGATCCCGCGAGGAGTCCGCGCAGGCGTCCCGGACGCGGCGGAGTCTGCTGGTCGGCGGGGCGGTCGCGGTCGTGGCGCTCGGCGGGACGGCCCTGGCCGTGTACCTGTCGCTCCAGCAGCCCGCCCCGCCCCGCACGAGCACCGCGGACACCGCACGCCCTCAGCGGCCCGCCACGGAAAGCCCTGCCCCCATCGACGAGCGGGATGTGGCCGCCCTCGCCCCTCGGCGCGTCAAGGTGACGGCGGACCGCGGCGCGCTGGTCGAGCTGGCGTGGTCGCTCCCCGGGCGGGCCCGCGACTATCCGGTGGTCGTCCAGCGCTCGCCCGTGCAGGCGGGCGAGCAGCCCATCACGGCCCTCGACCAGGGCGCCACCTCGGCCCGCCTGGCCGGCCTCGACCCGGGCACCGGCTACTGCTTCCTGGTGGGCGTGCCGCTGCGCATCTCGGAGGACTCGACGGTCGCCTGGTCGAAACCGGCCTGCATCCGAGGCGCGAAGGCCCGCCCCACCCACCGGTGACAGACGCGTCAGGTGGCCCCGAGCCGCGGGAGGCGGTCAGCCGAGGAGTTTGCGGGCCGCCTGCTCGATCTCGGCCTCCGACAGCAGCACGTGGTCGGCCGCCGCGCCGAGCGGGACGAAACTGTCGGCGGAGCTCACCCGGGCGATCTTCCCGGTGAACCCGGCGTCGAGCAGCTCGGTCACGACGCCCTCCGAGACCCCGCCGGTGTGGCGCGTCTCGTCGGCGATGAGCACGTTCCCGGTCAGCTCGGCCGCCCGCAGCAGGTCGTCGATCGGCAGCGGCGCCAGCCAGCGCAGGTCGAGCACGCGGCAGCCGTAACCCTCCTGGGTCAGCCGCACCGCGGCCCGCAGGCTCATCCGCACCCCGTTGCCGAACGTCACGATCGTCAGGTCACGCCCGTCGCCGTACGAACGCGCCCGCCCGATCGGCACGTGGGTCTCCGGCCAGCGCGCCGGCGGCGCGTACGGTGCCAGCCACCCGCCGTCGCCGTCCTCGAACAGGTCGCGCGTGTTGTAGAGCGCGATCGGCTCCAGGAACACGCACACCGACCCCGACGTACGGGCCGCCGCCAGGCAGGTGCGCAGCATGGACGCGGCGTCGTCGGGACGCGACGGCGAGGCGATGACCAGCCCCGGGATGTCGCGCAGCGCGCCCACCGCGTTGTCGTTGTGGAAGTGGCCGCCGAACCCCTTCTGGTAGGCGTAGCCGGCCACCCGTACGACCATCGGGTTGGTGAAGGCGCCCTGCGAGAAGAACGACAGCGTGGCCGCCTCGCCGCGGATCTGGTCGAGCGCGTTGTGCAGGTAGGCGAGGTACTGGATCTCGGGCACCGGCAGCATCCCCGACACGCCGGCGCCGAGCGCGAGGCCGAGGATGGCCTGCTCGTCGAGGAGCGTGTCGAACACCCGCCCCGGCCCGAACCGCTTCTGCAGCCCCCTGGTGACGCCGTACACGCCGCCCTTCTTGCCGACGTCCTCACCGAAGACGGTCATCTCCGGGTAGACGGCGAGCGCGTCGGCGAGGGTGCGGTTGATGGCCAGCGAGAGGGTCAGCGGCTTGTCGTCCTCGGGCAGCGCGCCGGCGAACGCGCGCTCCCTGACCTGCGCGGCGGCCGCCGTCGGGCTGATCTTGGCGATCAGCTCCGGGCTGCGCGGCGCGAGCGGCGCCATGACCTCCTTGGCCGACCCGAGCCGCGGGCGGCGCGAGGTCTCCTTGGCCACCCGCAGGACGTGCTCGCGGGCGGACTCGTACATCTTGAGCAGCCCCTCGGGCGTCTCCAGGCCCGCCTCGACGAGCATGGCCGCCGTGCGCACCAGAGGGTCGCGCTCGAGGTCGGCGCGGATCTCGCGCTGCGTGCGGTAGGCCAGCTCGACGTCGGAGCCGGCGTGTCCCATGAGCCGCACGGTGGACAGGTGCAGGAACGCCGGCCGGCGGTGCTCGCGTACGTGCTCGGCGGCGCGCACGGCCGCGTCGTACGCGGCCGCCAGGTCGCAGCCGTCGGCGAAGAAGTATGCGACGCCGGGACGCCGCGCGGTCGCCTCCACCCACCCCTTGGGCGTGCGGACGCTGATGCCGATGCCGTTGTCCTCGCACACGAACAGCAGCGGCAGCGACTGCCCCTGGTAGGTGGCGTAGCTGGCGGTGTTGAGGCCGGACAGGGCGCTGGCGTGGTTGATCGAGGCGTCGCCGAAGCTGCACACCGCGATCGCGTCCTGCGGCCACTTCGCGGTCACCTCGAGCGCCCGTGCCCGCTCGATGGCGAACGCCACGCCCACCGCCTTGGGCAGGTGGCTGGCGATCGTGGACGTCTGCGGGATGACGGCCAGGTCGGGATGGCCGAAGACCTTGTGCCGGCCGCCCGCGATCGGGTCGTCGGCCGAGGCGGTGAGCCCCAGCAGCACGTCGCGGATGCCCTGCTCGGGCAGCCGGCCGGCCTGTTCGGAACGAGTCAGGTAGAACGCGCCCGAGCGGTAGTGGAGCAGGGCGGGATCGGTGTGCCGCAGGGCGGCGGCCACGGCCGCGTTGCCCTCGTGACCGGCCGAGCCGATCGTGTAGAAGCCCTCCTCCTGCTCGCGCAGCCAGCGGGCCGCGATGTCGAGCAGGCGGCTGTCGAGCTGACGCCGGAACAGGGTCCTGCACCGCTCACCGGTCAGCGAGGAGCCCTCGCGGACCGGCGCGTCCGGATCTCGCGCGGGGCCTGCCTCCAGTGTCGCAACCGCCTCGGTGAAATGAGTCTCAACAGTGTCGCGCGCCACGTCCACGATTATGTCCTTGATCCAGCCCGGCGTCTGCCGGACGCGGGGGAGATGTTGCCGACCGGTCCCTTGAAGGTGACCTATAACCGTTTGTCAGAGTTCACAACCTTCTCTTGCGCGCGCACGTCTACTGGAGGACACACGTGGCACCCTCAATGCCGCGTTGAAGCACTGGGGTCTCCAAGAAAGGAACCCGCATGTTACAACGCATCCGTGTGGCCGCCCTCGCCCTCGTCCTCGGCGCCGGGACACCCGCCCTTTCCCCGGTCCCCGCGACGGCGGCCCCCGCCCCCACCATCAGCCAGGTGAGCGTCAGCCCCGCCGCGCCGATCGTCGTCTTCGACGCCGACGTGGCGGTCACGTTCACGTTCACCACGACGAACGCCACCGCCGCGGCGCTCAAGATCGACGGCGCGCCGGTCGCGGTCACGTCCGCGCCGGACGGCGCCGGCCTGAAGTGGACCGGCACCAAGTCCTTCGGGCCGGGCGCCGCCGGCAGGCACGCCATCTCGGCCACCGCCCAGGGTGACGGTGAGGTCTCCACGAGCGGCTCCTTCCAGGTGGTACGGGCCCTCACCACCGCGATCCGCGACTTCGACGCCGGTCCCGACGTCGTCGACCGGGGCGACACCGTCAGGGTGTCGGGCCGGCTCGTGGCCGACCGCGAGGGGTACGCCGGTCAGAGCGTGTCCATCACCTTCCGCGAGCGCGGGAGCGACGCCTACCGCGAGGTCGCCAAGGTGACGACCGGCCGCGGCGGCTGGTTCGGCACCCGCGTGCGGGCCGGCGCCACCGGCTGGTGGCGGGCCGAGTTCGCGGCCACCGCCACCGCCAGGGGCTCGGTCGCCGACGCCGACCGGGTGGACGTGCGCCGCGACCTGGGCAGCCGGATCTCCCGGTTCGGCGCGCGTCAGGAACGGGTGGAGCAGGGCGACCGGCTCACCTTCACCGGCGTCCTGACCATCGAGCGGCGCGGCGGCGCCCCCGGCCGGCGCGTGGCCATCGCGTTCAAGGCCGACGGCTCGCCCCGCTGGCAGTACGTCACCAGCGCCACGACCGGTCGCGACGGCCGCTTCCACGCCTCGGCGCCGGCCCGCGCCTCCGGCTGGTGGCGCGCCGAGTACCGGGGCGGACGCGGCGTCGACGGCTCGGTCAGCGGCCCCGACCGGGTGCGGGTCGACCCGGCCAGGGCGGACGCGCGGCTGATCGCGTTCGACGCCCGTCCGGAGCCGGTCAAGCGCGGGCGCACCCTGACCGTCACGGGCCTGCTGCAGGCCGGCGACCACGGCTCGTGGCGCGGTCACCGCGCCAAGGTGGCGCTGATGTTCAAGCCGCTGGACGCCAGGAAGTGGCAGTACGTGAAGTCCATCTGGTCGGACGGCGGCGGCCGGCTCGCCACGACGATCAGGGCGTGGAACTCGGGTCACTGGAAGTTCGCCTTCGGCGGCGACCGGCGCACCCACGGCGACGACAGCCGCACGGACTACGTGCGCGTCCGGCGCTGAATCACGGCCCGCGGGCCCGGACGGACCTCCGCCCGGGCCCGCGTCATGCCCGGCACGTCGTGAACGCCCCCTGAGTCGGGGCCCGTAATAGTTTTCCGTCCCGCATCAACGACAAAACGGCGACGCTCGTGATCGTGCGATAACCATTGTGAATGCGTCTTCCTCCGTGACCTCGCCCGCGTTGCACCATGAGCGCGTGGAAGTACGTATCAAGAAATGGCAGCGATCCGTGCTGATCGCCTTATTGGTGCTGACGACGGTGTTCGTCGCGGTGGCCAGCAATCAGATTCTGAACGACAACGTGTTCAGCTGGTGGTGGTGCATTCCCGCTCTGGGATGGTCGGCCATCACCACGTTCACCGCCTATTTCCTGACACGAGCCGGCTCCGGAGACCCCGATGCGGGCGTCAACGCGTCGACCGGCGGCAGATACGTCGCGCTGTGCGGTGGCGGCGTGGTCGTCGTGGGTGCGTTGACCGTGGTCAGCTACATCGCCGTCGCGGAGGCGATGCCGGAGCCGGAGCCGGTCGCCGCCCCGCATCCGACCTGCGTCAGAGGATCGATCTGCCTGTGGCCCGAGCGAGGTTTCGGCGGGGAGGTGTGGACGTGGCAGCCGGGAGCGGACGCGGACGGCCCCGTTCCCGCGCGTCTCCGCGACCGCATCGGGTCGTTCGAAGCCCAGGCGACGGGGTGTTTCGTCGACAGCGAATCAAAGGAAGAGCGCCCGATAAAGATGCAGGACTGGAGCGGCCGGTACGTCGAGAAATTCGGCCGCCAAGCGGACACCGTCAAGGCGGCATGCCGGCCGTCTAGTTAGCGATCCTTAACAGCGGCGGTGAGGGCGGCGCGGGCCATGGCGTGCAGGAGCGGGCGCATGTGCTGCGCCGGGAGCTCGCCCGCGCTGTGCGGCGTCGAGTTGAGCAGGCCGAACACCGCGTGCGTGGCCGCGCGCAGCCGCGCCGCCGGGCACGACGGGTGCAACTCGGCCAGCACCGTCACCCACTCCTCGACGTAGAGGCGCTGCAGCCGCCTGATCTGCCGCCGCTCCCGCTCCGGCACGTTGCCCAGCTCCCGGTCGTGCACGGTGATCAGCGCCGGCTGCTCCAGCGCGAACGTGATGTGCGCGGCCAGCAGCGCGTCGAGCGACTCCGCCGGCCCCGGGGAGGAGGTGACGACCGTGACCGCCGACTCGCGCAGCCGCGAGCTGACGTCGAGCAGCATCTCCGACAGCAGGGCGTCCTTACCGCTGAAGTGGCGGTAGAGGGCCGGCCCCGAGATGCCGACCGCGGCGCCGATGTCCTCGATCGGCACACCGTGGAAGCCGCGCGCCGCGAACAGCCGGGCGGCCGCCTCCAGGATCTCCGCGCGCCTGTTGCGCCGATTGCGGGTAGGTGAGGCGGAGGCGGTGGTCACGTCTCACATACTAGACGGTGCACGTTAGCGATGACTAACATCCGTGCCATGAGAGGGGACTCATGAGCGGCGACTGGCCGGTGCTGAAATCGGCGGTGGATCCGGGCGGCGAGGCGTACAAACGCAACGCCGAGCTCAACGAGCGGCTCGCCGCCGAGCTGCTCGAACGCCTCGCGACGACCGCCCTCGGCGGGCCCGAGCGGTCGCGGCAGCGCCACGTCGAGCGCGGCAAGCTGCTGCCCCGCGACCGCGTGGACGGCCTGCTCGACCCCGGTTCACGCTTCCTGGAGCTGTCGCCGCTGGCCGCGAACGGCCTCTACGACGACCAGGCGCCCGCCGCCGGCATCATCACCGGCGTCGGCCGCGTCTCCGGCCGCGAGTGCGTCGTCGTGGCCAACGACGCCACCGTCAAGGGCGGCACGTACTACCCGGTCACCGTCAAGAAGCACCTGCGCGCGCAGGAGGTGGCCCTGCACAACCACCTGCCCTGCGTCTACCTCGTCGACTCCGGTGGAGCGTTCCTGCCGAAGCAGGACGAGGTCTTCCCCGACCGCGAGCACTTCGGCCGCATCTTCTACAACCAGGCCACGATGTCGGCGCGCGGCATCCCGCAGATCGCCGCCGTGCTCGGCTCGTGCACCGCCGGCGGCGCGTACGTGCCCGCGATGAGCGACGAGGCCGTCATCGTGCGCGGCCAGGGCACGATCTTCCTGGGCGGCCCGCCACTGGTGAAGGCGGCCACCGGCGAGGAGGTCACGGCCGAGGAGCTGGGCGGCGGCGACCTGCACGCCCGCGTCAGCGGCGTCACCGACCACCTCGCCGAGGACGACGCCCACGCCCTGGCCATCGTCCGCGACATCGTCGCCACGCTCGCCCCGCGCGCGCCCCGCCCCTGGGAGACGGTCGCGCCCGAGCCGCCCCGCCACGACCCCCGCGACCTGTACGGCATCATCCCCGCCGACACCCGCCAGCCGTACGACGTGCACGAGGTGATCGCCAGGATCGTCGACGGCTCGCGCTTCCTGGAGTTCAAGGCCGAGTACGGCTCGACGCTCGTCACCGGGTTCGCCCACATCCACGGCCACCCGGTCGGCATCCTGGCCAACAACGGCATCCTGTTCAGCGAGTCGGCGCTGAAGGGCGCCCACTTCATCGAGCTGTGCGACCAGCGCCGCATCCCCCTGGTCTTCCTGCAGAACATCAGCGGCTTCATGGTCGGCAAGGCGTACGAGGCGGGCGGCATCGCCAAGCACGGCGCCAAGATGGTGACGGCCGTCTCGTGTGCCCGGGTGCCCAAGTTCACCGTGGTGATCGGCGGCTCGTTCGGGGCGGGCAACTACGCCATGGCCGGGCGGGCGTACTCGCCCCGGTTCCTGTGGATGTGGCCGAACGCGCGCATCTCGGTCATGGGCGGCGAGCAGGCCGCGAACGTGCTCACCACCGTCGGCACCGCCGACGCCGACGCGATCAGGGCCCAGTACGAGCACCAGGGCAACCCGTACTACTCCACGGCCAGGCTGTGGGACGACGGCGTGATCGACCCGCTCGACACCCGCACCGTCCTCGGCCTGGCGCTGTCCGCGGCGGCCAACGCCCCGCTCGAGCCCGCCGGTTACGGCGTCTTCCGGATGTGACGCATGTTGTTCGACCGTGTCCTCATCGCCAACAGGGGCGAGATCGCCGTACGGATCGCCCGCACCCTCCGCGCGCTCGGCGTCGAGTCCGTGGCCGTGCACACGCCGTCCGACGCCGGGGCCCGGCACGTGCGGGAGGCCGACCTCGCCGTCGAGGTTCCCGGCTACCTCGACATCGAGGCCGTCGTGGCGGCGGCCCTGGCCACGGGGGCGCGCGCCGTCCACCCCGGCTACGGGTTCCTCGCCGAGAACGGCGCGTTCGCCCGGCGCTGCGCCGAGGCCGGGCTCGTGTTCGTCGGGCCGCCGGCCGCGGCCATCGACGCGATGGGCGACAAGATCCGCGCCAAGGCCACGGTGTCGGCCGCGGGCGTGCCCGTGGTGCCCGGCGCGGCCGAGCCCGGCGACGCCCTGGAGGAGTGGCGCGACTTCCCCGCCCTGATCAAGCCGTCCGCCGGCGGTGGAGGCAAGGGCATGGTGCTCGTACGCTCGGCCGCCGAGCTGCCCGACGCCCTGGAGTCGGCCCGGCGCACGGCGCGGGCCGCGTTCGGTGACGGCACGCTGCTGATCGAGCGCTACGTCGAGCGCCCCCGCCACATCGAGATCCAGGTGCTCGCCGACACCCACGGCGACGTCGTGCACCTCGGCGAGCGCGAGTGCAGCCTGCAGCGCCGCCACCAGAAGATCGTCGAAGAGGCGCCCTCGCCGTTCCTGACCGGTGAGACGCGCGCCGCCATGGGCGCGGCGGCGGTGGAGGCCGCCCGCGCGGTCGGCTACGTGGGGGCCGGCACCGTCGAGTTCATCGTCGACGGCACCACCGGCGCCTACCACTTCATGGAGATGAACACCCGGCTGCAGGTCGAGCACCCCGTCACCGAGCTGGTGACCGGGCTCGACCTGGTGGAGCTGCAGCTGCGGGTGGCGGCGGGGGAGCGGCTGCCGTTCGCCCAGGACGACGTGCGGCTCGACGGCCACGCGGTCGAGGCCCGCGTCTACGCCGAGGACCCGGCCCGCGGCTTCCTGCCCACCGGCGGCCGGGTCCTGCTGCTGAGGGAACCCGGCGGCGCCGCTCCCGGGCCGGTCGCGGGCGGCGGGGCCGTCGTGCGGGTGGACTCCGGGCTGGCCGAGGGCGGGGTGGTCGGCAGTGAGTTCGACCCGATGTTGTCCAAGGTCATCGCCTGGGCGCCGGACCGGGCGTCGGCGCTGCGAACACTCGACCGGGCGCTCTCCCGCACGGCCGTGCTCGGCGTGGTCACCAACGTCCCGTTCCTGCGCGCGCTGATCGCCCACCCGGCCGTGGAGGCGGGCGAGCTCGACACCGGCCTGGTCGAGCGGGTCCTGCCCGAGCTCGTGCCCGCCGACGGCACACCGCCGGACGACGTGCTCGCCGCGGCGGCGCTCGTCTTCCACGCCATGCCGCAGGGCGACGACCCGTGGGAGGTCACCGACGGCTGGCGGGTCGGCGAGTGCGCGTGGACGACGTGGCGGCTGGAGTCCCGCGCCGGCGTCCACGCGGTGCCCGTGCGCGGGTTGCCCGAGGAGTCGGCCGAGGTCCGGCTCGGCGGGCAGTCACTCCCGGCGCGCGTCCGCCGCGACGGCTCCGGTCTCGCCGTCACACTCGCCGGGCGCACCGAGCACTACCTCTGCGTACGCCGGGGCGACACGCTCTGGCTCGGCCGCGACGGTGCGGCGTGGTCGTTCACCCGGCACCTGATCGGCGACCCCGGCGACCGCGCCCGAGCCGCCGGAGCGGGCGACGGTGTGGTGCGCAGCCCGATGCCGGGCACGGTCCTGGTGGTGAAGACCCAGCCCGGCGAACGGGTGAGCGAGGGTCAGCCGCTGGTCATCGTGGAGGCGATGAAGATGGAGCACACGGTCACCGCCCCCTGCGACGGCGTGATCGCCGACCTGCCCGCCCAGGCGGGCCGCCCGGTCGACATGGACGCGGTGCTCGCCGTGGTCACGCCCGAGGGCGCCGCGGCATCGAGGGCGACGCCGGACGGAGTGAGGCCATGAACAGGCCGTACAGCATGCGAGGACTTCCGCGGCAGGTCACCGTCTACGAGGTCGGGCCGCGCGACGGGCTGCAGAACGAGCAGGCGGTCGTGCCGGTCGAGGTCAAGGCCGCGTTCATCGAGCGGCTGGCCGACGCCGGGCACAAGATCATCGAGGCGACCAGCTTCGTGCACCCGAAATGGGTGCCGCAGCTCGCCGACGCCGACGAGCTGCTCGCCCGGCTGCGCCGGAGGCCGGGAGTGCGCTACCCCGTCCTGGTGCCGAACGAGCGCGGCCTCGACCGGGCCCTCGACCGCGGCGTGGACGAGATCGCGATCTTCGCCAGCGCCACCGAGACGTTCGCCGCCAAGAACCTCAACCGCGGCCTGGAGAGCCAGTTCGACATGTTCGAGCCGGTCGTGGCCAGGGCGCTGGAGCACGGGGTGCGGGTGCGCGCGTACGTGTCGATGTGCTTCGGCGACCCGTGGGAGGGGCCGACGCCCGTCCCGCAGGTCGTCCAGGTCGGGGAGCGCCTGCTCGGGCTCGGCTGCTACCAGCTGTCGCTCGGCGACACCATCGGCGTGGGCACGCCGGGCCACGTCACCGAGCTGATCAAGGCGTTCCGCTCGCCCGAGCGGCTCGCCGTGCACTTCCACGACACCTATGGCCAGGCGCTCGGCAACACCCTTGCCGCGCTCCAGGCCGGCGTCACCACCATCGACGCCTCCACGGGCGGCATCGGCGGCTGCCCGTACGCCGAATCCGCGACCGGCAACCTGGCCACCGAAGACCTGGTCTGGATGTTGCGCGGACTCGGCATCGAGACCGGGCTCGACCTGGGCAAGCTCGTGTCGACCAGCGTCTGGCTGGCGGAGCTGCTCGGCCGGCCCAGCCCATCACGCGTCGTACAGGCGCTATCGAAAGGCTGACATGCTCAAGGACGAGTACGCGGAGCTGCGCAAGACGGTCGAGGCGTTCGCCCGCGAAGTGGTCGCTCCGGTGATCGGCGACTACTACGAGCGCGAGGAGTTCCCCTACGACATCGTGCGCCAGATGGGCGCGATGGGGCTGTTCGGGCTGCCGTTCCCGGAGGAGTACGGCGGCATGGGCGGCGACTACTTCGCGCTCTGCCTGGCCCTGGAGGAGCTGGCCAGGGTCGACTCCAGCGTGGCGATCACCCTGGAGGCGGGCGTGTCGCTGGGCGCGATGCCGATCTACCGGTTCGGCACCGACGAGCAGCGCCGCACGTGGCTGCCGAAACTGGCCTCGGGGGAGATGCTGGGCGCGTTCGGACTGACCGAGCCGGGCGGCGGCTCCGACGTGCCGGGCGGCATGCGCACCACGGCCGTGCTCGACGGCGGCGAATGGGTGATCAACGGGACGAAGGCGTTCATCACCAACTCCGGCACCGAGATCACCGGCGTCGTCGGCGTGGCCGCGCTCACCGGCGAGCGGGAGATCTCCACGATTCTCGTGCCGAGCGGCACCCCCGGGTTCACGGTGTCGAAGAAGTACTCCAAGGTCGGCTGGAACGCCTCCGACACCCGCGAGCTGGCGTTCGCCGACTGCCGCGTGCCCGCTGCGAACCTCCTGGGCGAGCGCGGCCGCGGCTACGCCCAGTTCCTGCAGATCCTCGACGAGGGCCGGATCGCCATCGCCGCGCTCAGCGTGGGCCTGGCGCAGGGCTGCGTGGACGAGTGCCTGAAGTACGTCAGGGAGCGCCGGGCGTTCGGCCACCCGATCGGCCACTACCAGGCCATCCAGTTCAAGATCGCCGACATGGAGGCCCGCGTCCACACCGCCCGCCTGGCCTACTACCACGCGGCCGAGCGCATGCTGGCCGGGCTGCCGTTCAAGAAGGAGGCGGCCATCGCCAAGCTGGTCTCTTCCAACGCGGCCATGGACAACTCCCGCGACGCCACCCAGGTCTTCGGCGGGTACGGCTTCATGAACGAGTTCCCCGTCGGCCGCTTCTACCGCGACGCGAAGATCCTGGAGATCGGCGAGGGCACCAGCGAGGTGCAGCGCATGCTCATCGCACGGCAGCTCGGTCTCGGCGACCTGTGACCACCGTTTGCGCCGCCGACGACCGACGATCTAGTGTCATCAATCATGACGGGTGACGATCTCCTCATCAGGAGGGCGGAGAAGTCGGACGCCGACGCGGTGTTCGCGCTGGCCCGCGACTTCGGCCTGACGTTCCGGCCGGAGCGCGACGCCTTCGACGCCGCGTTGCCGGCATTGCTCGCCGACGACGACGCCCTCCTGCTCGCGGCGGTCGTGGGCGGGCGGGTGCACGGCTACCTGCTGGGGTTCGTCCACCTGACGCTCTTCGCCAACGGGCCGGTGGCGTGGGTCGAGGAGGCGATGGTCCAGTCGGGCTCGCGCCGCCAGGGCATGGGGCGGGCGCTGCTGGAGGAGTTCGAGCGCTGGGCCCGCTCCCGCGACGCCCGCTACGTGGCCATGGCGACGCGGCGGGCGCCGGAGTTCTACCACGCCCTCGGCTACGAGGCCGCCGCGACCTTCTACCGCAAGGTCCTGCGCTAGGGATCGGCCGGTCCGTCCCACACGGTGGGCGCCTCGATCAGGGCGCGCGCACCACCATCGCCGAGTTGAAGCCGCCGTGCCCGCGGGCGAGCACCAGCGCGGCCCGCAACGGCGCCGTACGTGCCCGTCCGGTGACGAGCTCCAGGTCGCAGACGGGGTCGGTGACGTTGGGCGTCGGTGGGATGACGCCTTCGGCCAGCGACAGGAGCGCAGTGGCGAGATCGAGCGCGGAACCGCCCGAATACAGCCGCCCGGTCGCCGCCTTGGGCACGGTGACGGGCACCGGCGCGGTGAAGACGGCCTGGATGGCCTCGGCCTCCTGTCGGTCCGGTTCCGGCAGCCCGGCCCCGTCGGCGAAGATCACGTCTATGTCGGCGGGGGCCATCTCCGCGTCGGCCAACGCGATCTCCATGGCGCGCCGCAGTCCCGGCGGGCGTCCGGAGCCGGGCCGTGGGTCGAACGTGGCGCCGTATCCGGCGATCTCGCCGTAGACCCGGCGACCGTTCCGGCGCGCCGACTCGGCCTCCTCCAGGACGAGCAGCGCGGCGCCCTCTCCCGGCACGTATCCGCTCGCCTCCGCGTCGAAGGGTAGATAGGAACGATCCGGGTCCGTACGCGTGCTGACCTGTCCTCTGGCCAGCTGGGCGACCCACCCCCATGGGCACAGCGACGCGTCCGCCCCGCCCGTGACCAGCAGGCCGACACCGCGCCGGATCTGGCGGCGGGCCTGCGCCACCGCGTCCAGACCGCCGGCCTGCTCGGTCACGAGCACACCGCTGGGTCCGCGCATTCCGTGCCGGATGGAGATCTGGCCGGTGTTGACCGCGTAGAACCAGGCGAACGACTGGTAGGCGCTGACGTGCTCGGGCCCCTTGCCCCACAGCTTCTCCAGCTCGCGCTGGCCGAACTCGAATCCTCCAGACGAACTCGCCGTGATCACGCCCATCCCGAATTCCGGCAGCGTCTTCGGCTGCACCCCGGCGTCGGCCAGCGACCAGTCCGCCGCCACCAGGGCGAGCTGGGTCAGCCGGTCGGTCTGGGGGATGAGCCGGCTGGGCAGATGGTCGAGGGGATCGAAGCCGGGCACCTCGCCGGCGAGCCGTGCCGGGTAGCCGGAGGCGTCGAAGCGGGTGATGGGGCCGATGCCGTTCTCTCCCTTCACGGTCGCCGCCCAGTAGGCGGCCGTGCCCAGTCCCGTCGGGGCGGCGATGCCCACCCCCGTCACCACGGCCCGGCTCATTGGTTCACCCGCTCGGGGCCGGAGAGCACCATCGCGCTCTGGAACCCGCCGAAGCCGCTGCCGACGCTGAGCGCCACGTCGGTGCGCCACTCACGCGCGTGCAGGGGGACGTAGTCGAGGTCGCATTCGGGATCGGGCTCGTGCAGGTTGGCCGTGGGAGGGACGGTGTCATGCTGGATCGCCAGCGCGGAGGCGGCGATCTCGATCGAGCCGATGGCGCCCAGGGAGTGCCCGACCATCGACTTGATCGAGCTCACCGGTGTCGTGTACGCGTGGTGGCCGAGGCTGCGTTTGTAAGCCGCGGTCTCGTGCCGGTCGTTCTGCTTGGTGCCGGAGCCGTGGGCGTTGATGTAGTCGACGTCCGCCGGATCCACCCTCGCCTCCGCCAGCGCGAGTTTGATGGCCTCGGCCATCTCGCGCCCGTCGGGTCGCAGGCCGGTCATGTGGTAGGCGTTGCACCTCGTGGCGAAGCCGGCGATCTCCGCGTAGACGTGGGCGCCCCGGCGCAGCGCGTGCTCGCGCTCCTCCAGGATGAACATCGCCGCGCCCTCGCCCAGCACGAATCCGTCGCGTCCCCGGTCGAACGGCCGCGAGGCCCGCTCAGGCGCGTGGTTGCCGGGCGTGGTGGCCTTGATCGCGTCGAAACAGGCAACGGTGATCGGCGAGATGGGTGCGTCCGCCGCACCGGCGATCATGACGTCCGCGGATCCCTCCCTGATCAGGGCGCACGCGTGCCCCACCGCGTCGAGCCCCGACGTGCAGCCGGTGGAGATGACGGCCGCCGGGCCCTCGGCTCCCACCCGCCAGGCCACCTCCGCGGCGATGGAGCTCGGCACCAGGTAGTCGAAGAGATGGGGGACGCCATAGGTGTGGTCGACCAGCCAGCGTCGGCCGGCGTCGCTGACCACGGAGTACTCCTCCTCCAGGCTCATCGTGCAGCCGACCGCGGTGCCCACGCTCGTCCCGACCCGCGCCGGGTCCAGGCCGTCCGGCTCCAGGCCACTGTCTTCGAGGCACTCGTCCACGCAGACGACGGCGAACTGTGCCGCCCTGTCCATGCGGCGGATCTCCTGCTTGGACAGCCCCGCCGCCACCGGATCGAAGTCGCACTCGGCGGCCACCCGCGAGCGGTATGGCGCGGCGTCGAAGAACGTGATGGCCCGCGTGGCCGTGCGGCCAGAGCTGATGAGCTCCCAAAAGGCCTTCTTGCCGATCCCACCGGGAACCGTCACCCCCATCCCCGTGATGACGACCCGGCGTTCCTGACCCAACGTCATGGTGACTCCCCGTTCAGATAGAGACGCCCAGCGCCACGCCGTACAAGATCGCGCCCGCCTGCCCGAAGCCCACGCGGACGAAATGCCAGTTGCGCCAGCGCAGCCGTAGCTCCTGCCAGTCGGCACGCGGCCGGTCCACCTCGATGACCCGTACCGACGCGTTGATCGGCCCGAGCATCCCAAGGGATACCGCGAAGACTCCGGCCAGCAGAAGGGCGCCGGCCCCGTACAGCGCTCGCACCGCCGTGCCCTCCAGCGTGGCCGCCAGTGCGGCGCCGCTGAGCACGGCCACTCCGGTGCAGAGCGGCATCAGCTTGTCCATACGGGCCAGGATGAACGTGTTCGTCTCGGGATAACGCTCCACGGGCAGGCTCAGGAGGAGCGGCAGGATGACGACGAGGCCGACAAGGAGGGCGCCCGCGGCCATCGCGCTGGAGAGCACCGAGATCGACATGAGGGCTTCGAGCATCGGTCAGATCCAGCTCCGGTGGTAGAACTCCATGGCCCTGGAGTCCCTGATGCCCTGCCAGTCGTCCACGAGGGGCGTCATGTGCTCGGCGAGCCTGCCGTTGAGGTGCTGGAACGACGGGTCGGTGTGGAGCTGCGGGAGGTTGTCGAAGATCTCCTGCTCGGCCTGGATGAGATGCAGTGTCATGCCCTGGTAGTGGAACAACGTCCGGCTGGTCACGCCGAACTTGAGCGGCAGATCCGATTGGTCGTGCTCGGCGAACAGTCGCGCGACCGTTTCGGCGCTGGCGGGCTTCATCCGGCTGACCATCAAGACCCTGCTGGTCATCGTTATTTCCTTCCGGCCGAGGGGGCGTCGTGGCGGACACGTTGCTCGATGCGATCGCGGACCACGGCGAGCTGGACACGCGAGTTGCGGTTGATCCGCTCCTCCATGGCGGCCTCGTCCACGGGAGCCTGCGGCTTCATCTCGAACTCCTGGCGCCAGCGCAGCTCCACGCCGCCCGGCACCTCGCGGTAGGTCCATTCGAGGTTCATGTAGGCGAACGGCCCCGTCTCCACCCTGTGGGAGCGGACCGTACGGGTCTCGGGGTCGGGAGTCCGGTCGGACACCCAGCTCCATACCGTGCCGTCGGGGTCGGGGTGCATCGTCAACCTGATCCGCAGGGTGTCACCGCTGCGCTCGATCACCTCCGCCCGCGAGTACTCGGTGAACAGCTCGGGCCACGACTCGATGTCGTTGGTCATGTCCCAGACGACGTCCATGGGAGCGTCGATCACGATGGCGTTGTCCGTTCTGGCAACCATCTCTCCGGCCTCGATTCGTTGGGTTCTCAGCTCGGGCCGCCGACCCGCGGCACCGGCTCGTCCGGGTACGGGAGTGGCTCGGTGTCGACGTGACCGAGCTCGGGGCGGGGCGCGAGCGGGCCGAGGTGGAAGACGATGAACGCCTCCTCGTCGCCCGCGCACTCCAGCCGATGCCGTGTGCCGCGGCGGACCATGACGGACTCCTCGGCCTCCAGCCTCAGCTTCGCGCCGTCGAGGCGGGCGTCCACGGCCCCGCGCACGACGAACATGAACTCGTCGGAATAAGGGTGGTAGTGCTCGGCGACGTATTCGCCGGGGCGTAGCGTGAGGGTGCCCATGAACCCCGCCGTCGCCCCTACCGAGGCGGGGGTGAGCAGCGCCCTGGTGAGGCCGCCTTGGCGGCGGGTCGGCGCGACCTCGGCACAGGACACCTTTGGATGCGCGGCCTCGTTCGTCACCGTCGCCTCCTCGCGTAGTCGAACGACCTCTGCGACGCCGACTCTCGCAACCAGGGCTCGAACGACTCTGAAGCGACGCTGGAACGCCACCTCCACCGGGCCCCTCCGCGCGCATGAGAAAGCCCCACCGGGCCCCGCGGGAAGGGGCGCGGTGGGGCGCGAAGGGCCGGACTCAGCGGAAGTCGTCGGCGTGGTCGACCGCCCACTGAGCGAACGTACGCGCGGGCTTCCCGGTGAGCTCCTCGACGGTCGTGGTGACGGGAGCAGCGGTACCCACCATCGACTCCAGCATGTCCAGCAGCTTCGTAACGATCTGCTCGGGGATGTACTGGGAGGTGAGGACCTCCTTGGCCTTCTCCCGGGAGATCTCGTCGTAGAAGATCGTGGCACCGATCGCCTCACCGATCTGGCGGACCTGCTCGGCCTGGGTGAGCGATTCCGGACCGGTCAGCGTGTACGTCCGGCCGGCGTGGCCCTCCTCGGCCAGCGTGACCGCGGCCACCGCCGCCACGTCGGCTTCGTGGATGGGCGACAGCCGCGCCTCGGGATAGACCCAGTGGACGCCACGGTGCAGCCGGATGGTCGGACGCCACCAGTTGAGCGCGTTGCTCGCGAACGCCCGGGGACGCAGGATCGTCCATTCGGCGCCCGATCCCTTGACGGCGTCCTCGATGACGTTGTGGACGACGCCGTTGTCGTCGCGCTCGTCGAGCATCGCGGAGGCGACGGTCACGATCCGCCGCACGCCGGCCTTGCGCAGGTACGGCACGAGACCGTGCACGGCGCCCGGGTCGGCCAGCAGGTAGACGCGATCCACGCCCTGAATCGCCCCGGCGAGGGAGTCGGGCCGGCGGAAGTCCCCCTCGCAGATCTGGGTGCCGGCAGGCAGGCCGGTGTCCTTGGTGGCGTCGCGGGTGAGGGCCTTGACCTCCTGGCCGGATTCCAGGAGCCGTTCCACGAGCACACGGCCGATCGCTCCGGTCGCGCCCATCACCAGAATGGCCATAGCCGTTCTCCTGTCAGGTTGTGTACGGATGTTTCAGTGATGCGTGGCGGGGCGTTCATGATGTCCCGCCGGGATCGGCCCACCGCGCCGGGCCTCGGCCCGGCGCGCGCTGCGCAGTGCCAGCGCCATCCGGACCAGGTAGGGGGCCGATGGTGGTATCCAGCCCAGTTGCCGGGCCATGCCCATGTCGTCGCGGTTGGCCCAGTGGTCGATGACCTTGCCGTCGCGGATCCGGCACCAGTGCGTCTGGGTGACCGCGAAGGACCGGCCCGTCGGCGGAAAGGCGACGGTGACACGCGCCTGGTCGTCGTAGCTGTACATGGTGCGCACGTGCCGTCCGGTCATGGTGACGTGCGCGACGAGAAGGTCGCCCTCGGAGACGATCTGGTGGACCTCCCAGGAGAGCCCGGTGAAGATCGCGCGTAGCATCCTGGCGGTGGCGTAGGTGCCGGCCGGTCCCCGCTCCCGGCACGCGAGCGGTTCCCTCAGGGCCTCCCGGTTGGCGGCCTCCGGATGGACGTAGCGCGCGCAGTCGTCGAGATCGCCGTCTCGCATCGCGCTGAACAGGCCGTGACCCACCCGCCGGGCGTCGAACGAAGCCACTTGAGGCGGCATCATGACGCTGTCGGAACGGAGGCGGGCATCGCGCCGTGCCGGGGATCGTGACGACTGCGGCGTGGCAGCATCAGGGTGAGCAGCAGGCTGACGACCAGCATGCCCACGGTGATCCAGAGCGACATCATCATGCCCTCGCCGAACGCCCGCGGTGCGCCGTCTCCCGCCAGCGCCGACGCGGTCACCTGGGAGAAGAAGATCGTCCCCGCCACCGCGACACCCGACGTCACACCGAGGTGATGCGCCGTGCTCAGCACCCCCGACGCGGAGCCGGCCACCGCGACCGGCACCCTGGCCAGCACGATGTCGATCACGGGAGCGATCACCATGCCGACCCCGAGCCCACTCACCAGCATGGCGGGAACGAACTGCAGGATGCCGCCCGCGGCCTCGGCGCGGTCGACGGTGAGGACGAGCATCACCTGGCCGACCACGGCGATCGCGGCCCCTATGGTGAGCAGCCTGGGCCCCAGCCGGACGACCAGCGGAGCCGTCGCCACGGCGGTGATCATGGTCCCGATGGGCGAGGCCAGCGTGGTGAGCCCGGAGTCCAGCGCGGAGAATCCCAGGCCGTTCTGCAGGTAGATGGCGAGCATGAAGAACGGGCTGAAGGCCGCGCCGAAGAACATCAGCGCCACGACCAGGCCCACCACGAAAGCGCGGCTGCGGAAGAGCTCGGGCGGCACCAGCGGGCTGCCGCCGCGGCGCTCCTTGGCCCGCTGTGAACGCCAGAACAGTGCCAGGAGAGGCAGCGCCGCCACCATCGAGGCGAAGGCCCACCACGGCCAGTCGAGTTCGCGTCCCTGGATGAGCGGGTAGACGAGCGCCACCTGGATCACGGTCAGTAGCAAGACTCCGCCGAGGTCGAGCGAGAGCGGGCGTTCGGAGCGCGATTCGCGGACGTACAGGGCCGCGCCGATGAACGTCACCAGCCCGATGGGCAGGTTGACCAGGAAGATCGGCCGCCAGCTCAGGCCCATCAGGTCGGCGTGGACGAGCAGCCCGCCGAGTGAGGGCCCCAGCGCGGCGGAAATGCCGCCCACGGCGCCGAACAGCCCGAACACTTTGGAGCGTTCCTCCGGCGGGAACGAGACCTGGAAGACGGACAGGGCCAGGGTGGTGATCACGGCTCCGGTCAGCCCCTGCAACGCGCGGCCGGCCAGCAGGATCGCGATATTGGGCGCGAACGCGCAGATGGCCGAGGCGATGACGAACCCGCCGATCCCGAGCAGCACCATGCGCTTGCGACCGGCGATGTCACCGATGCGGCCGGCCGTCACGAGGAAGAGCGCGAAGCCGAGCGTGTAGATGACCGAGATCCATTGCAACTGCGCGGGATCCGCCTCCAGGTCACGCTCGATGGTCGGCAGGGTGACGTTGACAATAGAGCTGTCCATCGTGGTCATCGCGATGGCCACCAGCACGTAGATCGATCCGGCCCAGCGATGTGGATCGAGTGTGTGGGTCACGGGCATGATTTCCTCCTCTCGGGTATCGACTGGCGCGCGCACTGCGGCGCCGAAGTATGTTCCTGCTAGAAGCTAATTACTTTCGCCAGATTCACTCCGATGTAACGTTTTTGTCGAGGTGATGTGTCAGATCTTTCCGCTCGTTCGGCGCGGAATGGCGTGGCCGTGATCCGGCGGTGGGTCGGGCTAACTAGCTTCTTTGAGAAACTATCTAATATTGGAAGCTATCTTCCAACTGGAAGATAGATGCGGGAGGTGCAAGGTGTCAAGAGAACCCGAACCGCAGAATCGGTGGGCGTTGACGGAGGAGGAGTCGCGCCATCTCCGCGAGTTCATCACGGCCATGGTCCTCAACGGCCAGATCACAGCCGATGTGGCCGGCCTGCGTCCCGTCGACCTCTACGTCCTCAACCTGCTCGACATCGATGGGGAGACCACACCCGGAGATCTCGCCAAGCGCACGGCGCTGACCACGGGTGCCGTCACCAAGTTGATCGACCGTCTGGCCCGGCTCGGCTTGGTCCAGCGCTCGCACGACATGTCGGACCGCAGGCGGGTGCGGCTGACGATCGCCGAGAAGGCCACCGAGAACGTCGGTGAGGGGGCGAGCCTGTTCACCCCGATCGCCAAGCGGATGGACGATCTCATCTCCAGCTACAGCGCCGAGCATCGGGCGGTCGTCTTCGACTTCCTGGTACGCGCCACCGAGGAACTCCACGAGATCACCAACGAGATGCAGAACCGCAGGGTTCGCGACCGGACCCCCCACTGAGCACCCAGTCCAGCATCCCGTCCAGCACTGCTCAAGCAACCGTCGAGGAGTGGCTGCGAGAGTGCGGGCACCGGCGTGGCGGCGGGCACGGGCGGCCGTCCGGGCCATGGTGAGCCGCCTTCCCCACGTTCATCCGCCTGGAGGGCTCAGATGGTTCTCGTCACTGGAGGAGCCGGGTTCATCGGCTCCCATTTCGTTCGCACGCTGCTCGGTACCGGTTACCCCGCTCTCCCGTGCGCGCGGGTGACCGTGCTGGACAAGCTCACGTACGCGGGCAACCGGGCCAACCTCGATCCGGTCGCGCACGATCCGCGCCTGTCGTTCGTCGAGGGAGACATCTGCGATCCGCAGGTCGTGGACAAGGCGATGCGCGGACACGATGTGGTCGTGCACTTCGCCGCGGAGTCGCACGTCGACCGGTCCATCCCCGACCCGGGCGTCTTCGTCAGGACCAACGTGCTCGGAACACAGGTGCTGCTCGACGCGGCGCTGCGGCACGGGGTCACGCGGTTCGTGCACGTCTCGACCGACGAGGTGTACGGCTCGGTCGAGGCCGGCACGTTCGACGAGGAGAGCCCGCTGCGGCCCAACTCCCCGTACGCGGCGGCCAAGGCGGGTGGCGACCTGCTCGTACGCGCCTACCACCGCACCCACGGCCTGGACGCGGTGATCACCCGCGGCTCGAACACCTACGGCCCCTACCAGTTCCCCGAGAAGATCATTCCGCTCTTCGTCGTCACGCTGCTGGAAGGCGGAAGCGTGCCGCTGTATGGCGACGGGCATCACGTCCGCGACTGGCTGCACGTCGACGACCATTGCAGGGGCATCGCCGCGGCCGCCGCGAAGGGCCGCGCCGGCGGCGTCTACAACCTCGGCGGTGGGACGGAGCTCTCCAACCGCGAGCTCACCGCCCGGCTGCTCGACGCCTGCGGCGCGGACTGGTCCAGCGTCCGGCACGTCGAGGACCGCAAGGGCCACGACCGCCGCTACGCCCTGAGCGTCACGCGCAGCCGGGAGGAACTGGGATTCGCCCCGTCGGTTCCCTTCGAGCGGGGACTGCGGGAGACCGTCCAGTGGTATCGCGACAACCGCGGCTGGTGGTGGCCGCTGGTGGGTTGAACAGAAGAGTGCTCCTGGCCTGCCGGGACCAGGAGCGCTCTTCCGGCCGTACCTCAGGAGAAGAGCGTCTCCTCGATCTTCAGGCAGTCCTCGTAGACGGGCAGCAGGCGCTGCGCCTGCGCCTCGGCCAGGGTAGGGGCCGCCGTGTCCCTCGGGGAACGCACCGGCGTGATGTCCTGCGGGATCGGCAGCGCGAGCCCCGGGTCGAGCGCGTCCAGGGCGAGCTCCTGCTCGGCGACGTAGCTGCTGGAGATCATGTACGACATGACCGTGTCGTCCTCCAGACCGACGAAGGCGTGGCCCACGCCGACCGGAAAGTAGACGGCGCGGTGGTCCTGCTGGTCGAGCAGCACCGCGTCCCAGAGCCCGAACGTCGGCGAGCCGACCCTGATGTCCACGACGATGTCGAGCGACCTGCCCCGGGAGCAGAAGACGTACTTGGCGGTGCCCGGCGGCGTCACGGTGTAGTGGACGCCCCGGACGACACCGCGCCGTGACTTGCTGTGGTTGCTCTGCGCGACCGGGAACAGCGGGTGACCCACCGCCAGCACGAAGGCCGGCTCCTGGTACGGCGACAGGAACATGCCCCGCTCGTCGGGGAACACCTTGGGGGTGAACTCGTAGGCCCCCTCCACTCGCAGCGGACGCGCCCGCATGGTGGCGGTGCCGCTCTCGCCGGTCATCGGGCCGCTCCCGCGGCCGGCACGATCTCGAGCTCGGGAAGCGGGAACACCAGCTTGCCACCGTCCGCCATGTACGCCTGCTCCCGTTCGATGAACCCCTCGCGGTAGATCCACGGCAGCACCAGGAGCTGGTCCGGGCGCATGGCCTTGGCCTCCTCCTCCGAGACGATGGGGATGCCCGTCCCGGGTGTGAAGTGGCCGTGTTTCTCCGTGTTGGGCTCGCCGACGCACGGCAGCTCGGCCGTGCCGAGACCGCAGTACTGCAGGATCACGTTGCCCTTGGTGGAGGCTCCGTAGCCCAAGGTCAGCTTGCCCGCCTGGCGGGAGGCGTCGAGCAGGGCGAGCAGCCGGTCGCGGGCCTCGGGCACACGCCGCGCGAACTCCTCGTAGGGGGCCATGGTGTCCAGCTTGAGGGCCTTCTCCCTCTCGCGGATGCGCGCCGGGCCCGCCTCGTCCACGCGGTGCCGCTCCGGCCGCTTGGCCAGCGTCGCGTAGAGGCTTCCGCCGTACACCTTGTTGATCTCCGCGTGGATGACGGTCAGGCCGACCCGCTCGGCCATCCACTCGATCTGGCTCAGCGCGTAGTACTCCAGGTGCTCGTGGCACATGACGTCGTACGCGGTGGCTTCCAGCATGGAGGGCATGTAGCTCTGCTCGATCACCCAGACACCGTCGTCGTGCAGGATGTCGTGGATGTCCTGCATGAACTCCATCGGGCGCGGCAGGTCATAGAACATCCCGATCGACGTGACGACCTTGGCCTTGCGGTCGCCGTACCGCTCGGTGATCAGTTTCTTCGAGAAGAAGTCCGTGATCAGCTCGGCGCGGTCGGGGTAGAACTCGCGGAACTTCTCTCCGCTGGGGTCCACGCCGACGAGGTCGAGGCCGATCCGGGGGTACGCCTTCAGCAGCGTGCCGTCGTTGCTGCCGATGTCCACCACCAGGTCGCCGGAGTCGAGCCGGACCCGCTCGGTGATCGCCTTCGCCTTGCCTCCCAGATGGTTGATCATGAAGGGGCGGATGCCGGAGCGGTAGCCGTAGTGCTCGCCGTACATCAGGGAGAAGTCGGCGGTGTGGCGGAGCTGGACGAGCCCGCAGCCGTCCGGCGAGCACTTGACGAGCTCCAGCGGGACCATGGGGATGCGCTCCTCCCGGCTGGCGGGGAAGAAGCTGGTCACCGCCTGCGGGCCCAGGTCGAGCACGGAGAGCAGGTCGCGGTTGCCGCAGATGCGACAGTCATCGATGATCATGGTTTCCTCCAGGTGTGTGCCGCTGTCCGGCAACGCCAGGGCCTGTGGCCCGAGCCTCACACCCGCTCCTTGAGACCGGATCGACTCCCGCTCGACGCGGCCCGGTCCACCGGTTCAGCCCGCTTCGAGCGGAGATCCAGCACGGCGGCGGACGATCTGTGCGTCGTAGCGCGGCTCCGGCGCCGCCGGAGAGCCGTCGTCTTCCAGCGGATCGGACGAGAGATGGACGAGAGAAAACAGGGCCCGGTAACGCGGGAAGCGTTGTTCGCCGTCATGCAGGCGTACAAGAACACCAGTCTCCTGCGTACCGGGATCGAGCTGGGCGTCTTCCCGCTGCTCACCGAGCCGGCCAGCGCGGAGACCGTGGCCGTGGCGGCGGGGGCGGAGCCCCGCGGCATGCGGATCCTGCTCAACGCGCTGGCCGCGCTGAAGCTCGTGGAGGCGCGCGACCACCGCTACTGGCTTGCGCCGGGCGTGGACGACCTGCTGATCCCGTCGCGGCCCGGCTACGTGGGTGACATGATCCACGTGTTCGCCAGCGACTTCGAATGGGACGCGCTCAAGCGCCTGCCCGAGGCGGTGCGCAAGGGCGGCACCGTGATGGACCAGCACGCGGAGACCCCGGAGTACTCGTACTGGGAGGATTTCGCGGCTTACGCCCCCATCGTGGCCAAGCCCACGGCACAGGTCCTGGCCGACGCGCTGTCCCCCTGGGCAGGGGACCGTACGAACTTGGACGTGCTGGACATGGCCAGCGGTCACGGTGTGTACGGCGCCACGGTCGCTCAGCGTTTCCCTCAGGCCCGCGTGTGGGCTCTGGACTGGGCCAACGTGCTGCCGTTCGCGCAGGAGCAAGCTGAGCACGCCGGTGTCGGCGACCGGCTGAGCCTCATCGCCGGAGATATGTTCGAGGTACCCCTCGGCGGGCCCTATGACGTGGTCCTGATCACCAACGTCCTGCACCACTTCTCGCCCGAGCGGGCGACGGAACTGCTGACGCGCGCCAGGTCGGTGCTCAAGCCGGACGGGCGGCTGGGCCTCGTGGGCTTCACGACGACGGACGCTCCTCCTGGGGAGGAGCCCGCGGCCCACTTGTTCTCCGTCCTGATGCTCGCCTGGACCAGCGAGGGAGAGGTGCATTCCGAGGCGACCTACGGTGAGATGCTCCAGCGCGCGGGCTTCGGCCCGGCGGTGAGACACGCGGTGCCCGGGCTGCCGTTCCGGGTGCTCACGGCGGCGCCGGTCTGAGACGGGTCTGAGATCGCGCGCCGAGAGGCCGCCGGGCCCTTTCTGCTCCGGCGGCCTTTCCGCGTCCTTCTTGCCGCCTCAGCGGCCGGACAGCTCGACGGCGCCCGCGTTCAGGCAGGACAGCAGCGTCCTGGCCTGGACGTTGACGTAGTTGCCATGCGCGGTCAGCGAGTTGAGCTGGCCGGGGGTGACCCATCGGTAACCCGCCGGCGGCTCCAGCGGGGCCTGGCTCATGTCGGCCTCGATGACCATGTAGCGGCTCTCCGCGTTCAGGAAACGGCCGCCTTCCTCCGAGTGCACCACCTCGTAGCGGATGCGGCCGACGTCGGCGGTGAGCGCGAGATCGAGGAACGCCGGCCGGGCCGAGGTCGGCAGATGGTCCCAGTTGGACGGGACGCACTGGACGGTCGGGGCCAGCTCGACGGCGTTCTGCAGCCCAGGCTCGACCTTGGCGTGCACCAGGAGATGCGGCACCCCCGCCAGGCGGCGGAACAGGAACGCGGTCACGCCGATCCCTGTCGGCTCGAAGAGAGGCTGTGACCAGGCGGCGACCTCGCGGTTGCCCGCTTCGACGGAGGCGGCCACGAGCCGGAAGTATCGCCCGTCGGGGCGCCCTATCGAGAATTCGTCGCGTACCCAGTCGTCCACCTCGGCCAGTGGCACCCGCTCCACCTCGACCTCGTGCCGGGCGCGCTCGGCGGCGAACCACGACAGGACCTCCGTGTCGGAGTGCAGCGCGACCGCTTCGGCCGGCTGCATGGGGAAGCACGCCACGACGGTGCGGCTGTCCATGTTGACGACGTTGTCCCGGCGCAACAGCTCGCCCACCTGTCCAAGCGTCAGCCAGCAGAAGTCGTCATCAAGGGGGACGTCGTCGACGGCCTCCACCAGCATGTTGCGGTTGGCCTTCTGGTAGAACCAGGAGCCGTGCTCCGACTGGAGCACGTCGACCAGCACCCTGCCCCGCCCGGGGCGGGTGAAGTAGTCGAGATATTTGACGTCCGATCCTTTGTGGACCTTCGAGTAATTGCTCCGTGTCGCCTGGACCGTGGGGGAGAGCTGCAGGAGGTTCCTGTTGCCCGGCTCCATCTTCGCCTGCATGAGGAAGTGCAGGACACCGTCGAACTCCTTGGCCAGGATGCCCAGGATGCCCACCTCTGGCTGCCGGATGATCGGCTGCCGCCAGGACCGGAACGGGCCCTCGTCCACGGTGACGGACAGCCCCTCGACGGTGAAGAAGCGGCCGCTGCGGTGCACGAGATTGCCCGTCTTCTCGGCGAACGACCAGCCGTCCAGCTCGCACAGGGGGATCCGGTCCACCTTGAAGTGGTGTGCCCGTGCCCGCCCGGCCAGCCAGCCGGCGAAGTCCTCCGTGCGCATGCCGCGGCCGGCCGTCCGCACCGCGGCCGATGCGCGCAGGCGTTCCGACAGCGTCTGCCGGTCGGTACGTGGGCGCAGTCGTACGTTCATGTTCCGCGGTGCCCTTTCATGACAGCCCCGCGATCACCTCTCGCATGGCGCTGATGGTCTTGTCCTGGAGCGATTCGGGAAGCGAGGGATACATGGGCAGCGAGAAGATCTCGCCGGCCAGTTTCTCCGTGACGGGCAGCGAGCCGCGCTCGTAACCCAGGTGGGCGAAGCCGGACATCGTGTGCACCGGCCAGGGGTAGCTGATGTTCAGAGAGATGTCGTACGCCTTGAGCGCCTCGATGATGTCGTCGCGCCGTGGGTGGCGGACGACGTACACGTAGTAGACGTGCTCGTTTCCCGGCACGGTCGTGGGCAGCATGAGCCCGCCGGGGCCGGTCAGGTCGGCCAGCCCTTCCTCGTAGCGGCGGGCCACGGCTCGCCGACCGGCGAGGTAGCCGGGCAGCCGGTTGAGCTTGCGCCGCAGGATCTCCGCCTGCACCTCGTCGAGCCGGGAGTTGTGGCCGGGGGACCTGACGACGTAGTAGACCTTGTCCATGCCGTAGTAGCGCAGCTGCCGCATGTTGCGGTCGATCTCCTGGTCATCGGTGATCACCGCGCCGCCGTCGCCGTAGGCGCCGAGGACCTTGGTGGGGTAGAAGGAGAAGGCCGCCGCGTCGCCCATGGTGCCGGCCGGCCGGCCGTGGTGGCGGGCGCCGTGCGCCTGGGCGCAGTCCTCGAGGATCTTCAGCCCGTGCTCGCGGGCGAGCCGCTCCAGCGGAGCCATGTCAACGCACTGACCGTAGAGGTGGACCGGCAGCAGCGCCTTGGTTCGCGGTGTGATGGCGGCCTCGACCTGCTCGACGTCCATGAGGAAGTCCTCTTCGCGGACGTCCACGAACACCGGCGTGGCACCGGCGCCGGCGATGGCGACCACCGTGGGAGCGGCGGTGTTCGACACGGTGACGACCTCGTCGCCGGGGCCGATGCCCAGGGCCTCCAGGCCGAGCTTCAGCGCGTTCGTCCCGTTGTCCACCCCGGTGCAGTGGCGCACGCCGTGGTAGGCGGCGAACTCCTGCTCGAAGCCCTCGACGCTCGGCCCGAGTACGAGCCGGCCCGAGGAGAAGACCTGCTCCACGGCGGCGAGCAGGTCCTCCCGCTCCTTCTCGAATTCCGGGAGGTAGTCCCAAACACGAGTGGTCATGTTCCCTCTCCTGCGCTAGTCGCGGTTCCGGCCGGCCAGGTCCTCCAAGCGGCTCACGAGCTCGGCGGGCAGCGGCCTGGCCCGGTTCTCCTCGACGAGCCCGCGGGCGCCGTCCAGGAACGAAGGGGTTTCCAGGACCTTCCGCACCGCGTCGCGAAGCTGCTCAGGAGCATCGTGGTGGACGTCCACCTGCACGCCGGCGCCGGCGGCGACGATCCGCTCGGCGTTGTGGAAGGGCGGGTCGCCCATGGCGGACGGCGGGCTGATGATCTGCGGGATCCCACTGGTCAGGGCGGTGCCCACGGTGCCGGTGCCGCCATGGTGGATGATCAGGTCGCAGCTCGGGAGGAACAGCTCCAGGGGCACGTTCTCCGCGACGCGCACGTCGGGGCCGACCTCGCCGACCAGGTGCGTCCCGCCCTGCGGCACCGCGGCCACGATCTCCACATCGAGCTCTGCCAGCACGTCGATGAACATGCGCACCGGTGACAGGTTGCCCATCATCCACAGGTAGGAGCTGCCGACCGTCAGGGCGATCCTCGGTTTGCCGGAGCGGCGGAACATCCACTCCTGCACCTGCCCGCTGCCGTTGAACGGCACGTACCTCATGGGCAGGTACGTGCGCGTGGCCGGCAGGTCGAACTGCAGGGATGGCGGGCAGGGGTCGATGGTGAGCAGGCCGTCGGGCCGGACCTCGTCCAGCCCGTGCTTGCTGTAGAGCGGCCGCAGGCTCTCGGTCTCCATGTCACGCCACCCAGGGATGCCGACCTCGAAGTCCGGCCCGGAGAACTGGTGACGAACACTGGGGATGCCGAGGACCTCGGCGGCCAGATGAGCCCCGTAACACTGCCACTCGAACACGATGAGGTCGGGTTTCCAGTGGCGGCCGAACTCGATCAGGTCGTCGGCCATCCGGCCGGCGGCATCGGCGAACAGAGACAACGCCGCCCGGATGTGGAAGGCGTTCTCCGCCGGGCTCGGTCTGGTCGCGCCCGTCCCCGGACGGGGGCCGGCCGTCTGCGACGCCTGTGCCTGGCGGCGTAGGGTCGCGTCGATCTGGGTGTCGGAGCCGACGACGACGGAGGTCAGGCCGGCGGCCTGGACGAACGGCGTCAAACGGGGTTGATGGGCCACCCGCACCTCGTGGCCTGCCGCCCGCAGCGCCCAGGCCAGGGGCACCAGGGGGAAGAAATGAGACGGCTGCAGAACAGCGCTCAATAGCACGCGCATGGCTTCCTCACAATTCGCTCGCGACCTGAATTCCGCGCCTATCGCGGCGTCAACCGGATGGGCGTATTTTTCCGAGTCGACCCGCACCCACGCTCCGGGAGCCGCCTCGAAGTCCGCTCGAAGCGCGGTGAAGCACATGTTGGCAGGGTAGAGGCGTCAATAAGTGAACATGTACAGTGCACGATGTGGTACGGAGAATTGCGTCATTCGCTCAACGACCTGCCGCGGAGGGTTCCAATGCGAGGGATAATTCTTGCCGGTGGCACCGGATCTCGCCTTTGGCCGATAACGCGGGCGACTTCGAAGCAGCTTATGCCGGTTTTCGACAAGCCCATGATCTACTATCCGCTGTCCACGCTGATGATGGCGGGGATCAAGGAAATTCTCGTCATCACGACGGCCGACGATCAGGGCCAGTTCCGGCGGCTGCTCGGTGACGGCTCACACCTGGGGATCAGTCTGAGCTACGCCGTGCAGGACCATCCCGCCGGCATCGCACAGGCGTTCCTCATCGGCGCCGAGTTCGTCGGCGACGAGCCGGTCGCCTTGATCCTCGGAGACAACATCTTTTTCGGGGCGGGGCTCGGCCAGCAGTTGCGCCGGCACACCTCGGAGGAGGGTGCGACGGTCTTCGCCTATCCTGTCGCCGATCCGGAGAGGTACGCGGTCGTGGAGTTCGACCTCGACCACCGCGTGTTGTCCCTCGAGGAGAAGCCGGAGAAGCCGAAGTCCCGCTACGCCGTGCCCGGCCTCTACTTCTACAACTCCCAGGTGGTTGAGCTGGCCCGCGGCCTGGCACCCAGCGAACGCGGCGAACTGGAGATCACCGATCTGAACGCCGCGTACCTGCGAGCCGGCTTGCTGAAGGTGACCACGCTGGGCCGCGGCGTGGCCTGGCTGGACACCGGGACGTTCTCCTCGCTGGTGCAGGCCGCGGAGTTCGTCCGGGTCATCGAGGAGCGCCAGGGCATGAAGATCGGTTGCGTGGAGGAGATCGCCTGGAGGCAGGGCTTCATCACCAGCCGGCAGCTCCAGGAACTGGCCGACCCCCTGCTCAAGAGCGGCTACGGCAGATATCTGCTGGGCCTGCTGGACGCTGAGGTCGCGGCCGGGATGTTGCCCGTCCTTGTCGAATGATCAGAGGCTTATCTGCACAAATGTCCGTCATCTGAAGTTAGGCGATATTTCCTGACATATATGGCAAGCCGATATTGATGAGCAATGTCGGCTGGGGTATCGTCTGGGTGGTTCCCTTCCAACGGTCGTTTAATTACCAGTGGGAAGGATCGGCCGCGAGCCCGCCCGTTCCGGCGGGGTCATCGCCCGGGTGTGCTGGTCAGGCGCTCAGGCCGGGTGATCACCGTCTCGGCGTGCGGGCCGTGCCGTGCCTTCCCGCCGGCCGAGGCGTCGGCCCCAGGGGCGTCCGGTAGGACGGGGGCGAGCGCGGCTGCGGCATTCGGGATGGAGGTGCAATTCGTTCGGCTGAAACACGCACACCCTTTGGTGCCGGCAGGCTTCAGCATCATCGGAACTGGCTCTAATCGATTCCCGGAGCGGGGGGCATGAGAATCAAGATTCTTGGACCACTCGAGGTAATTGGCGAGAAAAACAGTTACACGCCCAGCGGCACGAAGATGCGTCAAGTCCTGGCCCTGCTGATCAGCAATGCCAACACCGTGGCGAGTACCGAATCCATCGCCGAGGAACTGTGGGGAGAAAATCCGCCGCGGAGTGTCAACACAACGCTGCAGACCTACATTTACAAGCTCAGAAAGGATCTGAACAGGGAGTTTCCCGAGGAATCTCTCGGGGATCGCCTGGTCACCAGGGTCCCTGGATACAGGTTCGACGTCCCGCAGGACTGCGTCGACGCCAACACGTTCGAGCGCCTGGCGCGGCAAGGGCGCACTCTGCTCAACGAGAGCCGCGTCGAGGAAGCCCTGGAGAAGCTGCACGCCGCCACGGAGCTCTGGTCGGGCGCCGTGCTGGAGAACGTCCAGAGCTTGCGACGGTTGAAGAGCCACGCGCTCAGGCTGGAGGAGCTCAGGATAGAGGTGCTCCAGATGCAGATCGTCGCCAAGATCAGAGCGGGTCGCTGCCACGAACTGATTCCCGAGCTGCGCGCCCTGTCCGAAACGCATCCACTCAACGAGTGGTTCCACGGTCAGCTCATGTTCGCGCTGGCCAGGTCGGGACGGAGAGGTGAAGCGCTGGACGTCTATCAGCGCCTGTGGAGGACACTTGACGACGAGCTCGGATTGGAGCCGTCGATCGCGATGAAGCGCTTCCAGGTAGAGATCCTCAGTAACGACGAAGGTCTGCACCCTTTCGTGGGTCTGTGAGACGCGAAAGGTGGTCCTGCTCTCCCCATCCTCTCGGTCGTACGGGGAGAGCAGGACGGGCGGGCTAGGCGCCGGTCATGTTGAAGCCGCCATCGGCGGTGAGGAAGGCACCCGTGATGTGGCCGGCGTCGGCGCTCGCGAGGAAGAGCGCGGCCGGGGCCAGCTCTGCCGGCCCGGGGATGTGGCCTAGGGGAGTGACCTGACGCAACCTGTCGCCGTGCCCGTTCCGCCAGTCCTCGCGCCTCAGCGTGGATTCGGTCTCGATGAAACCGGGGGCGAAGGTGTTGACCCGGACCCGGGGCGCGAAGGCGTGGGCATAGGACTTGGTCACCCCGATCACCCCGTACTTCGCGGCGGCGTACTGCGGTACGCGCGCGCTCCCGCGGACCACCACGGTCGAGCCGATGTTCACGATCGCGCCGCCGCCCTGTTGTTCCAGCATGCGGGCGCCGAATTCGTGCGTGGCCAGCAGGGTGCCCTTGACGTCGACCGCCAGGACGTAGTCGACGGACTCCTCAGTCAGCTCACGCCAGGAGTTCTGCTCGCGGGCCGCCTCGCCGGCGTTGTTCACGAGCACGTCAAGACGGCCGAAACGGTCCCAGACCTCCTCCGCCATCCGCCTGATCTGCGCGCCCTCGGAGACGTCCGCGCGTACCAGGTGCGCCGTCCGCCCGAGGTCCTTGACGCGGCGCGCGGTCTCTTCCGCGCCCGCTTGTGAGGAGCGGTAGTGGACGATGACGTCCGCTCCCTCCTCGGCCGCACGTACGGCGATGGCGGCGCCGAAATCCGTGCCCGCCCCTGTGACGAGCACGATCTTCCCGGTGAAACGCTGGGGAATGGATGGGGTCATGTCTCCTCCAGAGAAGGGGGATCGTCGGTCGGCGGCGTGAGACGAGTCGCCTCACCAGCAGTTGTAGGCGGACATCTGCGCGGCCTCCCGCAGGAACCTGAACGAGCGCTTGGCCACATCAGGCGCCGCGTGCCCGTGCCGCGGCAGGTCGACGGCCACGTGCCGCTCGTAGCCCACCTCGGTGAGCGCACCCAGTGCCGCGGGGAAGTCGATGTCCCCGTGGCCGAACTCCAGGTGCTCATGTACACCCCGAAGGGTGTCGTCGACCTGGACGTGCACCAGCCGGTGCGCCGTCCGGCGTACGCACTCGGGTACGGGACCCGATTCCAGGCACCGGCAGTGGCCGAGGTCCAGTGTCAGGCCGAGGATCTCCGGGTCTCCCATGCGCCGGCTGAGCTCGTCGAACTCGTCCAGGGTGTCGATGTACATGCCGGGTACCGGTTCGAAACCGAGGATCACGTCGCGCCGGGCGGCCTCCTCGGCGACGGCGGCCACGCCTGCGACGAGCTGCTCCCAGACCAGCTCGTCCGGCATGGCGGGCGACGCGGGGCCGCTGGAGAAGGAGAGCACCTCGGCACCGAGGTCGGCGGCGACGCGCACGGCACGGCGCAGCAGGTCCACCCGGCGCTCCGAGCCGATGGCCGAGGCCAGCCCGGGGAAGTGGGGGCGTCGCGGGTCGAGCAGGTAACGCCCGCCGGCCTCGACCGTCACCTCCAGGCCCAGCCTGTCCAGGCTCTTGCTGAGCTGGAACAGCCTGCTCTGCAAGTCGTCGGCGTACGGATCGAGGTGGCGGCGGTCCAGCGTCAGGTTGACGGCCCGGTAGCCCAGATCGGCCAGCACCGCCAGCGCGTCCTCCACGGTGTGCTCACCGAAGCCGCTGCTGCCGTAACCGAAGACGAATCGGGGGTCACTCATGTCTCTCCATCTCCTCGACCAGGGACGTCGTGTGGGTCGCTGCCCTGAACGCCGGATCGTCCATCAAGCGCGTCAGGAACCCGGCGGTCGTCGTGACGCGAGGCCCGCTCGTGCGCAGCTCACCGAGCGCCCGTTTCATGCGGGCGAGCGCCTGCTCCCGGTCGGGACCCCAGACGATCAGCTTGGCCACGAGCGGGTCGTAGGCGGCGGGAATCCGGTAGCCCGGGTAGGCGTGGGTGTCGACGCGGACGAAAGGACCGCCCGGCGCCGTGAACTCCTCCAGCACCCCCGGCGCGGGAACGAAGCCGCGTGCCGGATCCTCCGCGTTGATCCGGGTCTCGATGGCACAGCCGCGGGGTGCGACGTCCTCCTGCTTCATGCTGAGCGGCAGGCCCCAGGCGATCCTGAGCTGCTCCTGGACCAGGTCCACGCCGGTGACCATCTCGGTGACCGGGTGCTCCACCTGGATGCGGCTGTTGACCTCCATGAAGTAGAACCGGCCGTCGTCCGGATCGACGAGGAACTCGAACGTCCCCGCGCCCACGTATCCCGCCGCCCGCGCGCCGCGTACGGCGCACGCGCTCATCTCCGCCACGACATCGTCCGGAAGACCGGGCGCCGGGCTCTCCTCGACCAGTTTCTGGTGGCGGCGCTGCACCGAGCAGTCACGCAGGCCGAGTTGCACGATGTTGCCGTGGCGGTCGGCCACGATCTGCACCTCCACATGGCGGGCGCGGTGCAGGTAACGCTCGGCGTACAGGCGGGGGTCGCCGAACAGGGCTTGCCCTGTGGCCCTCGTCGTGCTGAACGCCTGCGCGAGATCACGCTCTTCGCGGACCACCCGCATGCCGCGGCCGCCACCGCCCGCGGCGGCTTTCAGAATCAGCGGGAACCCGATCTCGGCGGCGAGCCGGGCGGCCTCCTTCGCGTCGCGCACCGGCTCGAGGGTGCCCGGCAGCAGCGGCAGGCCCGTCGCGGCCATCAGCCGCCTGGCGGAGACCTTGTCGCCCAGACACTCCATCACGTGGGGCGGCGGACCGACGAAGACGATGCCGTTGTCCTGGCAGACCTGGGCCAGATCCGGATCCTCGGACAGGAAGCCGTAGCCGGGATGGAGCGCGTCCGCCCCGGTACGAAGAGCGGCCTCGATGATGGCCGGCATGTAGAGGTAACTCCGCCTGGCCGGCCCGGGGCCGATGCGCACCGCCTCGTCGGCCAGCCGGACGACGGCCGAATCGCGGTCCTCGTCCGAATAGACGGCCACGACGGCGGCGCCCAGCTCGCGGCAGGCGCGCGCGACGCGTACCGCGATCTCGCCACGGTTGGCGATCAGCACCTTGGTGAACACGGCTAGTCCATCACTTCCAGGCTCATCAGCCCCTCGGCGTACTCCACCTGCTCGCCGTCGCCTTTCAGCACGGCGAGCACCCGGCCGTGCTGCTCGGCCCGGACCGGGATCATCATCTTCATCGCCTCGACGATGCCGACCTGCTGGCCGGGCTCGACCAGGGAGCCCTCTGTGACGAAGGGGGGGTTGCCGGGCTCGGGGGCGTGGTAGAAGACACCGACGGTGGGGGAGCGGACGAGAGCCGGTCCGATAGGCGTCTCAGCCGCGTCCGGCTCCGGCCTCGGAGCATCCTGCGGACGTTCGGTACCGGCCGCCGGTGGATCCCAGCGCAGCTCGATGACCACCTCCCCGGCCTCCAGGCGCAGCAGGCTCGGCGGCCTGGCCACCTGGGACAGCAGGAGCGCGGCGCTGTCCCGTACCGACTCCAGGGTGCTCTCGTGCGGTCGGTCGTTTCCGCTCACGGCACGAGCACCTCCCTTCCGGCGCCGAAGGAGCGGTAGCGTTCGTGCCTTCTGCTCACCAGGTCGGACTCGGCCAGCGTCTGCAACTCCCGCAGGGCGGGCGTCACGACCGCGCGCAGCCGTTCCGCGGCCTGCACGTGATCGGCGCCGGCGCCGCCCGCGGGCTCCCTGATCACTCCGTCGACGACGCCGAGTTCGAGCAGGGAACGCGGCTCCAGCCGGAGCGAGGCCGCCGCGGCGGGCGCGGCGGCCGGGTCGTTCCACAGGATCGCCGCGCAGCCCTCCGGTGAGATGACGGAGTAGACGGCGTTCTCCAGGATGAACACCCGATCGGCCAGAGCGAGCGCGAGGGCGCCTCCGCTGCCGCCCTCCCCGGTGATGACGCACACCACCGGCACGGACAGCCCGGCGAGCAGCCGCAGGTTCTCCGCGATGGCCCCGGCCTGCCCGTTCTCCTCGGCGCTGCTGCCGGGATAGGCTCCCGGCGTGTCGACCAGGGTCAGCACCGGCAGGCCCAGGCGGTCGGCGAGGCGGAGCAGCCGTGCCGCCTTGCGGTAGCCGGCCGGGCTCGGCATGCCGTAGTTCCGCTTGGCCAGCTCGGTGGCATCGTGCCCCTTCTGCTGGCCGATGACCATCAGCGGGAGGCCCTCCAGCCTTCCCAGGCCGCCCACCACGGCCGGGCAGTCTGCCGTCATGCGGTCGCCGTGCAACTCGTCGAAGTCGTCCAGGGCGAGACGGAGGTAGTCGAGCGTGTTGGGGCGCTGGATGTCCCTGGCGCGCCGTACGACCTCCCAGCTGTCGCCGGCAGGGAGCAGCCGCGGTTCTTCCACGAGGACGTCACGCACTCGCGCCGGCGGCAGCGACGGAACCGCGGGCTCCCTGGTGCCGGCGGACAGGACCCGCGCGAGCGTGGGCCGCAGCTCCGAACGCCGCCTGATCATGTCGATCATCCCGCGCTCGAGGAGGAACTCGGCGGTCTGGAACTCCGCCGGCAACCTTTCGCGGATGGTCTGCTCGACCACCCGCCGACCGGCGAACCCCAGCCTCGCCGCCGGCTCGCAAACGATGACGTCGGCCAGGGTAGCGAACGAGGCCGCCACCCCGCCGTACGTGGGATCGGTGATGAGCGAGACGGTCAGCAGCCCGGCCTGCTGCACCTGGCCGATGGCCTGGCTGGTCTTCGCCATCTGCATGAGCGAGATCGGGCCCTCCTGCATGCGGGCCCCGCCGGACGCCGTCACGATCAGCAGGGGCAGGTGCTCGCGCAGCGCCTTCTCGGCGATCCTGGTGATCATCTCGCCGACGCCGGCGCCCAGGCTGCCGCCGAGGAAGCGGAAGTCCATGACGGCGACCGCCAGTGGTAGCCCCTCCAGCCTCCCGACCGCACAGACCACCGCCTCGTCCAGTCCGGTGTGTTCGCGCGCCCTGGCCAGCCGTTCCGGATACGGCACGCTGTCGGCGAACCCCAGTGGGTCCTCCGCCACGACGGCCGCGGGCAGCAGCTCAGCACTGTCCTCGTCGAGGAGCTGGATCAGGCGCTCCGTCGCCGTCAGCGGGAAATGGTGCCCGCATTCGGGACACACGCCGAGGTTCCGGTCGATCTTCCGGCCGTACACCAGGTGGCGGCAGCCGGGGCACATGCGCCAGTCGCTCATCGGCTGCCCGCCAGACACGAGGTGACCAGCTCGATGAGTTCCCGCGGGGTCCTGGCGGCCAGGAACGTGTCGTCGGCCAGTGTGATCCCGTACTCCCGCTCGATCCGCGCCGCCGTCTCCAGCAGCGCGAGCGAGTCATAACCCAGCGCCGAGAACTCGATCTCGCCGATCTCCTCGCGGCCGATGATCTCCGCGCTCTCGCCGGCCGCCTCGCGGAGGATCCTCACGAGGTCGTCCTGGGTGAACGTGGTCATGTTCTTCTCCTTGTCGTCAGCTGCCGCGGACCTCCGCTGCTCAACGCGAGGCGTGCTGTCCAAGGAATGTTTGGCGGATCACCTCGACCTCTGCTCGAAGCCTGCTCGATGGGGCGGGGCACGAGCGTGCTTCGAGCGACCGTCCAGCGGCACGGCGGAGGATCACGCCAGCCCCACTCGCAGACAAGGAGAAGCCATGGAGCAGACACCCGACAGGACCGTGGACGTCGTGGTGATCGGAGCCGGTCCGGCGGGTTCGTCGACGGCCGCGCTGCTCGCCGAGGCCGGCTATCAGGTCTTGGTGATCGAGCGGGAGAAGTTCCCGCGTTACCACATCGGGGAGTCACTGATCCCCGGCTGCCTGCCCGTCGTCAAGGACCTCGGCCTGACCGACCGGCTGGAGGCGATGGCGTTCACCAAGAAGTACGGCGGCACCCTCCTCTGGGGCAAGGACGAGGGGACGTGGGAGTTCAGGTTCGCGGACGGGACCGTCTACGAGTACTCGTACCAGGTGCGTCGTGCCGACTTCGACTCCCTGCTGGCCACCCGCGCCCGCGAGCTCGGAGCCCAGGTCGTCGAAGAGGCCACGGTCAAGCAGGTCGAGTTCGAGGGTGATCGGGCCACCGGGGTGGCTTTCACCCGCAAGGGCAAGGACGAAGTGGAGCGTGTCAAGGCATCCATCGTCGTGGACGCCTCCGGGCAGGGCCGGGTGCTGGCCCGCCAGCTCGGGCTCGTGGAGTGGCACGAGGACCTGCGCAACGTTGCCGTCTGGAGCTACTTCCAGGGGCACACCTTGCTGGAGGGCAACAAGGCCGGCGACATCCTCATTGAGCATCGGCCCGACGGCTGGTTCTGGTTCATCCCGCTCAGCGACGGCACGGTCAGCGTCGGGTACGTGACCCGCACCAGCGACCTGAAGGAGTCCGGCCTCACACCGGAGCAGCTCTTCGCCCGGGAACGTGAGGCGTCCGTCGAGATCCGCAAGCTCATGGCGAGCGCGGAAGAGGTGAGCGCGTACCGGACCATCCGCGACTGGTCCTACACCTGCACCGACTTCCACGGCCCCGGATGGGTGCTGGTGGGCGACGCCGCCGCGTTCATCGATCCGCTGTTCTCCACCGGGGTCACGCTGGCCATGCGCGGTGCGCGGTCGGTGTCGAAGGCCGTGGAGGAGGCATTGCGGCGCCCGGAGTCGGAAGCGAAGGTGCTCGACATCTACGAGGCCCGCTACCGGGAGTTCCTCTCGTCGATCCTGGCCTTCGTGCGCTTCTTCTACGACAAGAACAAGCACAAGGAGGAGTACTGGGCGGAGGCGCAGGAGCTCATCGACCCCAACCAGGTCCAGGCCCCGCATGAGGACTTCTCCACCCTGCTCTCCGGCCTGGCGGACCTCATCACGGCCGACTTCAGCCTGGACATCTCCTTCGACGACTGACCGAACGGGGGGTGCAGCCGTGCCATCTGTCCAGCCCGTGCCGCCGATCGCCGCAGACGTCCTGCTGGTCTTGCTGCTTCAGCTCGGATTGCTGCTTCTGCTCGCTCTCGTGCTCGGGAGACTGGCCACCCGGTTCGGCATGCCCGCGCTCGTCGGAGAACTGGGCGCGGGCGTGCTTCTCGGCCCGTCCGTTCTCGACCATCTCGCGCCCGGCCTCGCGGCATGGCTTCTGCCGAAGGAGACGGCGCAGTTCCATCTGCTGGACGCCGTGGGGCAGTTCGCCGTCCTGCTGATGGTCGGGATCACCGGGATGAGCATGGATCTGTCCCTGGTCAGGAGGAGGGTGGCCACCGCGGCCAAGGTCAGTGTGGCGGGGCTCGTCGTGCCACTTCTGCTGGGCGTCGCGGCAGGGCTCGCCTTGCCCGCCACCCTCATCGGGCCCGGCGCCGACCGGACCGTGTTCGCCCTGTTCCTCGGGGCGGCCATGTGCGTCAGCGCCATCCCGGTGATCGCCAAGACGCTGATGGACATGAACCTGCTGCACCGCGAGGTAGGTCAGCTGACGCTCGCGGCGGGCATGGTCGACGACGTGTTCGGCTGGCTCCTGTTGTCCGTCGTGTCCGCGATGGCGACCACCGGCCTGCGGGCGGGCGACGTCGCCCGTTCCCTGCTCCTGCTGGTGGTCTTCCTCGTGCTGGCCGCCGTGGTCGGCCGGAGGGTCGTCGCGGCCGTGATCAGAGTCGCTTCGAGGTCCCCCTCCCAAGGGACGCTCGTGGCGGCCGTGGTGGTCCTCCTGCTCGCCTTGGCCGCGACGACCCACGCCATGGGCCTGGAGGCGGTCTTCGGGGCCTTCGTCTGCGGCATCCTCATCGGTTCCACGCCGAGCTTCGACCCGGCACGACTGGCTCCCGTACGCACCTTCGTCCTCGCCGTGCTGGCCCCCGTCTTCTTCGCCACCGCGGGCCTGCGGATGGACCTGACCGCGCTGAGGGATCCCTCGGTCCTGCTGCTGGCGATCGGGGTCCTGCTCATCGCGATCCTCGGCAAGTTCGCCGGAGCCTACATCGGCGCGTTGGCCAGCCGCATGTCGCACTGGGAGGCCTTGGCACTGGGCGCCGGCATGAACGCCAGGGGCGTCATCGAGGTGATCGTGGCGATGGTGGGGCTGCGGCTCGGTGTGCTGAACACCGTGACCTACACCGTCATCATCCTGGTCGCCATCGTGACGTCGCTGATGGCGCCGCCGGTTCTCAAGCTGGCCATGGCCCGGGTGCCGGAACGGCCCGGTGAGCGGGCACGGGCCAGGAGAGTGGCCGTGGAGGCGCCCGGCGCGGCGGGCACCTCCACGGTTCACGCCGACGACTGACCGGATCTTGCGGCCATGCGATGCCGCGTAACGCAGGAGATCACGGGTGGTTAGAGCGCGTTCGTGTCGGTATGGGATGGCATGCTGGACGGGTGACGATCCATGCCGTGAGTCCCCTGTTCGTCGGCCGTGCCCGCGAGCTGGCCGCCCTCGGTGACGCCCTCGGCCGGGCCCGTGCCGGAGCGTCGTCCACCGTGCTCGTCGGCGGCGAGGCGGGTGTCGGGAAGACGCGGCTGATCAAGGAGTTCACCGACCGGGCCGGTGACGCGCTCGTCCTGGTCGGCGGCTGTCTGGAGCTGGGCACCGAGGGCCTGCCGTTCGCGCCGTTCACGGCCGTGCTGCGCGGGCTCGTGCGCGAGCTGGGCCACGACGGCGTCGCGGCGCTCGTGCCGGGCGGCGACGCGCGGGCGCTGGGGCGGCTGCTGCCGGAGTTCGGGGAGCCGGGGCGTGACGGGGCCGACGCGCGGGCCCGGCTGTTCGAGCAGGTGCTCGGGCTGCTGGAGCGGCTGGCCGACGAACGTCCCGTGGTGCTCGTGGTGGAGGATGCCCACTGGGCCGACCGGTCCACCCGCGACCTGCTGTCGTTCCTCGTCCGCTACCAGCCCACGGCGGCGCGGCTGCTGGTCGTGGTGACGTACCGTACCGACGAGCTGCACCGCAGCCACCCGCTGCGGCCGCTGGTCGCGGAGCTGAGCCGGGTCGAGTGGGTGAGCAGGCTCGCCCTGCCCAGGCTCACCCGCGAGGAGGCGGACGCCCTGGCCGCCGGCATCCTGCGGCACGAGCCGGCCCGCGCCGACATGGACCTGATCTACATGCGCAGCGAGGGCAACCCGCTGTTCGTCGAGGCGCTGGTCAACGAGGCCGACGGCGCCGAGGCGCTGCCCGAGTCGCTGCGCGACCTGCTGCTCGCCAGCGTCGAGCGGCTGCCCGGCGAGACGCAGGAGCTGCTGCGGGTGGCCAGCGCCGGCGGCCAGCGCATCGAGCACGCCCTGCTCAGCGCCGTCGCCGGGCTCGACGAGGGCGCGCTGACCCACGCGCTGCGGCCCGCCGTGGCCGGTAACGTGCTGGTCGTCGACGGCGAGGGCTACTCCTTCCGCCACGCGCTCATCCGCGAGGCGCTCCACGACGACCTGCTGCCCGGCGAGCACACCCGCCTGCACACCCGCTACGCCGAGGCGCTGGAACGCGACCTGTCGATCCTGCCCGCCCCGCGCGGCGCCGTCGAGCTGGCCCACCACTGGCACAGCGCCCACGACTCCACCTGGGCGCTGGTCAGCGCCTGGCGGGCGGCCGCCGTCGCGCGCAAGTCCACCGCCTACGACGAGCAGCTCAGGATGTTGTCCAGGGTGCTGGAGCTGTGGGACCGCGTGCCGGACGCCGCCGAGCGCATCGACGCAGGCCGGATCGACGTGCTCCGGCAGACGGCCAAGGTCGCCCACCTCGCCGGCGAGTACGAGCGCAGCGTCGCCCTGGCCGGCGCCGCCCTGGACGAGATCGACGCCGACACCGACCCGGTCAGGGCGGCGCAGGTGCTGCGCATGCGGGGCATGGCCCGCTACGACCTCGGCCGGCCCGGCTTCCTCGACGACCTGCGCAGGGCCGCCGCGCTCGTCCCCGCGGACCAGCCCAGGCTGCGCGGCCAGGTGCTGGAGAGCCTGTCGCGCATGCTCCACCGGCCGGAGGACCTGCCGGAGAAGATCGCCACGGCCCGGCTCGCCATGGAGATCGCCCACGAGGTAGGCGACGCCAACGTCGAGGCCCACGCCCTGATCAACATGGCCTGTTCCCCCACGCGCTACGGCGGGATGGAGGATCTGCGGGCGTACGCCGAGGCGCGCCGCATCGCCGCGCCCGTGGAGGCGTACGGCGCTCTGATGCGCTGCGCGATCTCCGAGTCGGACGCGCTCGAAGGCGCCGGCCGGCACGAGCGGGCCGCGCAGGTGGCGCGCGAGGGCGTCGAGGAGGCCGCCCGCTACGGGCTGGCCCGCACGTCCGGCACGTTCCTGTCGATCAACCTGGCCGAGCCGCTGGTGTCGCTCGGGCGCTGGGACGAGGCGCTGCGGGTGATCGAGCAGGCGATCTCCCTCGCGCCGCCCGCGCCCTACCGGGCGAGCCTGCAGGGCTTCGCCTTCGACATCGCGCTGGCGCGGGGGCAGTACGACCGGGCGGAGGAGCTGCTCGCGTCGTCGCGCAGCGTGTTGTCCCGCGGCGCGCACCGGGACCAGGCCGTGTTGCCGCATCTGTGCAGGAGTGTCCGGCTGCTGAAGGCGCGCGGCCGGTCGGCCGAGGCGGTGGAGGCGGCGGGGCGGATCCTCGACGAGCACGACGTGACCGCCAACTCCCGTTACGGCTGGCCGGTGCTGGTCGCGTGCGCCGAGCTGGTCTGGGACGCCCTTCCGTACGCGCAGGCCCTGGAAGCCGTGCTCGGCGGGCGGGAGGCGCCCGCCTCGGTGGCCGTGGCCCTGCTGCGGCGGGCGCGGGCGCTGGCGCCGGTGACGGACGTGGACGGCGATCTGCAGCAGGCGCATCGGCTCACGTTCACCGCGCTGGCCGGTCCTGACGCGCCCGAGGAGGCCGCCGCCGATCCGGCCGCCTGGCAGGTCAAGGCGTGGGACCTCGCCGCCGGGGCGTGGGCGGCGCTGCGGCAGCCGTACGCGGAGGCGCAGTGCCAGGCAGGCGCGGCGCAGGCGGCCCTCGCGGCCGGCGACCGGCAGGAGGCGGCGGCGCGGCTGGCGCGGTCCCGCGACCTCGCCGGCGAGCTGGGCGCGACGCCGCTGCTGGAACGGCTCGACGTGTTCGCGCGGCGGGCCAGGATCGGCGGCTCCGACGAGCCGGCCGACGGCCAGCCGCTCGGGCTGACGGCCCGTGAGCTGGAGGTGCTCCGCGAGGTGGCGGCCGGGCGCAGCAACCGCGAGATCGCCGGACGGCTGTTCATCTCGGCCAAGACGGTGAGCGTGCACGTCTCCAACATCCTCGCCAAGCTGGGCGTCGCCACCCGGGGCGAGGCCGCCGCCACCGCCCACCGCCTGCGCCTCTTCGACGCCTGACCGGGCTCAGCCGGTCAGCTGGGCCTCCAGGCGGTAGCCGTCGACCGTGACGTAGACCTGGTCGCCGGGGCGGGCGTTGAGGCGCATGAGCACCGGCTGCAGCGAGTCGAAGACCGGCTGCTGGCCCTGCCAGACCAGGACGATCGCGTTGTCGCCCGGGCCCGTCACCGACAGCAGGGTGCCGGGCCGCATGCCGAGCTGCGCGGCGTACCCCTCGGGGACCGGCACCGGGCCGCCCCGCAGGTGCTCGGGGGTGACCTCGATGCGCTGCCAGCGGCGCGGGTCGGACGACGGGCTCGGCAGCGGCGGGGGAGGCGTGGACGGCGTGCCCGCCACGTGCAGCATCGGCGAACGCCCGCCCGACAGCGCTGACAGCGTGGCCAGCGCGGCCGACGGGTCGATCGCCCCGGCCGGGGCCGGCGGGATCGGCTGGCCGCCGCGGTGGTGGTGGCCGTTGGCCCCCGGCGTACGGCGGGGCAGCGGCTGGGCCGGTGACGACTGCGCGGCCGAACGCTCGGGCGCGGCCTCCGGCGGCAGGGCGTCGAGCCACGCCTTGGCCGAGTGGGCGCGGATGCCCAGCTCCGCCATGAGCTCCACCATGTCGGCGTCGGGTGGGGCCGAGGCCAGCAGCTGGCGGGTGCGGGCCTGCAGGCCGTGGATGTCGCCCACGACGAGCCAGCCGTCCTGCAGCCTGCGGTCGGGCATGAGCGTCACCAGCACGCGCCACAGCGGGGTGCGCAGCGAGGGCACCATCACCGGGTGGGCCGGGTCGGCGCCGATGAGCTGCTCCTCGGTGGCGGCCGCGCCGAGCCACTCCGTCAGCCGGAACATGTGGCCCGTGACCGGGGCCGACTCCGACGAGCGCAGCCAGTGCAGGACGCGTTCCTCGGCGGTGCGCTGGGCCTGGGAGAGCGCGTCCCGCTCGACCAGCATCTTGTGGGCGAGCGTACGGAGGCTGATCGGGTCTTCGGCGAACAGCCGGTGCACGGCCACGGCCAGCTCCAGCTTGTCCAGGGTGCGGAACAGGCCGTCGACGACCCGGACCATCGCGTGGTCGGGGTCGGAGGGGACGGGGC
>NZ_POUD01000489.1 GCF_003236395.1 Nonomuraea aridisoli | reverse complement strand
CATCGCCCCACCTCCCCCGACCTCGGCCACTTCCCCCGTGAACGCTGGCTGTCGGCCGTCAGGCACGTCCTGACCACGGTACCGTCCGACGCCCTCGATTACGGGGACCCCGGCGGCGTGCCCGAGCTGCGCGAAGAGCTGGCCGGATACCTGCGCCGGGTCAGGGCGGCCGACGTGCGCCCCGAGAACCTCGTCATCGTCGGCGGTGTGGCGCAGGGGCTGAGCCTGGTGTTGCAGGTGCTGGCCGGGCAGCGTCCGCTCCGGCTGGCCGTGGAGGACCCGGCGAGCCACCGCCAGCTGCCGCTGCTCAGGCGGGCGGGGGCGCAGCTCGTGCCGGTCCCGGTGGACGAGCAGGGCCTCGACGTACGCGGGCTGAGCGGCGACGCCGTGCTCGTGACGCCCGCCCACCAGTTCCCGACGGGCGTCGTGCTCTCGCCGGAGCGGAGGGCGGCGCTGGTGGAATGGGCCCACGCCGGCCATCGGGTCGTGCTGGAGGACGACTACGACGCCGAGTTCCGCTACGACCGCGATCCGGTCGGCTGCCTGCAGGGGCTGGCGCCCGACCGGGTGGTGCTGTCGGGCAGCGTGAGCAAGTCGCTCGCGCCGGGCCTGCGGCTGGGCTGGGTGGCGGCGCCGCCCGACCTGGCCGAGGCCGTCCGCCGCGCCCGGGGCCAGCTCGACCTCGGCTCCCCGGTCGTCGAGCAGTACGCGCTGGCGCACTTCCTGCGCACCGGCGGTTACGACCGGCACCTGCGGCGCATGCGCAGGGAGTACCGCCGCCGCCGTGACGCGCTGGTCACCGCCCTGGCCGAGCTGCTGCCCGCCGTGCGGGTCGGGGGGATCGACGCGGGCCTGCACGTCTACCTGGAGCTGCCGGCCGGCTGGGACGAGCAGCGTACCGTCAGGATCGCCACGGAGCTGGGCCTGTCGGCCGAGCCCGTCGGGCCGATGCGCGAGGCGGAGGGGCCGGCGGCGGTGGTGGTGGGGTTCGCGCGGCTGCCCGCGCACAAGGCCGCGGAGGCCGTTCGAGGCTTAAAAGCCAATATGTCAGGACAAAACGCTGACTGAGGGATAAAACGTTGGAGGTGCCATGCGTGTGGGATTGATGGGTCTTGGCCGGATCGGAGCCTTCCATGCCGCGACCCTGGCCGCGCATCCGCTGGTCGAGGAGCTCATCGTGGCCGACCCCGTGCGTACGTCGCCGTACGGCCGGCCGGGGGACCCGTTCGAGGCCGACGCGGTGGTGATCGCGACCCCGACCAGCACCCACGCCGAGCTGATCGTCAAGGCGTGCCGCCGGGGCGTGCCGGTCTTCTGCGAGAAACCGGTGGCGGGCACGGTGCCCGACACCGTCAAGGTGCTGGAGGAGTGCGCCGGCCACCGGGTGCAGATCGGGTTCCAGCGCAGGTTCGACCCCGGCTACGTGGCCGCGGCGGCGGCGCTGCGGGCCGGCGAGCTGGGCGAGCTGCACCGGGTGCACCTGGTGACGGCGGACCCGGCGCCCCCGCCCGCCGACTACATCCCGCTGTCCGGCGGCATCTTCCGCGACTGCCACATCCACGACTTCGACATCCTGCGCTGGGTGACCGGCCGCGAGGTCGTCTCGGTCTACGCGACGGGCGCCAACCGGGGGGCCGCGTTCTTCGCCGAGGCGGGCGACGTGGACACCAGCGCCGCGCTGCTCACCCTCGACGACGGCACGCTGGCCACCGTGCAGGGCTCCCGCTACAACGGCGGGGGGTACGACGTGCGCATGGAGCTGGCCGGCACCGAGCGCACCCAGGCCGTCGGGCTCGGCCCCCGGGCCCCGCTGCACTCCACGGAGGGCCTGCCGGAGCCCGACCGGCCCTGGCCCGACTTCGTGGCCCGGTTCGAGGAGGCGTACCGGGCCGAGATCGACCACTTCCTGCGCGGCGGCCCGAGCCCGTGCACGATCGAGGACGCGCTGGAGGCCCTCTACGTCGCCGAGGCCGCCGACCTGTCGCTGCGCGAGCGCCGTCCCGTCGAGGTCGCGGAGGTGCGGGGGTGAGGCCGTCCCGGTCAGGCGGCTGAACGGGCCCGCTTCGGCGCGAAGCCGGGGGCGAGCAGGATGATCGCGGCGGACAACACCAGCGGCGCGGCGAACGCCACCCGCATGTCCGCCGCGTCGGCCAGCCCGCCGACCAGGGCCGCGCCGACGACGAAGCCGACGTAGTTGAAGAGGTTCACCCGGGCGATGGCCACCCCGGTGCCCGCCGGGTCGAGCCGCCCGGCCGCCGAGAACGACTGCGGCGCCACCACCGCCAGCCCCACCCCGGTCAGCCCGAACGCGACGATGCCCAGCACCTGGTTCGGGGCCAGGACGACGCCCAGGAACCCGAGGGTGGCCAGCACACCGCCGATCCTGACGACCGCGACGGGGCCGTGGCGCCGGACCGCGAGGTCGCCGCCGAGCCGGACGGCCAGCGTGGCGGCCTGGTAGGCGACGTACGCGAGCGGGATCACCCTCGGGCCGGCCGCCAGCACGTCCTTCATGAAGACGGTGGTGAAGTTGGAGACGGCGGCGTCGCCGACGTACAGGAAGCCCATGGCCAGGCAGAGGGGGACGATCGGCCGCCACGGGAGCCGGCCGGCGACCTCGGCCGCGACATCGGCCACGGCCGGGACCTTCTCCTCCTCCAGGGCGCACAGATGACGCCCGGCGTAGAGGGAGCCGGCCACCGCGAGCACCATCGGGATCGCCATGACGAGCGCCGGCGGCAGGCCGGCCGCCGCCGACGCCCACAGCGCCGCCGCCATGCCGAGCGCGCTCCACACGCAGTGGAAGCCGTTCAGCACCTCGACGCCGTAGCGGCGTTCGACCGCCACGCCCTGCATGTTCATGCCCGCGTCCACCGCGCCCACGGCCACCCCGAACACCAGCAGCGCCGGCACCAGCAGCGCCAGGTCGGGCGCGAGCCCGGCGAGCACCACGGCGGCGGCCACCACCGGCTGGGCGACGCGCAACAGCGGCCTGCTCCCCACC
>NZ_POUD01000488.1 GCF_003236395.1 Nonomuraea aridisoli | reverse complement strand
ACGATGGCGCGTACGCCGGCCTCCGACGCGTTCTTCCCGTTCCCGGACGGGCTGGAGGTGCTGGCGGAGGCCGGCGTACGCGCCATCGTGGAGCCGGGGGGCTCGGTGCGCGACGACCAGGTCATCGAGGCCGCCGAGAAGGCCGGCATCACCCTGTACTTCACCGGCACCCGCCACTTCTTCCACTGACCTTCCCGACCTGCAGCACGCGATCCGGCCGGCTCTTCATCGGGTCCTGCCGGATCGCGCCCGGGTCTGCGGTCGTCTGCTGACCGTACGGGGAGCTCTACTGATTTGGGACGATCAGCGCGACCACCCCGCACCGGCCGTACGCCCAGCGGACGACCTCGGAGCTGCCCGTACGGGCCGGCGCCCGGCCCCCTGGGATCTGCGCCGTTCCCGTGCGGGGAACCTGTGGTCGCTAGCCGGCCTCGCGTCCGTCGACTGGTCGCCTCCCGGACATGGGCTTTCGTCGGTGAGCTCGGGTCACGAAGTTCGTGAGCCCCGCACAAGCTCCTCAGAGTGGGCGTTCACCCCCTCAGCTACATGATCGCTTGCCGCGGGACACCCGTCAGGCACAACAGCCTGGGCACCGTAGCCAGACCGACTAAGAGGCCGCAGCAGGGGCCTGAGCACCACGACGACGGTGCCCATCGAGGTGCAACAAGCTCAACGGTCGACCCAGGCACCAGCACGGTTGACCGGACACTAGCACGGTCGACACGGGCACCCGCATGGTCGGCACGGGACCCGCACGGTTGGCACGGGACCCGGACGGTCGACACGCGTGCGGTTGACACGGGCACCGGCGCGGTCGGCGCAGGCGCCGGCACGGTCGGTACGGACACCGGCACGCCACGGCCGAGGCGTTGGCGTTCGTGGGCCACGATCAACCCTCGCAACGGCTTAGCGCGATCGATGGCGATTTGTTTGATCATGTAGCGATATATCCGATTTTGCTCCGAGCACTTCTGATGTCCGGTTACGCTGAACACCTTCCCGCTCGCCGTCCCTCGGAGTACCCCTATGGCGCTCGACGCGATCCTGCAGGCATTCGTCACCATGAACGGCCTCGCCACCAGTCCCATCGTGCTTCTGGCGCTCGCCCTCATCGGCGCTTACCTGGGTACGCGCGTCGTCGAGGTGATCCCCTTCACCCGCCGCATCATCGAGCGCCGCGAAACCCAGGCCGCCGAGCGCGAGTAAGGCCCCGTTCCGCAGCTTTGTGGATCTACCTCTCGCGCAACGCCGGGATGTAGCTTCCTCCCCCCTTGTCCGACGTGGAAGACCGTGGGCAGGCATGTCCGTCCGCTGGTTCGGAGCCACCAACCATCCAAGCCGGACGAAATGCCCGGGCGGATTGCGGTGGCCCATCACCGTCGCTCCCGAGCAGGGGGCAGTGACACCGCTTGAAGAGGGCAGCGTCCCTCGAAGAGCAGAAGCGAACCATCATGCCGCGGGCTGGTTGGTCCTCAACGAGCGCGACATCAACCCTGCGGCGTACTCGCTGTCACCCGCTGCTCATGTGGACGTCGCCGCAGGGTGGTGAGGTGAGGATGGTCAGGTGGGGAGCCGACGAGGTGCCCCTGGACTGATGGCGGCGAGTGGGCTGTTCCTGCCTGCGGGGGATGGCAACGCCGATGGACCCGGGCTTGCCGCTCGGCCGGCCGGAAGACCGCCTGCTCGACCCACACGCGTCCGCACGCGGCGCCGACCGGGTGGCGGCACACAACCGGATCCGCGCCTCGCTGATGGAGCCGGCCTTGCCGGCTGGCCTGCCAGGAGGCAGCCAGCTCGGGTGCCGCGCTCGTCCGTGGGCGGTGTCGGCTGGGCGGCGGCGCAAACCAGGCAAACGGGCTCCTCGGCGTCAATGTCAGCCGCACCATCGTCTACGTGGGCGCCATGCTCCCGCTGATGGCGACATTGCCGGCCATCGGGGATGGCCTTCCCGACGCTTGGATCGGGATGACGACGGAGAACCTCTCCGCGTTCCCGGATCGCTGTGACGTCGGGTCTTGTTCCAGCACCGTTCCGCTCAAGGATCCTCAGGTTGTGAGGTGAGAGCCTGGCGGCCGGCTGTGCCTACCGGCCTCGCCTCCGAGGACCGGCCCTTCTTGTCGGGAACCCAGGGCCATCCTGCTCGGCCGTCGCGCCGCGACGCCCGGCGCAACCGTGGTGCCCTGCTACCGCCGCGAGCAGTCCTGACCTGGAAGCCCGACGCGGCTCAGCCGCAGTCCTGGGCGCCGGGGGCAGCACGACGTTGTGAGCACCGAGGGCGTTCACCGACTCGTTGCGCTTCTCGTCCTGACCAGGGCAGCCCGGTCTTCGACGCATGGCACAGAGCCACTTCGGGGCTCATCGCATGAACCCGAGCGGTGGGCCAACATGCAGGTCGCACCACACCTGGCCTCTTCGCCCACGGCGCCCGTCGCCGCAAGTCCGCGGAAACTCGCGACGTCGCACTTCTGCACGGCACGGCGAACTCACCGCCTCCCGCGCTGCGTTGCCGCACCCCACCTCAGTCCCGAAGAGGTGACACAGATCACCGCGCGCCCGTTTTACTCGCGCACGATTAAAACGGGTATGGTTCTACTCGACAGCGCGGAACGAAAGCACCAAGGAGCTCACCATGACCAGCAAGCGCAACGCCGTCGCCGCCCTGCTCGGCACCGCGATCGCCGCCACCGCCCTGACCGCCGCCGCCACCCCGGCCGGCGCGGACGTTCCCGCCAAGCCCGCCAAGCCCACCGTCGTCCTGGTCCATGGGGCGTTCGCCGACGCCTCCAGCTGGAACGGCGTCGTCCAGCGCCTGCAACACGACGGCTACAAGGTCATCGCTCCCGCCAACCCCCTGCGCAGCCTCGCCGGCGACACCGCCTCCATCGCCGCCCTGCTCAAGACCATCGAAGGTCCGATCATTCTCGCCGGACACTCCTACGGCAGCCAGGTGGCCACCAACGCCGCCCGCGGCAACGCCAACGTGAAGGCCCTCGTCTCCGTCGCCGGCTTCCTCCCCGACGTCGGCGAGAGCGCCGCCACCCTGTCCGGCAAGTTCCCCGGCAGCACCCTCGGCCCGACCCTGACC
>NZ_POUD01000487.1 GCF_003236395.1 Nonomuraea aridisoli | reverse complement strand
TGTATAAGAGACAGGTGCGTACGGCGTGGGCGACCGGGGCGGGTAGCCAGCGGGAGTCGGTGTACAGGGCGGCGAGTGTGCCGCCGTCCGTGACGCTCTCGGCCAGCTCGTCCAGCAGCGCCGTCGCGGAAGGCCGAGCTTCGGGGCGCTTGTCGAGACACCGTTCCACCAGGCCCCGCAGCCGGGCCGGCAGTGCCGCGAGGTCGGGCTCCTCGTGCACGGTGCGGTACCACAACCCCTGCCACGACCCGCCGCCGAACGGCCCCGTGCCCGTGGCCGTGAAGGCCAGCACCGCGCCCAGGCAGAACACGTCACTGGCCGGCCCGACCACGGCCCCCGTCAACTGCTCGGGGGAGATGAAGCCGGGCGTGCCCACCGCCATCCCGGTCCTGGTCAGGCGGGCGCCCTCGACGGCCACGGAGACCCCGAAGTCGATCACGCGCGGCCCGTCGGCGGCCAGGAGCACGTTCGACGGCTTCAGGTCGCGGTGCACCACGCCGACGGCGTGGATCGACTCCAGCGCCTCCGCCAGCCCCGCCCCCAGCACGAGCACGTCGCGCTCACTCCACGGCCCGTGCTCGGCGACCGCCTCCTCCAGCGACAGGCCGGGCACGTACGCGGTCGCCAGCCACGGCGGCCTGCCCTCGGGGTCGGCGTCGACCACCCCGGCGGTGAAGAACCCGCTCACCGTGCGCGCCAGCGCGATCTCCCTGGCGAACCTGCGCCGGAAGTCCGCGTCGGCGGCCAGCTCGGGATGGACGACCTTGACCGCCACCGCCCGCCCGCTGCGCGACCGCCCGAGGAAGACCTGTCCCATCCCGCCGGCACCCAGCCGCGCCTCGATCCGGTACGGCCCCACCTTGCGCGGGTCGTACGGCTCCAACGACTCGAACACGGGCACGCGGGCCTCCCTGGGATCCGCGATCGGGCACGTCGATTTTCCACAGTATGCGGGCGAACCTCCCAGATGACAGGCCGCCGCCTCCACTTCTGGGTGACGCGGTCAGAGCGGGTACGTGCCGGCGGGATCACCTCGGGTCGCCGACGCCAGGCACACGAGGGAGATCCTCCACCTCCAGGGCGACCAGCTGGCCGGGGGTGGGGTCGTCCAGCTCGGCGACCCGTTGGGCCTGGCGTTCGGTCATCTCCTGGAAGGTCTGGCGGGCGTAGCGGCCGTTGCCGAAGCCCGTGTCCCTCGGCATCCGCTCGAAGAGGCCGATCAGCTCCGCGCGGGCGGCCGGGGTCAGCTCGTACCGGTGCTCGCGTGCCTGATGCTCCACGATGGACACCAGCTCGGCGGCGTCGTAGTCCTCGAACAGCAGGGTGCGGGTGAAGCGCGAGGACAGGCCCGGGTTGGAGGCGATGAACCTGCCCATGTCGGCCGGGTAGCCGGCGGCGATCACCACCACGTCGTCGCGGTGGTCCTCCATGAGCTTGACCAGGGTGGCGACCGCTTCGAGGCCGAAGTCCGTGCCCCCCGCCGCGGGCACCAGCGAGTACGCCTCGTCGATGAAGAGCACGCCGCCGAGCGCCCGGGTGAACGCGGCGGCCGTCTTCGGGCCGGTGTGCCCGACGTACTCGCCGACCAGGTCGCTGCGGTCGACCTCCACGAGGTGGCCGACGCGGAGCATGTTCAGCGCCTTGAGCAGCCGTCCGTAGAGGCGGGCGACGGTGGTCTTGCCGGTGCCGGGGTTGCCGGCGAACACCAGGTGGCGGCTGAGCGGCGGGGCCGGCAGGCCGGCGTCCTCGCGGCGGCGTACGGTCTGCATCAGCTTGACCAGCGAGCCCACGTCGCGCTTGACCCGGTCGAGGCCGACCAGCCGGTCGAGCTCGCCGAGCAGGTCCTCCAGGCTCTCCTCGGGCGGCTGCTCCACCGGCACGGGCTGCGCGGCGGACGCGACCGGCCCGGCGGGCAGCGGCGCGGCGGTCTCGCCGAGCGCGCAGTCCTCGAAGACCGCGGCCGCGCCCTCGTCCCCGCCCACGGCGTCGGCGCACTCCCGCACCCGGCAGCGGCGGAAGACCGGGTCCGCCCCGGCGCCGGTGTGCAGGGCGGGGAAGCCCGAGCGCAGCACGTCGCAGGAGTCGAAGACGCCGCCCGCGCCTTGGGCGACGAAGACGCCGTTCTTGGCCGGGCGTTCGACGCGCAGGCCGGTCACGGCCGGGCGGGCGCCCGTCCACACGACGATGCCGCAGCCCCCGCAGTCCTCCACCGAGCCGCCGTCCACCCGGACGTCCGCCTTGGCGTCCACCACGATGCCCGCCGCGCCCGCGCGCACCACGCGGTTGTCCTCCAGCGTCGCCTGGCCGCCCTCGGCGATCTCCAGGCCGGTGCGGGCGGTGCCGTCGACCGTGCAGTGCGCCACGGTCGAGCCGGCCGCCGAGGCGATGCGGACGCCGGTGTCGCCGCCTTCGACGTGGACGCCGGTGAGCGTGGCGGCGGCCTGCTCCGTGACGGACACGCCGTTCATGGTGACGCCCGCGATCCGGCAGTCGGACACCTCCGCGCGGGCCGCGCCCGCCAAGTGCACGCCGTGCTCGGAACCGCCGCGCACCCGGCAGTCCGCCAGCGCGGCCGTCGCCGAGCCGGCCAGGTGGACGGAGCTGTAGGCGCAGCGGTCGAGCCGGCAGTCGGTCAGCTCGGCGCGGGCCGCGTCGGTGACCAGCAGGCCGTTGGCGGACGGCGCCACGACCGCGCAGCCGCGCGCCACCAGCCGCCCGTTGTCGCGCACGACCAGGCCGCTCGCGGCCGAGCCGGTGATCCGGCAGTCCACCAGGTCGGCCTGCGCCGAGCCGGTGACGTGGACGCCCGCCTCCCCGGCGGCGTCGATCCTGGTGTCGTCCGCCGCGGCGTGGGCGCCGTCCTCCAGGAGCAGGCCGCTCCTGCCGGCGCGGTGCAGGACGGACTCGGCGAGCCGGAGCCTGGCCATGCCGCGCAGCCGGATCGCCGAGCCGGAGGTGCCCTCCAGCCGGAGCCGGACGGCCTCCAGGCGGGCGGTGCCGGACAGGACGACGCCGGTGCCGTCGATCGCGCCGATCATGACGTCCTCGGCGCGGACGGCGACCCCGCCGGACAGGTGCAGTCCCGCCTGCCCGGCCC
>NZ_POUD01000486.1 GCF_003236395.1 Nonomuraea aridisoli | reverse complement strand
GGGTTTGGAGGTGGTTGCTGTTTGTTGTTTGAGATTTGCATAGTGGACGCGAGCATCTTTGTGGCCAAGTTTTTTAGGGCACACGGTGGATGCCTTGGCATCAGGAGCCGATGAAGGACGTGGGAGGCTGCGTTAAGCCTCGGGGAGTCGCCAACCAGACGTTGATCCGGGGATGTCCGAATGGGGAAACCTAGCACCAGTCATGTGGTGTTGCCTCCGCCTGAATGTATAGGGCGGTTGGTGGTAACGCGGGGAAGTGAAACATCTCAGTACCCGTAGGAAGAGAAAACAAGAGTGATTCCGTGAGTAGTGGTGAGCGAAAGCGGATGAGGCTAAACCGGGCGTGTGTGATAGTCGGCAGGCGTTGCATGTCCGGGGTCGTGGGACCTTCTTGAAGGAGCTGCCGCTTCTTCGAGCAGTGATAAATCGGTGGGGTAGTTGAAAGCTCTGGGAAGGGCTGCCGTAGACCGTGAGAGCCGGGTAGACGAAACCTTGTCGACTGCTGGAGGGGATCCCAAGTAGCACGGGGCTCGAGGAATCCTGTGTGAATCTGCCAGGACCACCTGGTAAGCCTAAATACTCCCTGGTGACCGATAGTGCACGAGTACCGTGAGGGAAAGGTGAAAAGTGCCCCGGTGAGGGGTCGTGAAATAGTACCTGAAACCGTGTGCCTACAAGCCGTAGGAGCTTACAACAGCTTGCTGTTGTGTGATGTGACTGCGTGCCTTTTGAAGAATGAGCCTGCGAGTTATGGTGTGTGGCGAGGTTAACCCGTGTGGGGGAGCCGTAGCGAAAGCGAGTCTGAAGAGGGCGTTTGAGTCGCATGCTGTAGACCCGAAGCGGGGTGATCTACGCATGGGCAGGTTGAAGCTCAGGTAAGACTGGGTGGAGGACCGAACCCACCAGGGTTGAAAACCTGGGGGATGACCTGTGTGTAGGGGTGAAAGGCCAATCAAACTCCGTGATAGCTGGTTCTCCCCGAAATGCATTTAGGTGCAGCGTTGCGTGTTTCTTGCCGGAGGTAGAGCACTGGATGGCCGATGGGCCCGACAAGGTTACTGACGTCAGCCAAACTCCGAATGCCGGTAAGTGAGAGCGTGGCAGTGAGACTGCGGGCGATAAGGTTCGTAGTCGAGAGGGAAACAGCCCAGATCACCGACTAAGGCCCCTAAGCGTGTGCTAAGTGGGAAAGGATGTGGAGTCGCAGAGACAACCAGGAGGTTGGCTTAGAAGCAGCCACCCTTGAAAGAGTGCGTAATAGCTCACTGGTCAAGTGATTCTGCGCCGACAATGTAGCGGGGCTCAAGTACACCGCCGAAGTCGTGGCACTGATGAGGACTTTGTTCTTGTTGGTGGGTAGGGGAGCGTCGTGCAGCCGGCGAAGCAGCAGAGTGATCTAGTTGTGGAGGCTGTGCGAGTGAGAATGCAGGCATGAGTAGCGAATCGAGGGTGAGAAACCCTCGCGCCGGATGACCAAGGGTTCCTGGGGCAGGCTAATCCGCCCAGGGTAAGTCGGGACCTAAGGCGAGGCCGACAGGCGTAGTCGATGGACAACGGGTTGATATTCCCGTACCCGCTTCAATGCGCCCATACTGAACCTCGTGATGCTAAGAGTCCTTAGCTCGCCTAAAGCCTTCGGGCTTGGGGTCAGAGTGAACGCTCGATCCGATCGGGTAGTAGGTAAGCGATGGGGTGACGCAGGAAGGTAGTCCAGCCCAGGCGATGGTTGTCCTGGGGTAAGCATGTAGGGAGCGAGGTAGGCAAATCCGCCTCGTATGTACCTGAGATGTGATGCCGAGCCGATTGTGGTGAAGTGGATGATCCTATGCTGCCGAGAAAAGCCTCTAGTGAGTGTTGTGGCGGCCCGTACCCTAAACCGACTCAGGTGGTCAGGTAGAGAATACTAAGGCGATCGGGTGAACTGTGGTTAAGGAACTCGGCAAATTGCCCCCGTAACTTCGGGAGAAGGGGGGCCTCTGCTGGTGATGGGCTTTGCGCTTTGAGCTGGTGGGGGCCGCAGTGGCCAGGGGGAAGCGACTGTTTACTAAAAACACAGGTCCGTGCGAAGTCGTAAGACGATGTATACGGACTGACGCCTGCCCGGTGCCGGAACGTTAAGGGGACCGCTTAGCCGGCGGTGACGCTGGCGAAGGTGAGAACTTAAGCGCCGGTAAACGGCGGTGGTAACTATAACCATCCTAAGGTAGCGAAATTCCTTGTCGGGTAAGTTCCGACCTGCACGAATGGCGTAACGACTTCCCCGCTGTCTCAACCGCAGACCCGGCGAAATTGCATTACGAGTAAAGATGCTCGTTACGCGCAGCAGGACGGAAAGACCCCGGGACCTTCACTACAGCTTGACATTGGCGTTTGGAGCGTCTTGTGTAGGATAGGTGGGAGACTGGGAAGCCTGGACGCTAGTTCGGGTGGAGTCATTGGTGAAATACCACTCTGGTCGTTTTGAACGTCTAACTCTGGTCCGTGATCCGGATCGGGGACAGTGTCTGGTGGGTAGTTTAACTGGGGCGGTTGCCTCCTAAAGGGTAACGGAGGCGCCCAAAGGTTCCCTCAGCCTGGTTGGTAATCAGGTGTTGAGTGTAAGTGCACAAGGGAGCTTGACTGTGAGACTGACGGGTCGAGCAGGAGCGAAAGCTGGGACTAGTGATCCGGCATCGGCGTGTGGAAGCGGTGTCGCTCAACGGCTAAAAGGTACCCCGGGGATAACAGGCTGATCTTCCCCAAGAGTCCATATCGACGGGATGGTTTGGCACCTCGATGTCGGCTCGTCGCATCCTGGGGCTGGAGTAGGTCCCAAGGGTTGGGCTGTTCGCCCATTAAAGCGGTACGCGAGCTGGGTTTAGAACGTCGCGAGACAGTTCGGTCCCTATCCGCTGCGCGCGTAGGAGACTTGAAAGGGGCTGTCCCTAGTACGAGAGGACCGGGACGGACGAACCTCTGGTGTGCCAGTTGTATCGCCAGGTGCATGGCTGGTTGGCTACGTTCGGAAGGGATAACCGCTGAAAGCATCTAAGCGGGAAGCTTGCCTTGAGATGAGGTCTCCCACCCTGTGAGGGGGTAAGGCTCCCGGTGGATGACCGGGTTGATAGGCCGGAGGTGGAAGCGCGGTAACGTGTGGAGCTGACCGGTACTAATAGGCCGAGGACTTGACCACAAAGC
>NZ_POUD01000485.1 GCF_003236395.1 Nonomuraea aridisoli | reverse complement strand
GGGTCGCCGTGCCGGTCGGCGTGGGGGTGGGCCGTCCCCTGCCCTGCTGTACCGGGTCGGCGTGGGCCGCGGTCACGAGGCTGCTGACGAGCAGCGCCGTGACTCCGGCGGCCGTGACCAGGCGTCCCCGGCGGTATAAGCCGCCCAGGAGCCGTGCTGCCATTGGCTGCATCAGATGCAGTCCCTTCACTCACGTTCATGTTGATCAGGCGGCTAGCCACGATGGAGCGCCCGGATGAACGTGATGTGTGGAAGGACTGAAGAGGACGGAAACCGCCGCAGAAAGCGCCCCCGACTGCTCTCCGCGGCGTTTCACGTGCGCGCCCGCGCCGCACCGGCCCCCGCTGTGCGGGCGGGCGCGCGCTCAGGCGGCGCGCAGCGGGGCGAGCGCCCTGCTCCACGCCACGACCTCGTCCAGCATGGCGGTCACCGTCGCGCTCTGGTGCTCGCGGGGGGTGAAGACGCTGTAGTTCTGGAAGTCGTCGTGCAACGTCAGGATGACCTGCTCGCTCACGTCGGCCAACTTGAGCTGGCCCGCGACCAGCCGCAGGTGCTCCACCGCCCGCGCGCCGCCCACCTGGCCGTAGCCGACGAAGCCGACGGCCTTGTTGGTCCACTCCTTGTACAGAAAGTCGATCGCGTTCTTCAGCGCGCCCGAGGTCGAGTGGTTGTACTCGGGGGTCACGATCACGAATCCGTCGAACGAGTCGATCTTGCGGGCCCACTCGAAGGTGTGGGGCTGCGAGTACTGCCCCATGATCGGCGGGGCGAGCTCGTCGAGGTGCGGCAACTTGTAGTCGAGCAAGTCGACGAGCTCGTACTCCGCGTCGTCACGCTTGGAGGCGATCTCGTGGACCCAGCGCGCCACGGCCTCGCCGTTACGCCCCGGGCGGGTACTGCCGAGGATGATTCCGATCCTGGTCAACGGAGTGGTTCCCATCTATGTCAATCCCTCGGGGGAGGGCATACTTGTTACGCGGAGCAAGTAAAACGGCGTTGTACTTTCTTTGTCAAGCAAATAGGCTGGGATCATGAGCACCGTCACACCGGAGCACCTGCGACCGCTCACTCCCGACGAGGAGTCCTTCATGCGGGCCCTGGCCAAGGTGCTCATCACGTTGCCCCGGGCCATCGACCAGGAGATGGTGCGCCAGCACCAGCTCCCGCTGATCGAGTACCAGACGCTCATGCACCTGTCCGAGGCGCCGGGCCGGCTGCTGCGCATGAGCGCTCTGGCCGAGACCGTCGACATGTCCCTCAGCGGCATGACCCGGATCGTGACCCGGCTGGAGGGCCAGGGGCTGGTCGAGCGGGTCAAGTGCCCGGACGACGGCAGAGGCTGGAACGCCGTGCTCACCGACGCCGGTCTCGCCCGCCTGAAGGAGGCCTGGCCGGCGCATCTGGCCGCCGTGCGCCGCCGGCTCTTCGACCACCTGCGGGGCATCGACCTGCGGGAGTGCACGCGCCTGCTGGAGCGCGTGAACTCCTCGTGCGCGCCGCGCTGAGGATCAGACCCCGAGCGTGCGCTTCAACGCCTCGAGTCCGTCGGTGTAGATCCGGTTGAAGAGGGCGACGACCTCCTCCTCGCCGACGCCGTCCGGGGTGAAGGTGCCCGACCACTCCACGTGGCAGCATTCCCCCTCGTCGGCCGGATGCACCGCGAGCGTGGAGTGGTACGCGCTCACCGGGAAGGGCCCCTCGACGATGGAGTAGCTGTAGGTGCGGGCCTGGTCGTCGAAGGTCTCCAGGCGCTCCACGATGGTCTCGCCCCGCGCCGTGACCAGCCGCCGCACGCGCCCGCCCTCGCCGAGCTCACTGGAGGTGACGAACGGCAGCCAGTCGGGCAGCGAGTCGAAGCCGCCGATGAGCCGCCAGACCCGGTCGGGTGAGACGGGAAGGTCGATGGATGCGAAGGTGCTGGCCATGGCCGTTCTCCTGTCACGCTCTGGGCACGGGGGCGTCGGGCGCGATGAGCCCCTCCTCGCGCAGGTCGGCCCAGAACACCGCCGGCACCTTCTCGCGCAGCGCGGCGAGGTCCTCGGCGATGCGGCCCGGCCGTGAGGCGCCCGGGATGACCGCCACGGTGGCCGGGTGGGCCAGCGAGAACTGCAGGGCGGCGGCCTTGACGCCGACACCGTGCCGCGCGGCCACGGCCCGCAGGCGTCCGACCCTCGCCTGGATGACGCCCTCGTCCCGCAACTCCTGCAGCACGCGGAAGGCGCCGGTGCGGGCCGATTCGAAGGCGGCGAGCCACTCGCCGTCCCAGAAGTCCTCCGCGATGTCGTGCACCCAGACGATGTCGAGGCGGTCGGTGCGCAGCCGTTCGAGGCTGTCCTCGATGGAGCGGCGGGTGGCGTCGGCGCTGTAGTCCTCGACCATCGTGTTGGGACGGCCGTGCGCGAACAGGCCCTCCTTGTCGCCCAGCCGCCGGGAGGCCGGGTCTTCCCGCTCGTCCAGGATCACCCGGCCGATCTTGGTGCTCAGCACGTACGCGTCGCGCGGGCGCGTGGACAGGACCTCGCCGAGCCTGATCTCGGCCAGCCCGGCGCCGTAGAAGGGGGCCGTGTCGAAGTAGCGGACGCCCTGGTCCCACGCGGTCTCCACGGTGGCGCGGGCCTCGTCCTCGGGGATGGCGCGGTAGATGTCGCCGAGTGGCGCGGTGCCGAGCCCGTGGTCGGCGGGCAGCAAGGCGCCGATGCTCATGACGGTGGCCTCTCTCCTTGTCGTCAAGGGCGTGGACCGGTGGTCCTCCCTCCGGGCCCGGGTCCTCAGGACCCACATTACGCACGTCCTCCTGCCGCCCGGACGATGGGCGACAGGCTTTGAGCTGGTGATATGCCGCCTTTACCCCTGGCTCCCGCTCAGGGAACGATCCTCGGGACCAGGCCGCCGTCCACGCTCAGCGCCGCGCCGGTCGTGGCCGCGGCCTGCTCGGAGACCGTGTACGCGCATCGAGCCCCGGATACAGGCTCTCCCACATCTGCCGCACGCCGTCGCTGACGGTCGGCCCCGGCAAAACGCTGTTGACCGTGACCCCCGTGCCGGCGACCTCCTGGGCCGGCCCGCGCGACAGGGCCGGCTGAGCCGTCCTCGTCATGCCGTAGTGGACCATGTCCGTCGGGGTCTGCACCCCGGCCTCGCTGCTGACGAAGACCACCCGCCCCGGGCCGGCGCGGCCATCCCTCCTCC
>NZ_POUD01000484.1 GCF_003236395.1 Nonomuraea aridisoli | reverse complement strand
AGCTGTGTATAAGAGACAGGAGACAAACAACAAAGCCAACCACCGCGCGATCAAGTGTCACCCACCGCTAGCCGAACGACTTTGCACTCCGCGAACAGCCCCCAGCCGACGCCAACCGACCCCAAGACAGCCGACTCCAAGACAGCCGACTCCAAGAGAGCGAACCTACGACAGCAGACCCCACGACAGCCCACCCCAAAAGCCCACTCCAAAACGGCGCACCTGTAACGGCGAACTCCACGGCGGCGAGCCGCGCAGCGAGTCAACCCTCGTTATGCAGGTCGCCGAACAGCCGTGGCGCAGGCCCTCGTAGGTGAGGGACGGCATGACTTAACCGGCTCGGACTTGACCCAGGCGACCGACCACAAAGACCCAGCGCAGGCGCCGGCAACTCCAGACTGAAGTGGTCGGCGATCACGCCGCCCATCACCCCCGACCGACCAACCAGCACACGCACATCGTGATCTTCCGCAGGCAGCCCCAGAACCTCCCTCTCCGCCACCGAAAACAGATCGATCTGCGCCTGAGCGACCACGGCCCACCGGCACGGCATCCTGCCGGGGACACCAGCGATCACACCGCTATAACTCCCGGCGACCCGTCGACACAATCTGCCCATTCCACCTGGCCCCCAGCGGCCAGCACTCACATCGCAGTCATCGGCCGGCAGCCCGGAACCACCCTTATCGCCATCGAAGCCAAATTGACCCGCGACCTCGACGACCACGGCCTACAGACACGGCTTTCGCGCTGGGGCACCGGCGATCACGCCGCCACCCGTCCCCGTCCGACCAGCCGGCACAAACCGCTCTACTCCTCCACCGGACGGTCCCCAAGGGCCAGCGCACTCACATCGTGATCTTCGGTCGGCAGCCCCGGAACCACCCTCTTCGCCACCGGGAACAGATTGATCTGCGCCTCGGCGATCCTGGCCCCCTCCGGTGCGGCTTCCTTGCTGCGGTACTGGGCGATGTACGGCTCGATCAACTTCTCGATCTCGTGGTTCAACCGCAACAACTCCGCAGCATCGACCCTGAGCCGAACCCGGTTGAACCGCGTTGCGTCCCGCCACTCGTCCGACTCCCGGTCGACGCTCGACAGAGCGCGTTCCGCCTCTTCGTTCGCCTCTCGCCGAAACGCCTCCATCACCACGAACTTGGCGTCCTTGACCTCCGGCGAATCGTCAGGCCGCACACCGACGCTGAGCGACTTGTCCACGGCCTTCCACACCCGCTCCCTGCCGTCACCACGCGGCGGCGCGTCCTCGACGAACCCATACTTGGCCAACATCCGCAGGTGGTAACTGGCGGCACTGGGCGTGATCCCCGCGATCTCCGCCACTTCGGTCGCGGTGGCGCTGCCCTCGACACTCAGCCTGTTCAGGATCATCAATCTCGCCGGATGAGCCAGCGCCCGCATCGCCTTGGGGTCACTGAGCACTTCAGTGCGCCGCGTCATGCGCCAAAGGTACCCAATGCGGAGATCTGAAGGGTTTCCTTCATAACTATGAAGGACTACTTTCATAGTTATGAAGTGTTTCCTTCGCAAATCCTCGTCCTCGTCCGTACCCACGGCTTCTCCTGCGTTACCTCACACGACGACCACGACCAAAGCCGAAGCCGCACGCTCGACCGGCTCCCACCGCCCCCCGCAAGACTCCGAGAACTCCCCAGCCTCCCTCTGGAAGCAGCGCGACTACCGCCTGCTCTGGACGGCCCGGACAATCTCGATCACCGGCTCCGAGGTCTCCAAACTGGCCATCCCGCTGACCGCCATCACTCTGCTGACCGCGTCACCGTCCCAGATGGGTCTGCTCACGGCAGCCGCCTCCGTGCCGGCCCTGCTCCTCGGCCTCCAGTCGGGCGCGATCGCCGACCGGCTCACCCGTCACCGCCCGCTGATGATCGCCTGTGAACTCGTCTCCTGCGTCGCCGCCGCCACCATCCCCCTCGCATGGCTCCTCGGTGTCCTGAACGTCGCCTGGTTACTCGTCGTCGCCCTGGTGATCGGCGCGGCGGGAGTCCTTTTCAGAGCCGCGAATTTCCCTCACTTGGCAGCCGTGGTCGCCCCCGAACAGCGAACAGAGGCGATGGCCGGTTTCCAAGCCTCCTACTCGGTCGCCTCAGTCAGCGGCCCCGGCCTGGCCGGTATCCTCGTACAACTCCTCACCGCCCCGATCGCCGTAGTGGTGGAGGCGTTGTCGTTTCTGACCTCTGCCTTGATGATCCGCGCCATCCGTACCCCTGAGAAAAACACCCCCGCCGCCTCCCGCGGCATGTGGCGCGATGTCGTGGAAGGTCTGAGAGCCAGTGTCAGCCACCCGATTCTGCGTGCTCTGCTCGGCGCCGGCGTGACCATCAACTTCTTCGCCATGGCCTACACGGCCGTCTACATGCTCTACATGCTGAACACTCTCGGCATCCCCAACGGCATGATCGGCGTCCTCATCGCCCTGAGCGGCGTCGGCGGCCTGCTCGGCGCGTGGGCGACCGCCCGTTTGTCCAAGCGCTACGGCGAGAACCGCGTCCTGCTCTACTCCGTGATCTTCTTTCCGATCGAGATCCTCGCGGTGGGCCTGCTGACCGGCCCGCTCTGGTGGAAACTCACACTTCTCGCTCTCACCGGCACGATCACCGGCGGCATCGTCGTCGCCTTCGCCACATGCATGGGCGCCATCACCCTGCGGGAAGCCTCCCCCGAACTCCGCGGCAGGGTGAACGCCACCATGACCTTCGCCGTCCAGGGCGTCCTGGCACTCGGCGGCCTCGCCGGAGGCTTCCTGGCCGAACTGATCGGCCTTCGCCCGGTGATCCTCATCTGCGCGGCCGGCATAGCCCTCAGCAGCATCTGGATCTGGACGTCTTCCCTCCGCCCGAACCGCCCCAAGCCCATAGGAACGATCCCTACGCCGCTGTCTCCCCATCAATCCATAGATCGCTTGATCGCTCACAAACGCCACTGGGGCCACTAGCCCGCTCGCGGCTACGCCCCATCATGCCCGCTCCGCACCACTCCTCAGCTCCTTCATCCACAGGCCGCCAACGCCAACACCCCTCTATCCACAGAACGGCGTTCGCCCCCTCGCCGCCGAGACCGCTACGGCGAAACTTCCGCCATGAACGCCACCCCCACGCC
>NZ_POUD01000483.1 GCF_003236395.1 Nonomuraea aridisoli | reverse complement strand
CACCCGAACCCCTACGCCCACTCCGACCCCAACGCCCACGACTACACCGACAACTCCGACACCTACCGCCTCGCCGGACCCGGGTGACACAAACCCGCCCAAGGAGGAGACGTGATGCGCCATGGGGTCGATGATGGACACCGGCGGCCCCCCGCGCGGCCGGTACCCAAGATGAACGGTAAGGGACAGTGCAGGAAATGACTCAGCCTCGGCTACTCGGAGGTCGTTACGAGCTCGACGGTGTCGTCGGGCGCGGCGGCATGGCCGAGGTGTATCGCGCCCGAGACATCCGGCTGGACCGCATAGTCGCGATCAAGACCCTCCGCTCCGACCTGGCGCGCGACCACACCTTCCAGGCCCGGTTCCGCCGTGAGGCGCAGTCCGCGGCCTCCCTGAACCACCCGGCCGTGGTCGCGGTCTACGACACCGGCGAGGACGTCACCGACGGCACCCCCGTGCCGTACATCGTGATGGAGTACGTCGACGGCCGGACGCTGCGCGACCTGCTGCGCCAGGATCGGCGGCTGATGCCCGAGCGGGCGACGGAGCTGGTCGACGGCATTCTGCGCGCGCTCGACTACAGCCACCGCGGCGGCATCGTCCACCGCGACATCAAGCCGGCCAACGTGATGATCACGCGCGCGGGCGACGTCAAGGTGATGGACTTCGGCATCGCGCGCGCGATGGCCGACTCCGCGGCCACGATGACGCAGACCGCGCAGGTGATAGGGACGGCCCAGTACCTCTCGCCGGAGCAGGCCCGCGGTGAGCGGGTCGACGCCCGCAGCGACATCTACTCCACCGGATGTGTGCTGTACGAGCTGCTGACCGGCCAGCCGCCGTTCACCGGCGACTCCCCGGTCGCGATTGCCTACCAGCACGTCCGCGAGGAGCCGATCCCGCCGTCCCAGATCGACCCCGAGATCCCGGCGTGGGCCGACGCCATCGTGCTCAAGGCCATGGCGAAGGATCCGGCGCATCGTTACCAGAGCGCGGGCGAGATGCGCGCCGACATCCAGCGGGCGATGTCCGGCATGCCGGTCGACGCCCAGACGATGGCGATGACCGGCAACTACGGCCAGGGCACGCGCATGATGAACACCGCGCAGATCCCCTCGGGCCCGGCCACGCAGCGCACCACCGCGGTCCCGCCGTACGAGTACGACGACGAGGGCGGCGGGCGAGGTGGCCGGCGGCGGGCGTCCGGCGGCGGTGGCGGCAACGCCCTCAAGACCGCGCTGTGGATCATCATCCCGTTGCTGATCATCGGTGGCTTCATCACGGCCGGCTACATGGTGTTCGGCAACAAGGACACCCCTGCCGACACGGGGGTGACGATCCCGCAGCTCGAGACGCAGGAGCGCGCCTTCGCCGAGGAGCAGCTGAAGAACCTCGGCCTCTCCGTCCAGGTGGTGCCGGAGGCGAGCTCCGAGGTCGAGAAGGGCATCGTCATCCGGACGGATCCGGCCGCGAACACCAAGGTCGCCAAGGGCGACCCGGTCAAGCTCGTGGTCTCCAGCGGCCCCAAGAAGGTCGAGGTGCCCGACGGGCTCGTCGGCATGCCGCAGGAGGACGCGATGGCGGCGCTGGAGGAGGCGGGCCTGCAGGGCACGGTCAAGACGCGCACGTCGTCCAAGACCCAGGGCACGGTCATCGCCACCGACCCGAAGGCCGGCGCGGAGATCGAGGAGGGCGGCACGGTCACCCTCTTCGTCCCGAAGGCGCTGAGCGAGGTGCCGAGCGTCGTCGGGCTCACCGTCGAGGACGCCACCAACCAGATCAAGGGCGCGGGCTTCAAGACCCGGGTGTCGGAGCAGGCGAGCGACCAGCCCGAGGGCACGGTCATCCAGCAGAACCCGCCCGAGGGCACCCCGCAGCCGCCCGGCACGACGATCACGATCGTGGTGTCCACCGGCCCCGAGGACACCGCGCCGCCGCCCACGAGCGACTTCCCGACGGAGGGCGACCCCGACTTCGGCACGGAGGACCCGCCGACGGACTTCGGCGGCGAGGAGGACACGCCGCCGAGCGACGACAACCCGATCGGCGACGGCTTCTGACCCGCTGACGGCGTGAAAAGGGCCGCCCGCCCCCGCGAGGGGGTGGGCGGCCCTTTTCGTGCGGCGAATGAAAAGAACGCCCCCGCCGCTCGGGGGCAACGGCGGGGACGCTCACTTGTACGTCGCTCGCCAGGAGACGTTTGTTACAGGATTCGTCGCAGCCAATTTCCGAGCAGCCGGTGTCCGTGTTCGGACAGGACCGACTCGGGGTGGAACTGCACGCCCTCGACGGGCGCCAGGCGGTGCCGCAGGCCCATGACCACGCCGTCGCCGGTGCGGGCGGTCACCTCCAGCACGTCGGGCACCGTCTCGGGCCGGACGGCGAGCGAGTGGTAGCGGGTCATCCGCACGGGTGAGGGCAGGCCCTCGAAGACGCCCTCGCCGTCGTGGACGATGGCGCTGGTCTGCCCGTGGAGGAGCTCGGGCGCGCGCGAGACGGTGGCGCCGTAGGCGACGGCGATGGCCTGGTGGCCGAGGCAGACGCCGAGCAGCGGCAGGCCGGTCGCGGCGGCGTGGTGGACCAGGGGGACGCTCACGCCGGCGGCCTCGGGCGTGCCGGGGCCGGGGCTGACGAGGACGCCGTCGAAGCCGTCGGCGTCGCTCACGCGTACGTCGTCGCGCGGGCGCACGTCGCAGTCGGCGCCGAGCTCGCGAAGGTACTGCACGATCGTGTGGACGAAGCTGTCGTGGTTGTCCACGACCAGCACGCGAGTCATTTGCGTAGGGTCACCTCGTCGAGCGTCACCGCGGGCTCCAGGAGCGGGAACACCACGTACCACAGTACGGCCCCCACGGCGGCGACCAGTACGGCGGCGGTGAGGATCCTGGTGGGCGGGCGGCCGGGCAGCTTGCGCCAGATCCAGAGATACATGTCACTCCTTGCGCGGTTCGGTCTCCTTGAGCACGCCGTAGACGAGGAGGCGTTCGGCGGCGGAGTACTCGGGGTGGCAGGTCAGCAACGTGATGAAGGCGCGGATGGGGTGGATGTCCGGCTTGCCGGGCACGGGGGCGAGCACCTCGACCTCGTCGGGGGTCACGACGTCCTGGGACATCACGCGGTAGGTGTAGCGGGCCTCACGGGCCTCGATGATGATCTCGTCGTCGCGTTCGAGCTCGTCGATCTCGTTGAACGGCGCCGCGTACGTCGTGCGGTGGCCCGACAGGACGAAGTTGCCGATCTGGCCGGGCAGGGCGGTGTCGGGG
>NZ_POUD01000482.1 GCF_003236395.1 Nonomuraea aridisoli | reverse complement strand
GAGGGGGTTCGAGCCGGTGCTGGTTCCCGAGCCGGCGCATCCCGATCGGTGGTACGAGGGCAGCGTGCCGGCGGTGGTGCCGGTGGTGGTGCGCGAGAGGCGGCCGATGGTGCCGCGGGCGCGGGAGTCCGTACCTCCTGAGGTGGTGGAGCGGGAGCCCGTGAGGCCGGTTCCGGTGCGGACGGCGGAGGAGGAGTGTCCGGGGGAGTGGGTGGACACCTGGTTGTGGGAGGTGTGCCTGGATCGGAAGCAGGAGTTGGCGGCCCAGGAGAGTTGGCCGCCTGGGATATGAACCGGATTGGGTGGGTGTGCGTACCCCGGAGTGTGCTGGTTCGCCGTCGGGTGGTGACCTGGCGTGCGTGTTCTGGAGGGGTGCGGAACGGTCTGTACAAAGCGGGTCATTTGTCCCATAACAGCTCTTCGGAGTTCGGTCCGGGCACTCCGGGTGCTGTAGTAACGTGCGTCCCTGACCAGGGTAACGAGATTGCAAACGGAGGAGTCGAACGTGCCATCCCCTCGATCAGCGGGTCTGATCGCGGTCGTCATGGCGGTGGCTTCTCTCATCGTGCCCAGCGTGCAGACGTCGGCGCGGGCCCAAGCGCAACAGCAGGTGCAAGAGCGTGATCCGTCCAATCTGACCGAGTTGCGGCGAGAGGCGGAGCGGTCGGCCAAGGAGCTCGAGGAGGCCACCAAGGCCCTCGAGAAGCGGCGGGCCGACATCGCGGCCTCCGAGAAGGAGCTCAAGACCAAGCTCGACTCGCTGCAGCAGCTGGAGCAGCGGCTCTCGGTGATGCGGCAGCCGGTGTCGCAGTTGGCGGAGTTGTTGTATGAACAGCCGCTCGCGACCAACGGAGTCCTCCCCTTCATGTCGGGTGACGCGGACGAGCGCACCTTGCGGGCGCTGAGCGACGTGAACCAGATGGTGACGGTACGCCAGCAGGCCGTCGAGCAGACCAGCACGCTCTACAAGCAGGCCGAACAGCTGGCCGCCGAGGCCCAGGAGCTGCGGGCCGGCAATCTGCTCGCCGAGGCGCAGCTCGCGGCCGAGGTCGACACGTTGCGCCAGCGGTCGGACAAGATCGTCAAGTCGTTGACCGCGGCGCTGGTGAAGCTCGGCATCAAGATCGACAAGGTTGGGCGGGCGGCGCTGGGCTGCAACCCGCTCCGGGCGGCGACGGCGGGCGACTATCCCAACGGGCTGATTCCCAAGAGCATGCTCTGTCCGTTGCAGCAGAAGGGGTTCAGCCTCCGAGCGGACGCCACGATCGCTTTCGTCAGCCTGAACGAGGCGTACAAGAGGCAGTTCGGAAAGCCGATGTGCGTGACCGATGCCTATCGCAGTCTCGCCGAGCAGCAGTCCGTCTATTACCGGCGGCCAGGGTTCGCCGCGGTACCGGGGCGGAGCAACCACGGGCTGGGGCTGGCCGTCGACCTGTGTGGCGGGGTGGAACGGTCGGGGTCGCCGGAGTTCGTGTGGATGGAGAAGAACTCCAAGCGGTACGGGTGGTTCCACCCGGCATGGGCGTACAGCAACCCGTTCGAGCCGTGGCACTGGGAGTACGACCCCAAGATTGATTCGCAGCTCTGAGCGACCTCAGCCGGGTCTGATCGTGATGGAGAGGCGCCCGTGCGCCTGGGCCGCCGCGAGCTCGGCCGCCTGTGTCGGGGTGGTCGCCAGGACGATCAGTGCGCCGCTGTGGGCGTCTCTTTCGCGTACGGGCGGGACGGTGATCACCGTGGTGCCGGACGTGATGTGGCGGGCCGGCACGCCCTCCTGTGAGGAGGCGAGGAGATCGACGGTCGAACCCGGCGAGATCAGGGACGCCGTCGCCGCGTCGGCCAGGCGCACCGGGGTCGCGACCAGGCCCTGCGGAAGGTGGTAGGACGCGAGGAGCCGGACGTCCGTCAGCGGCTCGCCGCGGCGCATGGGGGTCGCCAGGGTCTGGCCCGGGGTGACCTCGCCGATCGCGCCGGCGGGTGGCGGATCGAGCGCGGCCCGGTGGAAGTCGCCCGTACGGATGGGGCCCGGCGCCAGGTCGCGGGACGCCACCAGCACCGTGGGGGCGCCGGTGGTGGCGGGACGTGTGGCGAGGTAGGCGGATATGACCGATACCGCGGCCAGCGCCGCCGCGACGAGGCGGCGGCGACGGGCGTAGCGGGTCAGCCAGGTGTGGAGGGTCACGGCAGGTCGAAGGGGAGCTTGATGCCGTCGAGAGCCGAACCGCACGGGCACGTGCGCTCCTCGGGCAGGGCCTGGACGGTCTCGGACACGAGCGAGCGCATGCGGGTGACGTTCTGGGCGAAGAACGCCAGCACCTCGTCGTGGGTGACACCCTGGCCGGCCTCGACTCCGGCGTCGTGGTCGGTCACCAGCGAGATCGACGTGTAGCACAGGGCCAGCTCGCGGGCCAGGATGGCCTCGGGGAAGCCGGTCATGCCCACGATCGACCAGCCGTTGCTCGCGTACCACTGGGACTCGGCCCGGGTGGAGAAGCGCGGGCCCTCGATGACGACGAGGGTGCCGCCGTCGACCGTCTGCCAGTCGCCGGCCTGGGCGGCGCGGACGGCCACGGCACGGCCCGACGGGCAGTAGGGGTCGGCGAAGGCGACGTGGACGGCGCCGTTGGCGTCGTAGTACGTCTGGACGCGGCCAGAGGTGCGGTCGACGAGCTGGTCGGGGATGACGAGGGCGCCGGGGCCGTACTCGGCTTTGAGTGAACCGACGGCGCTCGGCGCGAGCACCTGGCGGACGCCGAGCGAACGCAGCGCCCAGAGGTTGGCACGGTAGGGGATGCGGTGTGGGGGAAAACGGTGATCTCGTCCGTGTCTGGGGATGAACGCCACGGAACGGGAGCCGATCCGTCCGATGGTGACGGTGTCGCTGGGCGGCCCGTAGGGGGTGCTGAGCTCGATCTCCTCCGCGTCATCGAGCAGGGAGTAGAAGCCCGATCCGCCGATGACGCCGATGTCTGCGCGTGTGACCATGGCGCGAGAGTATCCGGAGCGGCGGGCGGGGCCGGGAGTCAGAACGGCGTTCTGTGGATAACCCGTTTTCCGGCCTGTGGACAACTGGATCGCGCGGTGTGCGAACGCCAGTACGAAGAGTGGTATCGCCGCGTGCGGGCAGCGGGGCTCGCACGGTTGCGGGATGCCACGAAGGCGGCGGATCTGGGGGAGGAGCTGGGGCGCGCCACCCGAATGGTTCATGAGCCGAGGGCCTCGGGGGATGATGCGCCATCGCCCCCGATGAGAGCGCACGTGGGGTGCGGCGGTTGCCGGGGGCATGGTGTGCCGGCCCGGGGCGGGGCT
>NZ_POUD01000481.1 GCF_003236395.1 Nonomuraea aridisoli | reverse complement strand
GTCGGCGAGCCCGCCCCCGGTCCACGCCCCCAGCGCGGAGCCCAGCAAGGCGATGGCCACCACGAAGCCGATCTCGACCGATCCGACCGCGAAATGCCGCTGGATCCCGACCACGGCGCCGTTGATCACGGAGCTGTCATAGCCGAAGAGGAATCCGCCGATGGCGGCGGCGGCCGTGATGAACACGACATGACCGAGATGCTCATGGTGGGTGTATTGAGAAGCCATGCAGGTCCTTACCCCAAAATGGGGCATTACCCACCAGTCACAGACATCACAGGCGTGGGTCGACCGGCTCCGACTCCAGCGCCAGCACCGCGAAGACCGGCTCGTGCACCCGCCAGCGCGCCTCGCCGTCCGCCAGCCGGGCCAGCGCCTCCAGGCCGAGCGCGTACTCGCGCAGCGCCAGGGAGCGCTTCTTGCCGAGGAAGCGGCGGCGCAGCACGTCGAGCGACTCGGTGTAGTCGGGACCGTAGATGATGCGCAGGTATTCGCGCCCGCGCACCTTCACGCCCGGCTGCACCCGTCCCGGCGTGTACGCCGCGGGCTTGACCACCATGCCCTCGCCGCCGGCCGCCGTCAGCGCCTCCCACCACGCGGTCGCCTCCGCCCGCGACTCCGCCGAATCGAGCCGGACGGTGACGTGCCGCGTCTGCGTGATCAGCGGCGAGTCCAGCAGCGCCAGCGTGGACAGGTGCCAGGCGTGCGGCTCCAGCGCCGTGGCCCGCCCCTCGCAGGCCAGGATCTGGAACGGCGCCACCCGGATGCCGTCGAGACCCTCGACGGGCCAGCAGTAGCGTGCGTAGGCGTCGCGGAACAGGGCAGCGTTGCCGGAGCGGCGCCGGGCGCGGTCCAGCAACGGTCCCACATCCAGGCCGCGCCCGGCCGCCGCCTCCAGGGCCGCGACCGCCTCGGGCAACGCCGCCCGGGCGGCCGCGCCGACGGAGGCGTACTGCGACCTGATCAGCTCGCCGGCCTTCGCCGACCAGGGCAGCAGCTCGCAGTCGAGCACCACCCAGTCGGAGCCGAGCGTGGCCCAGAGCGGCGCGCACGCCTCGCGCAGCCGGTCGACCAGCGGCGCCGGGTCGGCGAAGAACGGGCGCCCGGTGCGGGTGTAGACCATGCCGGCGCCGTCGGTCACGCCGAACCTCTCCCGCGCCACCTCCGGCGTCCTGGCCAGCACGGCGACCGCCCGCGAGCCCATGTGCTTCTCCTCGCACACGACCTCCTCCACCCCGGCCGCGGCGAACTCCTCGAACGCCTCGTGCGGGTGTTCCAGGTAGCCGTCGAGCCGCGAGGTCTCCGGCGGGGCCATCGTCGGCGGCAGGTAGAGCAGCCAGCGCGGGTCGACCGCGAACCGGCTCATGACCTCCAGCGCGGCGGCGGCGTTCTCCTCGGCCACCTTGACCCGGCCGCCGAACTTGGTCTCCACGTGCCGGGTGCCGATCACGTCGGTCACGTCGAGCAGGCCGGGGTCGCGTCCGGCGGTGCCGAGCGGGCGGGCCGGCTCGTACCAGACCTTCTCCGCGGGGACGCGGACGAGCTCGCGCTCCGGGTAGCGCAGGGCGGTCAGGTGGCCGCCGAACACAGCACCCGTGTCCAGACAAATCGTGTTGTTTACCCATTCGGCGCGGATCGTCGGTGTGTGGCCGTAGACGACCATGGCGCGGCCCCGGTACTCCTCGGCCCACGGGTAGCGGACCGGCAGGCCGTACTCGTCCGTCTCGCCGGTGGTGTCGCCGTACAGGGCGAACGCGCGCACCCGGCCGGAGGCGCGGCCGTGGTAGGCCTCCTTCAGCCCGGCGTGCGCGACGACCAGCCGGCCGCCGTCGAGCCGGTAGTGGCTGCGCAGCCCCGTGAGGAACCCGCGCACCCGCTCGACGAACTCCGGCGGCTGGGCGGCGAGCTGGTCGAGCGACTCCCGCAGACCGTGCGCGACGGTGACCTTGCGGCCCTTGAGCGCGCGCAGCAGCTTGTCCTCGTGGTTGCCCGCCACGCAGATCGCCGTGCCGGCCTCCACCATGTCCATGACCAGGCGCAGCACTCCCGGCGTGTCGGGACCGCGGTCGACCAGGTCGCCGACGAACACCGCCGTGCGGCCCTGCGGGTGCCGGACCCCCTGCCAGCCCAGCTCGCCCAGCAGCGTCTCCAGCTCCGAGCGGCAGCCGTGCACGTCGCCGACGATGTCGAACGGGCCCGTCAGCTCCGTCAGGTCCGACCACGCCTTCTCGTAGGTGACCTGCGCGGCCTCGATCTCCTCGACGCCGCGCAGCACGTGCACCCTCCTGAACCCGTCGCCGGACATGCGGGCGAGCGAGCGGCGCAGGTCCTTGTCCTGGCGGGCCACCACACCCGGACCGAAGTCGCGGTCGGGGCGGGCGGCGTTGCGCTCGACCGCGACCTCGCGCGGCACGTCCAGCACGATCGCGTCGGCCAGGACGTCGTGCCGCTTGGCCAGCTCGATCAGGCCGCGGCGGGCGGCGTACTGGACGTTGGTGGCGTCCACCACCGTGAACAGGCCCCGCGACAGGCGCACGCCGACGATGTGGTGCAGCAGGTCGAAGGCGGCCGGGGTGGCCGCCTGGTCGTTCTCGTCGTCGGAGACCAGGCCGCGGCAGAAGTCGGAGGAGATCACCTGCGTGGGCTTGAAGTGCCGGCGCGCGAACGTCGACTTGCCGCTGCCGGACACGCCGACGAGCAGCACCAGGGAGAGCTCAGGAAGCGAGATCACGGGTGAACACTCCCATCTGGGTCGGCGGGCCGAGCTCGGGGTCGTCGTCGCCGACCGGCGCGAACGAGACCCGGTAGCCGTAGCGGGCGGCCACGCCGGTGGCCCAGGCGGTGAACTCCGCGCGGGTCCACTCGAAGCGGTGGTCGGGGTGGCGCAGGCCGGTGAGGAACGGGTAACGGACGTTGTACTCGGCGTTGGGGGTGGTGACGAGCACGTGCCGCGGGGTGGCGGCGCCGAACACGACGCGTTCGAACGCGTCCAGGCGGGGCGGGTCGATGTGCTCGATCACCTCCATGAGCACGGCGGCGTCGTAGCCGGACAGCCGCCGGTCGGTGTAGGTGAGCGCGCCCTGGAACAGGGTGAGCCTGGCCCGGCGGGTGTCGGGCATGCGGTCGAGGCGCAGCTTGCGGGCGGCGATGGCGAGCGCCATGGGAGAGACGTCCATGCCGGCGACCCGGGTCAGGCGCGGGCGCTGGAGCAGCGCGCCGACCAGCTCGCCCCGCCCGCACCCGAGGTCGATCACACTGGTCGCCCCGAGCTCGTCCAGCGCGGCCAGCACGGCCTCCCGCCGCCGGACACTGAGG
>NZ_POUD01000480.1 GCF_003236395.1 Nonomuraea aridisoli | reverse complement strand
AGCCCCGGCCCCGCCTGCCCCCGTCCCGAGAGCCGCACTCCCGGGAGCAGCGGACCCGGGGCTCCCTGTCCCGGGACCAGCGGATCCGCGAGTCCCAGACCCCGCAGCACCAGCGCCGGAAGCACCGAGTCCGAGAGCGCCCGGTGCGGGAGCGCCAAGCCGGCCGGCATCCGAAGGAGAGGTAGAGCGGCCGGCGTCCGAGGACGGAGTTGAAGGGCCGGCGTCCGCCGATGGCCGGCCGAGGACCGTCCAGCCGGGGGCGACGACGGGTGCGCCGGGCCCGAACTCCGGCGCGGCGAGGACGAGCCGCGCCGACACCAAGCCCCCCGGACGCCGATCAGCGGCGCCCGCCTCCCGTACCCCGGAAACGGTTGTGGCGAGAACGGCCAGGGCGGCCGTCACCGGGATGACTCGCTGAACCACACTCACTGCATCGCCCCTGGGAGTCGCTACCGGCAGCGCACCCGAGCAGTCTCCCAGCGCGTTACCGCGCAGGTCACAGGGTTGCAAAGACCCTCACGTAAAATCTTCGCCGACGTCAGCGAATCATCCGGAAAAAGGTACGGATGCCCGCCACCACCGTACCGGGGTGACGCACGGCGGGAACCGCTCCACCAGGTACGCCAGCTGCGCCACCGGCGAGTCGGCGAACCCGTACGCGAGCGTCTGCGGCCGGGCGGCCAGGTAGTGCCCGTACCCGCTGCCCCCGGGTCATCCACGCGCTCATCTCGGTCAGCGTGGCCAGGTCCTCCTCACTCAGCCCCTCCAGCTCGGCGGGATCGCCCGTGGGGTAGCCGAGCCCGCCCGTGATGAGCGAGCCGACGACGTGCTCGGAGTCCAGCGCGGCCAGGCGCGGCGTGACGAGGGCTCCGGCGTCGTTGCCGTGCGCGCCGTAACGCTCGTACCCGAGCCGCCGCATCAGCTCCGCCCACGTGCGGGCCACCCGGCCGATGCTCCACGGCCGCTCGTCGGCGGGCTCGGGGAACGGCGAGAACGCGAACCCGGGCAGCGAGGGCGCCACCACGTGGAAGGCGGCGCCGGGGTCGAGCCCGTGCCGGCGCGGGTCGGTGAGCGGCCCGATGACGTCGAGGAACTCGGCGACGGAGCCGGGCCAGCTGTGAGTCAGGATCAGCGGGAGAGCGTCCGGCTCGGGCGAGCGCACGTGCAGGAAGTGCACGGTCTGCCGGTCGATGTCGATGGTGTACTGCGCGAACGCGTTCAGCCTGGCCTCCTGCGCCCGCCAGTCGAACCCGGCGGCCCAGTAGGCGGCCAGCTCCCGCAGGTACGACACGAGCACGCCCCTGCTCCACCCGCCGGGCAGCTGCCCCGCCCATCTGGTACGCCGCAGGCGTTCGCGGAGCTCGTCGAGGTCGGCCTGCGGGATGTCGATGCGGAAAGGTGTGATCATGCCGCGAGGCTAGGCGGCGACGCGGAAGACTTCGTTCCGCGAATGCGAAAGGCCCCGCACGGACTTCCCGTGCGGGGCCTTCAGCGAACCTCAGCCGGTCTGGCAGACCTCAGCTCTGGCCGCCCGCGAGCTTCTCGCGCAGAGCCGCGAGCGCCTCGTCAGAGGCGAGCGCGCCGCTGGCCGGAGCCGACGACCCGCCGCCGCCGCCCTGCTGGGGCTGGCTCTCGCCGCTGTAGGACGAGGGAGCGGCCTCGCCGGCCTCCGCCTCGGCCTTGCGGGCCTCCTCGATCTGCTTGCGGTGCGCCTCGAAGCGCTGCTGGGCCTCGGCGTACTGCCGCTCCCACTCCTCGCGCTGCTTGTCGAAGCCCTCGAGCCACTCACCCGTCTCGGGGTCGAAGCCCTCGGGGTAGATGTAGTTGCCCTGGTCGTCGTAGGTGGCCGCCATGCCGTACAGCGTCGGGTCGAACTCGACCTCGGCGCCGACGCCCTCGTTGGCCTGCTTCAGCGAAAGGCTGATGCGACGACGGTCGAGGTCGATGTCGATGATCTTGACGAAGATCTCGTCGCCGACCTGGACGACCTGCTCCGGGATCTCCACGTGGCGCTCGGCCAGCTCGGAGATGTGGACCAGGCCCTCGATGCCCTCCTCGACCCGGACGAACGCGCCGAACGGCACCAGCTTGGTGACGCGGCCGGGCACGACCTGGCCGATCTGGTGGGTGCGGGCGAACTGCTGCCACGGGTCTTCCTGGGTGGCCTTGAGCGACAGGGAGACGCGCTCGCGCTCCATGTCGACGTCGAGGACCTCGACCGTGACCTCCTGGCCGACCTCGACGACCTCGGACGGGTGGTCGATGTGCTTCCAGGACAGCTCGGACACGTGGACCAGGCCGTCGACCCCACCGAGGTCGACGAAGGCGCCGAAGTTGACGATCGAGGAGACGACGCCCTTGCGGACCTGACCCTTCTGGAGGGTGTTGAGGAACGTCTGGCGAACCTCGGACTGCGTCTGCTCGAGCCAGGCGCGGCGCGACAGAACCACGTTGTTGCGGTTCTTGTCGAGCTCGATGATCTTCGCCTCGAGCTCGCGGCCGACGTACGGCTGCAGGTCGCGGACGCGACGCATCTCCACCAGGGACGCCGGGAGGAAGCCGCGCAGGCCGATGTCGAGGATGAGACCACCCTTGACGACCTCGATGACGGTGCCGGTGACGATGCCGTCCTCGTCCTTGATCTTCTCGATCGTGCCCCAGGCGCGCTCGTACTGAGCCCGCTTCTTGGACAGGATCAGGCGGCCCTCTTTGTCCTCCTTCTGGAGAACCAGGGCTTCGACGTGCTCCCCGACCTCCACGACGTCAGCGGGATCGACATCGTGCTTGATGGAAAGCTCACGCGAGGGGATGACACCCTCGGTCTTGTAGCCGATATCGAGAAGAACCTCGTCTCGATCGACCTTGACGACGGTGCCCTCGACGATGTCGCCGTCGTTGAAGTACTTGATGGTCTCGTCGATCGCCGCGAGGAAGGCTTCCTCGGACCCGATGTCGTTGACCGCTACCTGCGGGGTGCTCGAGGTGGCCTCAGTGCTGGACGTCATGTGTGGAATTGCTCCGAACGCGGACAGGATGTCGATGTGGCGGATGCGCGGCAGGCCCTCTTCCGCATCAAGCCGAGGAATTACGACATCGACGTGACCGAGCGCGAGCCCGCTCCGTCTGAGGCGCGCGCGAGCCCACAGCGCAGCGATCAGCATATGAGACGATCGCCACGGGGTCAATCCGGGGAGGGTTCAGTACGGGAAGACCTGGAGCCCTCGCTTGGGGATGATATTACCTCCCGGCCCATCCGGACCGGAGATCGCACCAGCCCGCCGAGGCCGACCCGTCCACTCCGGCCGGGGTCACCGCCCGCGAACGACC
>NZ_POUD01000047.1 GCF_003236395.1 Nonomuraea aridisoli | reverse complement strand
CATGAGGGCGAGGGGGAGGATGGGGTGCCGCGCGTGCCGTCCCTGGGGTGGGTACGGTGTGGCGTTCGGCATGGTGGGACCCCCGGTGTTTGCCCTCGATCGACAACAGCCACGGTAACGTCCCACATCGTGACAAGTGGCGAGGTGCAGGTGAGACGGCGGCAGTGGTGGGCGTGGGCGGTGGCGGCGCTCGTCGTGGTGGCGGCCGCGACGCCGCTCGTGCACGCGTGGCTCACCAACCCCGACGACCAGCGCCTGGTCGACCTGGACGTCTACCGTACGGGCGGCCAGATGTTGCTCGAAGGACGGCCGCTGTACGACTACGTCACCCCGGCGCCGCAGTTACTGCCGTTCACGTATCCGCCCATCGCCGCGATGATCGCCGTGGTGCTGGCCAAGATGTCGTGGGAGACGGCGCAGTGGGTGTGGACGGCCGGGATCTTCGTGGCGCTGGCCGTGACCGTCGGGTACGCGTTCCGGGAGACCCTGCGCAGGGACGCGCTGCGGACGTACGCGCCGTGGGTGTTCGCGGCGCTCATGGTGATGTGCACGTACCTGATGCCGATCAGGGACCAGGTGCGGTTCGGGCAGGTGGACATCCTGCTGGTGGCGTTGTGCCTGGCCGACTGCGTGGCGCGGAGGCCGTGGTGGCCGCGCGGGTTCCTCATCGGGCTGGCCACGGCGGTCAAGCTCACCCCCGGCGTCTTCCTGATCTACCTGCTGGTCACGCGGCAGTGGCGGACGTTCTTCATGGCGTCGTTCACGGCGGCGGTGCTCACGCTGCTGCCGTTCGCGGTGATCCCGCAGGACGCGGCCGGGTTCTGGTTCTCGGCGCTGCTCGACCCCGAACGCCTCGGCGCGAACGCGGCCACCACCAACCAGTCGATGCGCGGCATGCTGATCCGGCTGTACTGGCCCGACCTGCTGACGACCGCGATCTGGGTGGTCCTGGTGGCGGTGGTCGCCTGGTACGGGTTCCGGGGGGCGCGGGACGCGTACGAGAAGGGCGATTCGATGACCGCGGTCGCGCTCGTCGGGCTCATGGCGGTGCTGCTCTCGCCGGTCGCCTGGATCCACCACCTGGCCTGGGTGGTCGTGGTGCTCGCCGCGATCGCCGGCGACGGCCGCGACCCGGTACGGCTGCGTGTGGCGGCGGGCGTGTGGCTGTTCTACGTCGTGCCGGTGCCGTGGTGGGGGGTCTCGCTGAGGGCCGCCGACATTCCGGTGGTCAGCCTGGTGCTGGGCAAGATCGTCCAGAACGGGTACGGCCTGGGAGCCCTCGCCCTGGTGTGGTTGCTGGTGTCCTGGTTGCCGAAACGGCGGCAGATCGCTTGACCGGGACGTTACCCTGCGTGCTGTGCTCATTACCGTATGGCTGATCGCGGGCCTCGTCATCGGGGTCAGCGGCGTGCTGATCGGCTACCTGGCGCTACGGGAGGCCAGGGCCACCGTGGAGGAGGGCCGGCGCATGCTGTCCCGGCAACTCAGCGAGGCCCCGGGCGACCTCAAGGCCGTCAGGGACGTCGCGGTCTGCCGCTACGACGCGCTCTCGGAGATGACCGGGCGGCTGTCGTTCTCGATCGCGATGATCAACGGGCTGGGCGACGGCATCGTGCTGACCTCTATCAACGGGCGCAGCGAGACCCGTACGTACGTGCGCCCGGTGGTGGGCGGGAAGGGCGAGGAGCCGCTGTCACCCGAGGAGGAAGAGGCCGTGCGGGCGGCCAGGCTCGGCCTCGGGCCGGTGGTCGGCTGCCGCGCGTCCGAGACGTTGTGAGGCCGGCCGCGGACATGCGGGAGACCGAAACGGTCCGTATTTACAGGACGCCGTAGGGCGAAAACGGCGACATGCGCCCCCGACCTGCGGATACTCTGGACCCATGCCCAGACTCGCCTATCTCGGACCGGAAGGGACCTTCACCGAAGAGGCCCTGAGGCTCCTCGACCCCGCCGCCGAGCGGCTGCCGTGCGCCTCCGTGAGCGCCGCGCTCAACGCCGCCCGCACGGGTGACGCCGACGGCGCCGTGGTCCCGCTGGAGAACTCCGTCGAGGGTGCGATCACCACGACGCTCGACGAGTTCGCCTGGGGCGAGCCGTTGATGATCAACGCCGAGCTGCTGCTTCCCGTGCGGTTCTCCCTGCTGGCCAGGCCCGGCACCGAGATCCCGCACATCAAGCGGGTCTACACGCATCCCGCGGCCATCACCCAGTGCCGTGCCTACGTCTCCCGCGAGCTGCCCGACGCCGTCGTGGTGGCCGCCCCCTCGACGGCCGCCGCGGCCCAGGAGGTCGCGCTGCCGGGCTCGCCGTACGACGCGGCCATCGCGGCGCCCATCGCCGGGGAGCACTACGGGCTGGTGGAGCTGGCCTCCGACATCGGCGACAGGACCGACACCGTGACCCGGTTCGTCAAGGTGTGCCGCCCAGGGGGGCCGCTGCCCGAGGCGACCGGCTCCGACCGCACCTCGCTGGTGGTCTTCCTGTCCGACGACCACCCGGGCGCGCTGCTGGAGATGCTGACCGAGTTCTCCGTACGCGGGGTCAACCTGACGCGCATCGAGTCGCGGCCGACCGGCGACGGCATCGGGCGCTACTTCTTCCACTTCGACTTCGAGGGCCACGCCGCCGACGCGCGGGTCGGCGAGGCGCTGGCGGGGCTGCACCGCATCGCCGGCGAGGTGCGCTTCCTCGGCAGCTACCCGCGGGCCGACGGCATCGCACCGCAGGTCAAGCGCGGTACCACCGACGCCGAGTTCGCCCAGGCGGGCGACTGGCTGGCGCGCATCCGCACCGGCCGGTTCTGAGACCCGCCACCATCCCAGGCGCGGCGGGCGCGCGTCACGGAAGAATAGGGGGGCGGGACGCGTCGGTACGCCGGTAGCCTTTTCTTTGTGATTGACCTGCGTACCCTTCGTGAGGATCCCGACCGGCTACGGGCGTCGCAGCGTGCCCGCGGTGAGGACGACTCAGTCGTCGACACGCTGCTCGACCTCGACGAGCGTCGGCGATCGGCGCTGACCTCGTTCGAGTCGCTGCGCGCCGAGCAGAAGAGCATGGGCAAGTCGGTCTCCAAGGCGCAGGGCGAGGAGAAGGCCGCGCTGCTCCAGCGGGCCAAAGACCTCGCGGGCCAGGTCAAGGCGGCCGAGTCCGAGGCGGAGAAACTGGGCGCCGAGCTCGACGAGCTGCTCCAGACCGTGCCCAACATCGTCGAGGAGGGCGCCCCGCCCGGCGGCGAGGACGACTACGTCGTGCTCGAGACGCACGGCGAGCCCAGGACGTTCGACTTCGAGCCGAAGGACCACCTGGAGCTCGGTGAGGCGCTCGGCGCCATCGACATGGAGCGGGGCGCCAAGGTGTCCGGCTCGCGCTTCTTCTTCCTCAAGGGCGTCGGCGCGCGGCTGCAGCTCGGCCTGCTCAACATGGCGATGCAGCAGGCCATCGAGGCCGGGTTCGTCCCCATGATCACTCCGGTGCTGGTCAAGCCGGAGACCATGCAGGGCACCGGCTTCCACGTGGCCCACGACAAGGAGATCTACCGTCTCCCCGAGGACGACCTCTACCTCGTCGGCACCTCCGAGGTGTCGCTGGCCGGCTACCACGCCCAGGAGATCCTCGCCGCCGACGAGCTGCCGCTGCGCTACGCGGGCTGGTCGTCCTGCTTCCGGCGCGAGGCCGGCTCGTACGGCAAGGACACCCGGGGCATCATCCGCGTCCACCAGTTCGACAAGGTCGAGATGTTCTCCTACGTGCGTCCTGAGGACGCCCACGAGGAGCACCAGCGCCTGCTCGCCTGGGAGAAGGAGATGCTGGCCAAGATCGAGGTGCCCTACCGCGTCATCGACACGGCGGCGGGCGACCTCGGCATGTCGGCCGCGCGCAAGTTCGACTGCGAAGCGTGGATCCCGACCCAGGGCCGCTACCGAGAGCTGACCTCGACCTCCAACTGCACCGAGTTCCAGGCCCGGCGGCTCGCCGTCCGCTACCGCGACAAGGACGGCAAGCCCCAGCACCTGGCCACGCTCAACGGCACGCTCGCCACCACCCGCTGGATCGTGGCGATCCTGGAGAACCACCAGCAGGCCGACGGCTCCGTGGTGGTCCCGCAGGCGTTGCGCCCCTACGTGGGGCTCGACGTGCTCGTGCCCGCCAAGTAGGCGCGGCGGGCGTCGTTCCGCACCAGGGCGGCGCCCGCCAGCATCACCACGGCGGTCAGCAGCACGGCGAGCGCCGTGGCCGCCGCAGGGCTGTCCGGCGTGCCCTGCGCCCAGCCGTGGAAGGGCGCGTAGACGCTCAGGTAGACCAGCGGCGCGCCCAGCGTCCCGACGGCGACCGGCACGGCGCGCGCGTTCCCCGCGACCGCCAGCACGAGACAGCCCACGGTGCTCACCGGGATCGCGACCAGGGCGGCGAGGACGAGCACCCACCCCGGGCCGTCGATGAGGAACGGCAGCGACCCGCCGGGGCTGAACAGATCGCCGGCGACCACCGGCACGCACAGACAGGCGGTAGCCGCGAAGCCCGTGTAGACGCCCGCGTAGCGGCGCAGGCCCGCCCCGACGCCGCCGAAGAGCATGCAGGCGGCCAGGAAGAGCGCCACGTTCCGTTCGAGAACCAGGTCCATCGTGGGCGGCTCGGCGCCGGGCCACCCCACCTGCCGCCAATCGCCTGACGGGTCGCGGACGAGGATGCCCGCCACGCCGTTGGCGACGATCACGACGTGCCCCTCCGGCCGGTGCTGGACGGCCAGGGCCGCCGACGCCAGGCCGCAGGCGGCGGCGCACGACTCGTCCGGGACGCCGTAGAGCCTGCCGAGGCGTTCGAGGTCGTCGGGGGAGGCGGCCCAGGAGGGGCGCCACGTGCGGCCGCCGTCGTCCGACTGCTCCACGGCCATGCGGTCCTCGGCCACCCGGTAGCAGCGCGTGGCCTGGTAGGGCACGCACTGGGCGCTGCGCGGGGACTCGCCGTCGTGGCCGCCCGGTCTCTCGGTCCAGCTACGGCCGCCGTCCTCGGAGGACCAGACGGCCGAGGCGTCGGTGCGGACGGTGATCCGGCCGTCCTCCTCGTGCACGGCGACGGCCGCGGGGCCGCCCGGGGCGGCGGAGGCGGCGGTGACGGCGAGGACGGCCAGCGGCATCGTGACGATCATCACGTGCCGGCGGTCCGGGCCGGTGCCGCGCTCGCGGACCCACCAGGCGAGGGCGAGCGCGGGCAGGGCGAGAAGATCGCTGGGATCGGCCAGGACGCGCGAAGGGCCGCCCACGAAGGTCCAGACCTGGGAGGCGAGGTCCGCGCCCGTCTCCGTCGTTTTCACGCCCGCGAAGACCACGCCGGTCAGCACGGTGGCCGCCAGGTCGGCGCGGCGCGGGAGGAACAGCGCGAGGAGGGCGGGGGCCACGAGGAGCCCGGCCACGTCGCTGAGCTTGCCCGTGACGAACCCGGGCCAGGTCTGCTTGAGCAGATGATCGTTGATCAGCAGCACGACCACCCCGGCGACGGTCACGGGGTGGCATAACCAGGCGTACCTCATGCAGAGGTTGACGGTCCGCCGGCGCGATCGGTTCGGACCGAGATCGGCCTGAGACATGCAAAGACCGGAGCCCGCTGGACGCGAACCCCGGTCTGTCTTGCCGTTACTTCAGGTCAGATGGAGCGGACCTGAGAGGCCTGGGGCCCCTTCTGGCCCTGCGTGATCTCGAACTCGACCCGCTGGCCGTCTTCAAGGCTGCGGTAGCCACTGCCGACGATCTCGGAGAAGTGCACGAACACGTCCGGCGCACCGCCGTCCGGGGCGATGAAGCCGAAGCCCTTCTCGGCGTTGAACCACTTGACGGTTCCCTGAGCCATAAAAGCTCTCCCTCAGGATGATGAATCTATGGGACCCACACCTCGTGAGTCCCGGTGTGTCGTACTGCAAGCTCCCGGGGTGGCTCAGACAAAGTCATGCTGGTTTTCACTACGGGATCAGCTAATACAACGCCATCACATCTAACACCATTCTGGCGCGTTGGTGTTCCCGTCCCTACGAAGATTTCTGTCGCGCGGCATCACCAGGCAAACTAGAACCTGTTATGCAGAGCCTTCCCCCGCCGCGTCTTGTGGCCACCGACCTCGACGGAACCGCCTTGCGCACAGACGGAACCGTGTCTCCCCGTACGGCCGCCGCCTTCGCCCAGGTCGAGGAATCCGGCAGCATGCTCGTGTTCGTGACCGGTCGTCCGCCCCGGTGGATGGGGGGCGTCGCGGGCGCCGTACGCCACCGCGGGCTCGCCATCTGCGCGAACGGAGCGCTGATCTACGACCTGCATACCGAACGGATAGTGGAATCACACCTGATCACCGTGGAGGTGCTCGAGGAAGTCATCGCTCAGCTAAGAGCGAACGTGCCCGATCTCGCATTTTCGGTCGAGTATGAAGCCGGTTTTGCGCACGAGTCCGATTTCCTCGCCACGGCGTCCGGCGGCGATTCGCTGACCGGGCGTCCGTGCGCCAAGCTGCTCGCCCGTCACCCCGGGATGGGCCCCGACGAGTTGCTGGCCATGGTGCACGGGCTCGTCGGCCACCTGGTGACCCCGACCCATTCCTCGCGCAGGGGGCTCGTCGAGATGAGCGCGCAGGGGGTGACGAAGGCGACCGCTCTGGCCGCGCTCGCCGCGGAGCACACGATCGAGCAGGCGCAGAGCGTGGCCTTCGGTGACATGCCGAACGACCTGCCCATGCTGAGCTGGGCAGGCACGTCGTACGCGGTCGCCAACGCCCACCCCGACGTGCTGGCGGCGGTCGACCACGTGACCGCGACCAACGACGACGACGGCGTCGCGCAGGTGATCGAGAAGCTCTACAGGTAGGGGCCGGAGCCGTGCGGCGGGCGCTGCTCCTCGCCCTGCGGCACACCGGGCAGCGCCCTGCGCATCTGCTCGAGCTGGGCCCGAGCGGCCATCTGCTGCGCGAACAGCGTCGTCTGGATGCCGTGGAACAACCCCTCGAGCCAGCCGACCAGCTGGGCGTGCGCGATGCGCAGCTCGGCGTCGCTCGGCGGCGTGCCGTTGTCGTCGGTGAACGGCAGCGACAGGCGCTCCAGCTCGTCCACCAGCTCAGGAGCCAAGCCGTCCTCGAGCTCCTTGATGGAGGACTCGTGGATCTCCTTCAACCGCTTGCGGCTGGCCTCGTCGAGGGGGGCCGCGCGGACCTCCTCCAGAAGCTGCCGGATCATGCTGCCGATGCGCATCACCTTGGCGGGCTGCTCGACCAGGTTGGTGACCGAGCGATCCTCCTCGCCGTTATCGCCCTGACCTTGGAAGTCGGGGCCTACCACCACGATGTGGGGGGTGTTGTTGTCCTCAGCATTCATAACACTCACCGTACTAGCAGGATCTTGCCGACGTGTTCTCCGGAATCCAACATTCGGTGTGCTTCGGCGGCGTCCGCCATGGGCACCTCGGCGTGCACCACGGGACGCACGGCACCCGCTCCGACCAGCGGCCAGACGTTGTCGACGACGCTGCGGACGATGACGCCCTTCTCGTCCACCGGACGGGCGCGCAGGGTCGTCGCGTGCACGGCCGCCCGCTTGGCGAGCATGGCGCCGAGGTCGAGCTCGGCCTTGCGTCCGCCCTGCAGGCCGATGATGACGAGCCGGCCGCCGGTCTTCAGCGCCTTGACGTTGCCCGCCAGGTATTTCGCGCCCATGATGTCGAGGATGACGTCGGCGCGCACCTTGTCGGCGAAGTCCTCCTCGCGGTAGTTGATCACCTCGTCGGCGCCCAGCGCCCTGACCCGCTCGGCCTTCTCGGCCGAGCCGACGGTGGTGACGACGTGGGAGCCGAGCGCCTTGGCGAGCTGGACGGCGAACGTGCCGATGCCGCTGGCCCCGCCGTGCACGAGCAGCGTCTCGCCCTTGCGCAGCCGGCCGATCATGAAGACGTTGGACCACACCGTGCAGGCGACCTCAGGCAGGCCCGCGGCCTCGCGCAGCGGCACCCGCTCCGGCACCGGCATGACCTGCTGCCAGGGCACCGCTACGCGCTCGGCGTAACCGCCGCCGGCCAGCAGGGCGCACACCTCGTCGCCCGGCTTGAACTGCTCGACGTCGGCCCCGACCTCGGCCACCACCCCCGAGACCTCCAGCCCGGGATAGGGGGACGTGCCGGGAGGCGGGTCGTAGAAGCCCTGACGTTGCAGGACGTCCGCGCGGTTGACCGCCGAGGCGGTCACGTCGATGAGGACGTCTCCTCGCTCCACGCGGGCGTCGGGCACCTCGCGCCACTTCAGCACCTCAGGTCCGCCGGGCTCGGCGATCTCAATGGCTCGCATGTGAACCACGGTAGCCGGGCAAAGAAGTGGTGAGTTGCCGGGCTGCACGGTAAGTGATGGCGTTACCCTGCAAGGTATTTGCTGCCCCTTTAGACCCACCCGAGGGGGAACACGGTGGCAAGACACGATCGAGAAGAATCTCTCGAGGAACAGCTGGCCTGGCTCGACGCGATCAAGGAGACGGAGGAGACGACGCCGGTCTCCGTCGGCGCCCCTTCCGCGTCGGCGGACGAGCCGGTGGCTTCGCCGTACCCCAAGGACCCCTGGCGGCTGGTGACCCCGCCAGAGACGCCGGCACCGCCGCTGTTCCGGGCCGCGGCCGAGTCCGTGCACGACCTCGCGCCCGAGCCCGGGGAGGACGTCGCCGAGGACGCCGACGAGACCCGCGCGGTCGCCAGGGAGGAGCTCGCGCCGCAGAGCTCCTCCGACGACGCGTTCCTCGCGCCGCTGAAGCCGCTGCCGCGGCCGGACGACACCGACACCTACCGGTTGTCGTTCACGCCGCCGAAGCCCGCCGCCGAGCAGCCCGAGGAGATCGAGGGGCGGTCGTGGTTCGGCGACAAGCCGGCCCCGGCGGATGGGGACGACGGCGAGCGGACCTCGTGGGGCGAGACCCAGCCGCGCGTCCCGCAGTGGCCGGAGCGGCCGGAGCCCGAGGAGGAGCGCCCGGCCGAGCCGCCGCAGCCGCCGCAGTGGGCGGAGTCCTCCGAGACGTTGCCGCGCACGGACCCGCCGCAGTGGCCGGCCGCCGCCGCGCCGGAGCCCGAGCCGCGGGAACGTTCCCCGTGGCCCGAGCCGCCCCAGGAGCGCCCGCAGTGGACGGGCCCGGAGGAGAGCCCGCAGTGGACAGGGCCGCAGGAGCGCCCCGGGTGGACGGGCGCGGAGGAACGGCCGCAGTGGGCGGATCCGCAGGAGCGTCCCGAGTGGACGGGGCCGCAGGAGCGGCCAGAGCCGGTGGAAGCACAGGAACGTCCCGAGTGGACGGGGCCGCAGGAGCGGCCAGAGCCGGTGGAAGCACAGGAACGTCCGCAGCAGTCTCCGGACCAGGCCGAGTCGACCGAGCGCCCGGGCGAGCGCCCGCGGCCGAGTGAGCAGCCCGAGTGGCGGCCCGCCGACCGGGACATCCCGGCGACGCCGCCGCGCCACCGCCCGGCGCCCGTCCACGTGTTCAACGCCCCGCCGCGGCCCCCGGTCACCGGCCGGCCGACCGTGGACAGCCTCGACCCCGACACCCTGCTGCGCGGACGCCGTAACGCCCCCGCCAAGGGCTGGCGACGCCTGGTGTACAAGGCGTCCGGCGGCTGGATCAAGCCGGGCGAGGCGCCGGAGGTGCGCCGCCGCCGCGAGCTGATCAACAGGGCCCGCACCCCCGTCACCACCGGCCACCACCGCGTCGCCGTGCTGAGCCTGAAGGGCGGCGTGGGCAAGACCACCACCACGGTCGGCCTGGGCGCCACGCTGGCGCAGGTGCGCGGCGACCGCGTGATCGCCGTCGACGCCAACCCCGACCGCGGGACGTTGTCGGACAAGCTCGTCCTGGAGACCTCGGCGACCGTGCGCGACCTGCTCAACGAGCGCGAGCAGGTCAAGAGGTACGTCGACATCAGGGCGTTCACCTCGCAGGCCCCCTCACGGCTGGAGGTGCTGGCCTCGGACCGCGACCCGTCGGTCTCGGAGGCGTTCAGCGGCTCCGACTACCAGGCCGTCGCCGAGGTGCTGGAGAACTTCTACTCCATCTGCATCACCGACTGCGGCACCGGCCTGCTGCACTCGGCCATGGGCGGCGTGCTCGGGATGGCCGACCAGATCGTGCTGGTCAGCTCGCCGTCGGTGGACGGTGCGCGGGCGGCCTCGGCGACGCTCGACTGGCTGGAGGCCCACCACTACGGCGACCTGGTGAAGAACGCCACCGTGGTGTTGTGCAGCGTCAGGCCCCGGTCGAAGTCGGCGGTCGACATCAAGAAGCTGGAGGCCCATTTCGCCGCGAGGTGCCGCGCGGTGGTGCGGGTGCCGTACGACCCGCATCTGGAGGAGGGCGCGGAGATCGACCTCGACCGCCTCCAGGAGCCGACGCGCGAGGCCTACCTGCAGCTGGCCGCCAGCGTGGGCGACGGTTTCACCGCCCTGCGCGAGTGAGCGGAGGGTGTGGGATTCGAACCCACGAGGCCATCGCTGACCTGGCCGCTTTCAAGGCGGCTGCACTCGTCCACTATGCGAACCCTCCCGTGTGCGGAAACCACGATAGCGGCTGTGGTGGCGAGGAGGTACGGTCAGCCGAGCTTCGCCAGCAGCCACTTGGGGCCGGCGGTCTCGGCGCCCAGCTCGGCCACCCGGTCCTTGAGCGCCCGGTCGGCGGTGACGACGAGGACGCGCTCCCACGGCTTGGCCCGGCGTACGACGTCGACGATGGCGTCGTCGCCGCTGCCGGTGGCCGCGACGACCTGGATGCCGGGCACGTCGGGGGCGCTCCTGGCCGCGCCCTCGACGACCGCCACGATCCGCGGGTACCACTGCGCCAGCACCGGGTGTTCCAGCCGGAGGCCGGCCACGTCGTGGAGCAGCCGGGTGGCCGCGCCCAGGCGGTCGCGCCACCAGCCGTGCTCGGCCCGCGCGCCGACGATGTTGGCCACGTCGAGCACGATGGTCTCCGGCTTGATGGCGCCCTGGATGTGCTGCCAGGTGGCGGCGAAGCCCGGATGCAGGCGGCGCTCGGCGACCTCGGGCAGCGGCAGCCAGCGCATCTCGGTGCTCTCGCTGTTGGCGGGCGCCGCGGCGAGCAGCTCGTGCGACTCGGCGATCACCGTCTCGAACGCCCACCCTCCGTGGTCGTCGAGGTAGACGCCCTGCACCCGGAATCCGTCGCCGCCGAGCGCGGCCTCCTCGCGGGCCTCGCGCAGCGCGCCGGCGACGGCGTCCTCGTGGCTGTCGCGTGCTCCGCCGGGCAGCCCCCAGGTGCCGCCGTGGTGGCTCCACCAGGAACGTTTCTGCATGAGCACGTACGGCGTGCCGACCTCGTCATGGTGGACGAGCAGCAGCCCTGAGGCACCGTGGATGCCCCAATGCCGGTGACCCTGGGCGCATTCGGTCCAGCCGTCGCCGTCCTGAACAGCCATGAGCGCGTCCTCTCAGCCTCCGCCCTTGCTGAAGTGCTGGAAGTCCTTGGTGCCGGACCAGTAGCCGCCCCACTCCCAGCCGACCTGGGCGAAGGCCTTGACGACCTTGTCCCCAGGATTGATCACACCTTTACCCTTTGTCGGGCGTTCAGTGAACTTTCTGGCATTGTCGTGGGCGGTGTCGCCGTCCGCGGTGACATATGGGTTCTGGCGCGGATTGATGTCTATGGCCTCACCGTACGCGTGGTTGGACCAGCTGGTCGAACCGGTCGCCTGGCGGCAGTTGAAGGCCGAGGTGTTGTTGGCGTCGATGGAGTCGAAGTCGTCGGCCTTGTAGGCGTCGACCAGCTTCATCTGGTAGATCGGCCAGCGCCAGTCGTAGAGCTTCCTGAAGACGGTGACGATGTCGTCGGTGACGGTCTTGCGCACGACGAGCTCGCCGGTGTGCGGTTTGTCGTCGAAGCCCCAGTAGGTCAGCGTGACCAGGCGCAGATCCCGGTAGTGAACCGGGCAGCCGGGCCGCCAGGAGTAGGGCAGCCGGTCGCGCGAGACCCGCGAGACCTTCGCGGTGAACTCGGGCGGAGCCGTCGGGCTCGGCGTCGCGGTGGTCGGCGAGCCGGTCGTCCGCTCGGCTGACGGCTCGGGTGTCGGTGATTGCGGCGCCGCGGGCGCGGACGTCGCGGGTGGTGCGGCGGCCGGATTCGCCGCGCCGCACGCAACGGACGCGATGACCGCGAACGCCAGGGCGGCTGAACGTTTCATCTAGCCACCATACGCGACGTCCGGCCAGGTCAGGGGACTATCAGGACCGTACGCCGGGCCCGTTTGGCGAGCTTCGAGGCCACCGAGTGCCGCCACGGCGAACGCGAGCGCCCCACCACGATCGCGTCCGCCATGTACGTGCTCGCCAGCGTCTCCAGCTCGCGGGCCGCGTCCCCCCGCATGCTCACGTACGCCCACGGGACCGCGGCGCCGCGCAGTTCCTCGCGCAGGTCGTCGCGCAGGTCGGTGGCCGAGTCGGGGATGACCGGCGACCCGGCGAAGAACCACAGGGTGGCGCTGTTGAGCGACTCGACGAAGGCGACGAGCAGCGCGGCGTCGTCCCGGCGGGCGAGCCCGGCCGCGTACGCGAGCGCGTTGCGGCTCGGGCCCGACCCGTCGAAGCCCACGACGAGCAGGCCGGCTCCGTCCTTGCCGATCTCGAACCGCCCGCTGGGGCGCCGGCCTGACGCCGGTTCCCATCGGGGGTCCTCGCCGATGCCGAACACGGCACGTCCCGGGTCAGACGTCCGCGTGCTTGCCGCGGGAGGCCAGTTCGCGCAGCGCGTCGGCCGCGTAGATCACCAGGGCCACGAACCCGAGCCCGGCGAGGCCGCCGCCGACCCACAGGTCGTTGACGGTCGCGTCGGCGTACTCGTCGCCGCGCGGCTGGTAGCCGACCGCGAACGGCGCGGCGACCAGCCAGAGGCCGCCGAGGAACAGCAGGGCCAGGGCGGTGACGCCCACTTTTGCTCTCATCGGGTCTCCTCCACTCCGACCAGGGAACCCCTGCCGTTCTGGCGGTGCTCGCCGCCGGGGCGCGAGGGGGTGTTCAAGTCTTCACGCAGCGCCTCGACCAGCGGCGCCAGCAGGCTGGCCAGCTCGGCGGAGGACGCCTGCGGCGGCGCGGGGGCGGGCTCGGGCTCCGGCTCGGGCTCCGCCTTGGGCTTCGGCACCACCAGTCCGCGCACCACCAAGGTCTCGTAGATGGCCAGCACGAAGGCGATCACGCCCAGGAGGCCGACGACGGCCACGCCGAGACCGGTGAAGAACTCGGTCGTGGTGGCGTCCGTCCAGTCGGCGTCCTCGGGCTGCGTACCGAGGGCGAAGGGCGCGATCATCAGCCACAGTCCGGCCAGCACGGCCAGGGCTGCGGCGACCGCGCCTACGAACTTGCGAATCATTAAGAGATTCCTCCTGATACGAGGTCTTTTTCTGGTGGCGAAGCCTGCGCGATCAGCGCCCGTGACGTGGGCCGCAGGACGGTCTGCGCCACCGTCCTGGCCCGTTCGCGTTCGGGGCGGTCGTCGGGCGGCGCCATCTTGGCGACCGCGGTGAGCAGCGCGGAGCGCTCGCCGTTCACCCGCTCGACGCGCTGGGCGATGAGTTCGAGCAGCAGACCGGCCAGGACCAGGTCGTCCTTGCTGAGCGGCTTCGGCGCGGGCGCGGTGGGCGTGCTGCTGCCGCGCAGCGGCAGCTCCTTCAGGAAGAGCGCGGCCAGGAAACCGAGCAGCGCGATGGGCACGCCCACCAGGAACACGGTCTCCAGGCCCCGGGTGAACGACTCCAGCACGATGGTCTTGATCGGCCCGGGCAGGTGCTGGATGGCGTCGGGGCTGCCGAGCTTGACGTCCCCGCCGCCGGGCAGCGCGATGTGCGCGTCCTTGAGCATCTCGGCCATCTCGGCCTTGAGCCGGTTGTTCAGGATCGCGCCGAAGGCCGCCACGCCCACGGCGCCGCCGAGGGACCGGAAGAACGACACACCGGAGGTGGTGGCTGCCATGTCGCGCAGCCCCGAGCCGTTCTGGGCGGCCAGGATGAGCATCTGCATCGACATGCCGAGCCCGATGCCGAGGATCGCCACGTCGAAGCCGATGACCCACTGGCTGGAGTCGACGTGCAGCCGGGACAGCAGGAAGAGCCCCAGGGCCACCAGCAACATGCCGGCGACGGGGAAGATCTTCCACTTGCCGGTGTCCGTGACGATCTTGCCGGAGATCACGCCGGACAGGAAGAGCCCGAACACCATGGGCAGCGTCATCAGGCCCGAGTTCGTCGGGCTGAGGCCCTTGACGATCTGCAGGTACTGCGGCAGGTAGATCATCGCGCCGAACATCGCCATGCCGACGAACAGCGAGGCGAGGCTGGTCAGCACGAACGTACGGTTGCGGAACAGCCGCGGCGGCAGGATCGGGTTGCGCGCGGTCCGCTCCGACAGCACCGCCCCGGCGAGCATGAGCAGGGTGAACGCCGACAGCGCGTACGTCCAGAACGAGTTCCACTCGAACTCGGTGCCGCCGAGCGTCAGCAGCAGCATGAGGCCGCTCGCGCTGGCCGTGATGGTCGTGGCGCCCCAGATGTCGATCGAGGTGTTCCGCTTGACCGGGGGAAGTCGCAGAACCCGCTGGATCACCAGGAACGCCACCAGGGCGAACGGCACGACCACGTAGAAACACCAGCGCCAGCCGAGCCAGTCGGCGTCCACGATGAAGCCGCCCAGCAGCGGCCCCGCCACGGTGGAGATGCCGAACACGGCGCCCATGTAGCCGGAATAGCGGCCGCGCTCGCGCGGGGAGACGATGTCCCCCAGGATCACCTGCGACAGGGCCGACAGACCGCCGACGCCGAGGCCCTGGACGGCACGGGCGGCGATGAGCTGCCCCATGTTCTGGGACAGGCCCGCCACCAGGGACGCCGCGACGAACAACCCAAGAGCGGTCTGGAAGAGCAGCTTGCGCCCGAACAGGTCGGACAGCTTGCCCCACAACGGCGTGGACACCGTCATCGTCAGCATGGTCGCGCTCGCGACCCATGAGTACTGGTCCTGACCGCCAAGCTCCCCCACGATCGTCGGCAGCGCCGTGCCTACCACCGAGGTCGAAATCATCGACGTGAGCATGGCGAGCATGAGCCCGGACATGACCTCGAGGATTTCGCGGTGGGTGTATTGCCGCCTCGCGGGGGATGCGGCCTGCGCTTGGGCTACCAAGACACCACATCCCCTTCTCACACATTGAGCCGGATTGAGTATACGACCGTTTACTAGCCGCGCGGTAAGTCAGGGGTTCGTTGAGTAGAGTGCGGGCATGAGTCCCCAGGTGACTGAGGCCAGGCCGCGCGACCGCGAGGCCACCCGGGAGCGGATCCTCCAGGCCGCACGCGAGCTCTTCAGCGAGCACGGTTACGAACAGGTGACCGTGCGCATGATCGCGGCCGAGGCCGATGCCAACATCGCGCTCGTCGGGCGCTACTTCGGCTCCAAGGCCGGCCTCTTCGCCGCCGTGCTGCAGGGTGAGCCGACCTTCGCCAGCCTCTTCGAGGACGACGGCGAGTGGCTGCCGCGCCGGCTGGCCGTATGGGCGGCCGAACGCATGCAACACCCGCCAGAGAGCCCCATCCTGCGCACGCTCGAACGGTTCGCCGGTCATCCCGAGGTGGAGGCGGCCGCCCGTGAGCGCATGATCACGGCGGTGCTCAGCCCGCTGGAGGCCAAGCTCTCCGGGCGCGACGCGGCCTCTCGGGCCCGCATGGCCGCCTCGGTCTTCCTGGGCATCGGCGCCATGCGCCGCCGCGTCGGCCCCCAGAAGGCGACCCCGGCCGACATCGAACGGCTGACCGCCGTCTTCGAGGCGTGCCTCGCCGACGACGTGAAAGCCGACGGCGTGAAATAAGGGCGCGGGCTCGGCTGTTGGCATATGCCAGGTCGAACCGGCTCTTGCGAAAGGCGCGTACACATGGCTCTGCCGCTGTCCATCCTTGATCTGGCGCACATCGGCGAGGGCGAGACGGCGGGTGAGAGTTTCGCCGCGAGCGTGGCGCTGGCCCAGCGTGCCGAGGAGCTGGGCTACCTGCGCATCTGGTACGCCGAGCACCACAACATGGACAGCATCGCCTCGTCGGCGACCAGCGTGCTCATCGCCCACGTGGCCGCGCACACCCGGACGATCCGCCTCGGATCGGGCGGCGTCATGCTGCCCAACCACTCCCCGCTGACCATCGCCGAGCAGTTCGGCACGCTGGAGACGCTTCACCCCGGGCGCATCGACCTCGGCCTCGGCCGGGCTCCCGGCAGCGACCAGAACACCATGCGCGCGCTGCGCCGCAGCCCGTCGTCGGCCGACTCCTTCCCGCAGGACGTGCTGGAGCTGCAGGGCTACCTCACGGGCGAGACGCTGATCCCCGGTGTGCACGCCACCCCCGGCAAGGGCACCGACGTGCCGCTGTACATCCTCGGGTCCTCGCTGTTCGGCGCGCAGCTGGCCGCCACGCTCGGCCTGCCGTACGCGTTCGCCTCCCACTTCGCGCCCGGCGCGCTGGAGGAGGCGGTCGCGCTCTACCGGCGTGAGTTCAAGCCGTCGGCCCAGCTCGACAAGCCGTACGTCATCGCGGCGCTCAACGTGATCGCGGCCGACACCGGCGAGGAGGCGCAGGAGCAGTTCCTGGCCTCCAAGCGGCAGCGGGTGACGAAGTTCCTCGGCCGGGGGCGCACGTTCACGACCGAGGAGGCCGACATGATCCTCCAGTCGCCGGCCGGTCAGCAGATCGTTCAGATGGCGAAATACTCCGCCGTGGGCGACCCCGGCGAGGTCAAGGCGTACATCGACTGGTTCGCCGGCCACGCCGGGGCGGACGAGCTGATCGTGGCCTTCTCCGCGCCCGACAGGAAGGTGTGGATGCGCTCCGCCGAGCTGCTGGCCGAGGCCCACGGGCTCGGCTAGGCCCTCAGTCGGCGACCAGCCGCGAGCCGCCGCGTTCGTGCTCGCGCTGGCGCCGCACCACGTACGTGCCGGGGGCGCAGCCCAGCGCGCCGTGCTCCGGGTGCAGCAGGTAGACCGGTGCCGAGGCGGTGAACGCGCCGAGGTCCTGCCAGTGCGGGCGGCGTGGCGTCCAGCGGCACGTGCCCGGCTCGGCGACGAGCAGGTGCGTGTTGCCTCCGGCGCCGCCGCGCAGCAGCTCGACGCCCTCCGGGGGCACGTGGCGGGCGCCGGTCTGGTCGATCTCGCCGGGGACGGGGATGACGATGAGGTCGCCCTGGGCCTGCAGGCCGTCGAGGACGGGGATGTGCAACGACTGCTCGACCTGGTCGAGCACGGACATGTCAGTCATGAGATCACCTTCAGGTTCTGCGCAGGAGCCGGGAGTACTGCTCGGCCGACAACCCGTAGGTCCAGCCGGCGGCGGCGACCGGGTCGCCGAAATACGGGGGCACGGTGAGGCCGTACTGCCTGCGGCTCCCGTCGCGTTCGAGTGAACCGTTGACGGCCAGGAGCACCCTGCTGCTCCCGCCCGAGTCGAAGAGCCGCAGCTCGAAGCCCGGATTGCCGGGGTCGGGCGCGCGGGCGACCAGCCGCAGCCCCGCCCGCTCGACGTACGCGCTCCAGCCGAGGCGCTCGATCGCGCACCGCCTGACCTCGACGTTCGGCTCGTCGGCGATGCGTTCGGGGGTCGGATCGGTGAGCACCCAGGCGGGCACCCGGGTGCCGTGCAGGGCGTTGACCTGCCAGCCGTCGGCGTACCGGATGGCGGGGCCGTCCGGGTTGTGCAGCCGGGCGCCGTGCTCCTCCGTGTGCAGGGCGACGGGCCGCTCCGAGACGACGCAGACGTGCTGTCTGGGCCACCACCAGTGAGCCGACGCCGCCACGCGTGCCCACAGCCCGAGCTGGTGGAGCTGCCCGGCGGTGAACGACACCCCGGCGACGCGGCGCAGGGCGTCGTAGTGGGCGATCCAGGAGACGTACTGGGTCTCGTACCAGCGGCTGGGGTGGGTGCGGTCGAGCGCCGGCAGGAGGCAGGCGTTGATCGACTGGACGAGCGGGAGCCACAGCAGCCGGTAGAGCTCCTGGGCGATCGGCTGCCGTTCGCGCTCGATCCGCAGGTCGACGGCCGCGCACAGCTCGGCCCTGAGCGCGCGCAGCCGGGTCGGCACCGGCCAGGCGTCAAGGCGTTGGACGGTTTCGGAGTGGGCCGCCCCCGGCGGCATCGTCTCCACGGCGGCGGCCGGTGAGGCGACCCAGTGGAACCGCGGCGGGGACAGGCCGATCAGGCGGTAGAGCCCGGAGATGGCCGCTTCGGCGGCCGGACGGTCGGCGGGGCGCGTCGAGAGCGCGTGGCCCAGCCATTGTTCGCGGATCGCGGCGGCTTCGTGCCGCACCATGGCGCTCACCGGAGAGAGGCGGCGTCGCCTCCAAACGTGATCATGGGTGAAATGGTGACAGAACGGCGGCGCCGTTGTCTAGATGCTGCGGTGTGTGCTGACGGCGGCGCGCAGCTCGGCGAGCCTGGCGCCGATGGAGGCGTCGACGGCCAGCGGGTCGCGGGCGTTGAGTTCCTCCATCTTGCGGCGCTCGGGCGTCTGGGTGTTGACGTCGATCTGCCGGCGTTCGAGCCCTTGCATGATCTCGGCCGCGACCACGTCCACGGGGCGCAGGTCGTAGCCGAGGTCCGCGCCGGCCTGGGTGGTCGCCATCATGGGCGTGTCGACGGGGCCCGGGTAGACGGTGGCGACGTGCACGCCGCTGCCGTACAGCTCGCGCCGGACCGCCTCGTCGAAGCGGGTGAGCCCGGCCTTGGTGGCCGCGTACGGCGCGTAGAACGGCCTGCCGACCAGGCCGGAGGCCGAGGCGATGCCGACGAGCGCGGCGTTCCCGTGCCGCGCGCCGGCCTCCCGCAGGTACGGCAGCGCCGCCCGGGTGGCCAGGATCGGGGCGAGCAGGTTGAGCCTGATCATGGCCTCGATGTCGGCCACGTCGATGTCCTCCAGCGCCGCCGCCCGGACGTTCCCGGCGTTGTTGACCAGGACGTCGAGGCCGCCGAGCGCCGCGGCGGCCGCGCGGACCACGCGCTCGGGCTCGCCTCCGGCGGTGAGGTCGGTGGTGATCGTGTGGGCGGTGCCGCCGCGTTCGGTGACCATGGCGGCGGTCTCGGCGAGCGGGCCCGGGCGGCGACCGGCCAGCGCCACGTGGCCGCGGCGGGCGGCCAGTTCGAGTGCGAGCGCGCGGCCGATGCCGCTGCCCGCCCCGGTGACCAGGGTGCGGCGGCCTTGCAGATCAAGATGGGAAGAGCTCATCGTAGGCTCCTGGATATGGCGAACGGCCAGGTGGAAGGGCATCTTTGACACCCCTGACATATTCGTCAGGCTGGCATACTTTGACGAAGGTGTCAAACAAGCCGTAGGCTCGGTGTCATGGTCGGACAGCGGCAATTCGATGAACGGCGCACCCTCGAGCGTGCCCGCGACGTCTTCTGGCTCAAGGGCTACGGCGCGACCTCGATGCAGGACATCGCGACCGCCTCCGGAGTGCTGCGCGGCTCGCTCTACAACGCCTACCGCGACAAGGAGACGCTGTTCCTGCGCGTCTTCGAGGGCTACGCCGAGGAGTTCCTGGCAGAGGCGGCCCGCACGCTCGGCCACCCCGACGTAGCCCGGGCGTTGCGCGACTTCTTCGACTTCACCATCACGTCCATGACCACGGGCGAGCCCACCCGCGGCTGCCTGTCGACCAAGACCGCGATCGACACCAAGGCCGAGGGCGAACGCATCCGCGCCGCGCTGCGCGAGCTGATCGACGGGATGGAGCGGCTGCTGCTCGAACGGATCTCGGCCGAGGACGCCCGTTCCCGGCTCGCGATCCCGCCGGAGGAGGCGGCCCGCGTACTGATCACCATGACGCGCGGCATCGTCGTGATGGAGCGCGTCTACCAGGACCCCGAGCGGCTGCGGGCCACCGCCGCCTCGCTCGTCCAGGCGCTCCTTCCGTGAGCCGGGAGCCGCAGATCCTGGCCTGCTCAGGGGTGCTGAATCCGCCGGAGGGCTTCCGGCATGTCGGCGTGCAGATCTGGCAGGCCATGCGTCTGGCCGACGTGCGCAGGCCCAGGGTGTGCCTCATCGCGACGGCGGTCGGCGACTCGCGGGAGTTCATCGACGGCTGGATGGCGCGGGCCGCGACGTTCGGCGGCGACCTGTCGCACCTCCAGCTGTTCACGCAGCCGAACGTGGCCGACGTGCGGGCGCACCTTCTCGCCCAGGACGTGATCTTCGTCTCCGGTGGGAGCGTGGTGAACCTGCTCGCGGTCTGGCGGGCGCACCGGCTCGACGAGATCCTCCGCGAGTGCTGGGAGAACGGCGTCGTGCTGGCCGGCCAGAGCGCGGGCAGTCTCTGCTGGCACCGGGGCGGCGTCACCGACTCCTTCGGCGACGAGCTCGACGCGCTGGACGACGGGCTGGGGTTCCTGCCGTTCAGCAACGGGGTCCACGACGACCTGGGCGACCAGCCCCGCAGGTCGAGCTTCCGCCGGTTCGTCCGCGAAGGACAGCTCCCCGCCGGCTACGCGACCGAGGACGGCGTCGCCCTCCACTACGTGGGCACCCGGCTGCACGACGTCGTGAGCGTCCTTCCCGACCGCAACGCCTGGCACGTGGAGGCCGGAGAAGAGACGGCCCTTCCCGCCCGCTGCTGGGTCCCGGCTGGTTGACGCCGCCCCCTGCGGGACGGCATCGTCACCGCCGTCCGCCGAACTCCCAGTCGTGGACCTCGATGGCGGCGTACCGGTCCACGGTCAGGACGGCGCGTGCCGCGTCCGGGTCCGGCGCCCGCATCAGCAGCGCCGTCCCGAGCCAGGTGGCGCCGTCGTCGGACAGCAGCGGCCCGTACGCGATCAGGTCGTCCTGGTCGGGCGGCGGGACGAGGTCGGCGGCCTGCCCGGAGCCGAGGCCCAGCACCAGATAAAGGTTGCCGCCCTCTCGCCCGCCGGGGAAATCCCCCATGGTGCGTCCCAGAACGTTGCGCCATCGGCGGAGCATCACGTCGCGGTACACGCCGGCCTGGTAGTTGGGCTCGTCGAAGGCGAACGCGCGCGCGGCGGCGGGATCCGGCAGGTCGACGATGTGCACGCTGCCGGTGGCCGTGCCGCTCTCGCGGATGAGGGTCGGGCCACGGGCGATCAGCTGGGCCGCGTACCGGTCCATGTAGGACCAGTGCTCCTCCACCAGCTCGTGTCGCAGCGCTGTGGAGTCGGGCCGATCGCGGTGATGACAGAAGAACTCCATGGCGAGAGTACCTACCACGAACCGGTTCGCGTCAGCCGCGCGGGCGGCTTGGTGCGTACGCGTTCCTCCGGACCAGGCCCGACAAGGTAGAAATACGCGGACATTTCGCCAACCTTTGCGCTCTACTACCTCCCGCACATCGCACGATCTTGAGGGGGAAGCGCAAGTGACGACAATGAGCCGGACCCGGCGGGGACGGCTGCGCAGGCTGACGGCGAGCCTGGCGCTGGCAGGGGCCGCCCTGGCCCTGCCAGGGAGCGCCGAAGCGGCTGTGGGCGGGGTTCCCGTGGTGGCGGACTGGACGTCCGCCGGGCAGAACGCCGCGAACACGCACTACGCGGCGACGGAGACCGCGATCGGGGCGGGCAACGTGGGGACGTTGCGCAACCGGTGGACGTTCACGGCCGGAGGAAGTGTTTCGGCCACTCCGGCGGTCGTCAACGGCGTGGTCTACGCGCCCGACTGGGGTGGAAACCTGAACGCGGTCAACGCGGCCACCGGTCGCGCGCTGTGGACGAGGCCGGTCAGCGACTACACGGGCGTCAAGGGCGACGTGTCGCGGTCGGGCCCGGCGTACTGGAACGGCCTGCTGGTGCTGGGGGACGGCGGGTTGCAGAGCCCCACCCTGTCGGGCGCGCGCGTCTTCGGCGTGGACGCGATCACCGGTGAACGGCGCTGGAGCACCGTCGTCGACGACACCCCCGCCGCGATGATCACCGGCTCTCCGGTGGTGTCGGACGGCGTCGTGTACGTGGGCGTGTCCTCCAAGTCGGAGGCGCTGGCCGAGGAACCGACGTTCCGAGGCAGCATGGTGGCCCTGGACGCGGCCACCGGCAAACTGCTGTGGAAGACGTACACCGTGCCGGAGGGCTACACCGGGGGCGCCATCTGGGGGAGCACCCCGGCGGTCGACCAGAAGACCGGCCTCGTCTACGCCGCAACCGGCAACAACTACACGACCCCGGAGGGCGTATGCACCAAGCCGGACGAGACGGGCTGTGAACAGCCGTCGCCCGACAACCACATCGACGCCGTCATCGCCTTCGACGGAGAGACCGGCGCGATCAGGTGGGCGACGCACACCTTGACGGCAGACACATGGACGGGCGACCAGCAGTTCGGCCCCGACTTCGACTTCGGGTCCGCGCCCGGCCTGTTCACCACGGTGATCGACGGCAAGCCGACCGACCTGCTCGGCGTCGGCCAGAAGAGCGGCATCTACTGGGCGCTCGACCCGGCCACGGGTGAGATCGTCTGGCGTACGGTGGTCGGCCCCGGCGGCCTGGCCGGCGGTCTGGAGTGGGGTGCCGCGACGGACGGCAGCCGCATCTACGCCGCCGTCACCAACTCCGACGGGGTCGAGACCACGATCACCTCGGCCACCGGCGTGAAGACGACCACGAAGGCGGGCTTCTGGGCGGCTCTCGACGCCGCCACCGGCAAGATCCTCTGGCAGACGGCCGACCCGCAGGGCGGGCTTGTCTTCAGCTTCGTCTCCGCCGCGAACGGCGTGCTGTACGGCGGCACCTTCGGCCCGGAGGGCGACAACATGTACGCACTCGACGGCGCCACCGGCACCGTCAGGTGGTCCTTCCCCAGCGGCGGCTCCGTGGTCGGCGGCCCGGCCATCGTCGACGGCTCGCTCTACTGGGGCTCCGGCTACCAGACGCTCGCCATGGGGTTCCCGTTCGACGGCTCGAACGACAAGCTGTACGCCTTCTCCCTCCCGCAGGCGCCCCCCGCCCCGCAGACGGTGTACGTGTCTCCGGCGGGCACCGACACGGGGGCGAACACCTCCTGCGGGACCGCCAAGTTCCGCTCGATCGGTGCTGCCGTCCGCGCGGTCGCCTCGGGCGGCCGGGTCGTCGTCTGCGGCGGCACCTACAAGGAGGCCGTCGCCGTCACCAAGCCGCTCTCGCTCGAGGTGAACGGCAACGTCGTCCTCGACGCCACCGGCCGGTCGAGCGGCATCGAGGTCGACGCCCCCGGCGTCACGGTGACCGGTTTCACGGTGCAGAACGCCGCAGGCGACGGCATCCTCGTCAGGGGCGTCGACGGCGCCTCCGTCGTCGGGAACGTGGTGCTGAACAACCGGAACGGCATCCACCTGATGGGCAGCTCGCGCTCGAAGGTGGTGAACAACGCCAGCCGCGGCAACACCTCCGGAATCGTCGTCAGCGACGAGACGGGACCCGCCGCGGACAACGTGGTCACCGGCAACTCCGTGCAGGACAACCCGCTCGGCGACGGCATCCTCCTCGCCGGCCGCGGCAAGGCCGGCGTGTACGGCACCACGATCGAGACCAACACCGTCACCGGCAACGGTGGCGGCGGGGTGACGCTGACGTCGTCGTCGGCCGGCGGGTCCGTGCACGGCAACACCGTGCGGGGCAACATCGTCAGCGGCAACGCCGGCGCCGGGGTGACCGTGCGAAGCCTGGCCGCCGGCCAGGACTTCAGCGGCAACGTCATCGGCGGCGCGAACACCATCGGCACGAACAACGCCAAGGGCGATCAGACCACCGGGGTGCTCGTCACGTCCGTGGGTCCGCTGACCATCAAGGTCAGTGGGAACGCGATCGCGAACGACCACTTCGGCATCCGGACCGACGGCCCGGTCACCGTGGCGGACGCGTCCGCCAACACCTTCAGCGGCGTCACGGTCCCGCTGTCGGCGGACTGAGCCCGCGTTCCGCACCGCCCCGCGGGCCGGTTCGTGTCAGCCGCGCGCCCGGCTCGCGGGCGGCTTGACGCGCACGCGCTCCTCGGGGCGGCTGTCGATGTCGCCGAGTTGCTCCAGGACGGTTTTGCGCAGCTCGTCGTAGTCGGGGAAACGGTGGTCGTTGAAGAGGGTGTAGCCGGTCCACATCAGGTTGGCGCACACGCGCGGCGGCACCTGGCCCGTCGCCGCGCCCATCCCGACCAGCGCCACCGACGTGATCGAGCCCGGCTGATCGGCGTTCTGCATGTGGATGGCCTGGAACGCGGCGGCGCAGGCCAGCGCGACGTTGAGGGTATCGCTCACGTTCTGCGCCGAGGGCACCATCGTCGGCGTCGAGATGAGGAACTTCGGGTTGGTCGCCCCGGACTTCACGCACACGGCGCCGCCCACCGGCAGTGACCCGCCGAACCGGTCGCGGATCGCCCGCTGGACGCGCAGCTGGATGCCCGCCCCGAGGTGCCGCTTGATGACCGCGTCGACCCCGCCGTTCATCAGGCCGCGGGAGTTGGTGGGGCTGACCCAGGCGTCGACGTGCTCGTCGAGGATCGAGCCCTTGTGGATGTCGATCCCGGGTGTGTCGGCGAACGCGGCCAGCCACGCCTGCACCACCTCCGCGTTGACGTCCACCAGCACCACCCTGAGCGGCGGCTTCACGTGCTTGACGGTCATGGCTTCCTCCGGGGAACGACGGTGTCTCCAGCGCCGACGACCATAACGGCTCGTACCGACAGAATTAGATCTTGTCCACAAATGTCGCACTGAGGCGGCACAATTCCCGAGTCCCCCGTACCGTCACCGATCCGGGAGCCCCTCCGATGAGCGACACCCCCACGCCCGACCCGAACGACCCCCTGGCCCTGGCCGAGCTCTTCCAGGGCGGGGGCGAGCCATGGCTGCCCCTCCTGAAGCCGGTGATCGAGGCGCAGCCGGCCGCGGCCACGTTCATCGGGCCCGGTCGCAGCCCGAGTGTCGTGCCCGTGCGGGAGCTGACCTTCCAGGCGCTCAAGCCGAACCCGCCGCACAAGTGGAAGGTCGTCGTCTTCGGCCAGAACCCGTACCCGCGGGCCGAGAGCGCCACCGGCATCGCGATGTTCGACAACACCTTCCACGACTGGGCCGACAGCCGGTTCGGCCGGGTCGTCTCCGTCCGCTGCATCATCAAGGCGGCGGCCATGTGGAAGCACGGCATCCCCAAGAAGACGCCGGTCGGCGACATCCGCGCGCTGCTGAAAGAGCACGACACCGTGCAGCCGCCGGAGTGGTTCCAGGCGATGCTCACACAGGGCGTGCTGCTGCTGAACGCGGCCCTCACCGCCAGCGGCGACGGGGCGATGGCCACCGACCAGCACACCGCGTTCTGGCGCCCGGTCGTCGAGCGGCTCGTCGAGGAGATCCTCAAGGCCAAGCAGGACGCCCCGGACGAGAAGGACCGCGGCGTGGTCTTCGCCTGGTGGGGGGCGCACGCGCGCAACCTGAAGCAGGTCGTGCTGCGGCTGCAGCGGAAGTACCCCGGCGTCGAGGTCCGGCACATCGACCACGCCAACCCGGCGGCGCAGGGCGACCTCTTCTGCGACGGCGACCACTTCGCCGAGGTGAACGGGGCCCTCGGCGAGCTCGGCGCCGACGAGATCGACTGGCTGCCCAGCAGGGGCTGGAACGAGCTCGCGCCGGCCGACACGGCCGACCGCATGGGCGCGTTCATCGCCTCCACGATGGAGCTGCACAAGCTCTATCTGGAACGGCTCGCCGGCGTCAAGGACGAGGGCCTCGAGCTCCCCGCGATCACCGGCGTCTTCGACACGCCGCTCATGGACTTCCGCGAGGCCGTCGCCCCGGTGGCCGCGCTGCTGCCCGGCCTCGACTGGCACACCGACCAGTCGTACGAGTTCGCCGCCAAGCACGCGGGCGACTCCGGCGGCCTGTCGCCCGACGAGGTCGCGGCCCTCTACCTCTACACCTGCGAGTCGGCGTTCTACCGCCAGATCAACGCGACCCTGCGCAACCCGGACCGCAGCCGGATCGTCCCGTACCTGCCTTACCTGCGGCTGTTGTTCTCCGCCGTGTCCCGCCTGCCGGCCCGCAAGGAGCCGCTGTGGCGCGGCGTCTCGCTGGACCTGCGCGCCCAGTACCCGGTGGGCCGGACGGTGACCTGGTGGGGCGTCTCGTCCTGCACGTCCAAGCTCGGCGTCGCCCGGTCCTTCCTCGGCAGTCGCGGCAAACGCACCCTCTTCGAGGTGCATCCCGTACGGGCGGTGGGCATCAGGAACTTCTCCGCCTTCACCGGCGAAGAGGAGTACATCCTGGCCCCCGGCACCCAGCTCAAGGTCGTCGACGTGAAGGCCGAACGCGGTGGCCTGTGCACTGTACGGCTGACCGAACTTCCCGAGCAGCCCCTGGTGGCCTGATCAGAGCGTGGGCACCCCGTGGACGGGCGCCGAGGTGTCCCCAGAGAGCTGCTGGCTGCCGATGACCGACAGCAGCCGCAGCTTGTCGTGGCTCTCGCTCCCCGGGCTCGCGGTGAAGACCAGCAGCGTCTGCTGCTGGTCGGAGTCGTGCAGGATCTGGCAGTGCAGTTCGAGCTCGCCGACGACGGGGTGCCGGAACCGCTTCACGCCGGTGTGCGCGATGCCGACCTCGTGCTCGTCCCACAGGCGGCGGAACTCCTCGCTGGTGTTCAGCAGCGTGCGCACCAGCGCCCCGGCCCGTGAGGCCGGGCCGTCCACGGCGTGCACGGAACGCAGCATGGAGGCCAGCGTGCGGCTGTGCAGGTCCCACGCGGACGGGTGGTACCTCGCCTTCTCCTCCTCGCCCGCGAACCACCGGTAGATCGCGCTGCGTTCCTGACCGGTGTAGCGGCTGTGGTCGCCGTCGAAGGCCATGTGGGCCCGCGTCTGCATGAGCGTCTCGGTGAGCCGGTTCATCACCATGGCCGGCGTGTCCTCCAGCCGCTCGAGGATGCGCAGCAGCCCGGGATTGATGTGGTCCGTACGCGTGGACCGCGCTGGTATGCCGTGGCCGGCGAGGACGAAGAGGTGGTCGCGCTCCTCAAGGGTGAGGTGGAGCGCCCGCGCGATGGCGGTCAGCATGGCCTCCGACGGCTGCGGCCCCCTGCCGCCCTCCAGCCGGCTGTAGTAGTCGGGTGACATGACCGCGAGCGCGGCGACCTCCTCGCGGCGCAGCCCAGGAGTGCGCCGGCGCCGGCCGCGGGGCAGGCCGACGTCCTCCGGCTGCAGCGCCTCGCGTCGTTTCCGCAGAAAGTCGGACAGCTCCTGGTAATCCATGTGGCCCCTCCTTACACCACCCACCAGGTAACCCCCATGGCCGCCGGTTAGCCACGGCTCGTCAAGCCCAGTCGTCGGCCTTGACAAGGCGGCCGGTGGTGTGGCAAGGGCCCCGTAGCCACGTTCTGGCAGAGCCTGGTTCCCGTCGTGGCGGCGGCTGACGATGAATGCGCCGGGGGCAACGGCCGCCCGGCCTCACACACCGTTCAGCATGGGGGTTCCATGTCCATCACTGTCAACCGGCAGATGCAGATCGCCGCGCCCGGTGCCGGGTTCACCCTGGTCGAGCTGCCTGTCCACGAGCCGGGCGTCAACCAGGTCCGCGTCACCGTCGAGGCGTGCGGTGTCTGCACGCACTCGGACATGCTGGTCGGCGCCGGCCACTTCCCGGGTGTGACCTTCCCCGTCGTCCTCGGCCACGAGATCGCCGGGCGCGTCGACGCCGTCGGGCCGGGCGTGACCGGCTGGTCCGTCGGCGACCGCGTGGCCGTCGGCTGGTACGGCGGGAGCTGCGGCCACTGTGACGCCTGCCGTACCGGTGAGGGGATCTACTGCGAGGAACTGCAGGTCCCGAGCGTCAGCTACCCCGGCGGCTACGCCGACTCCGTCGTCGTTCCCGTGACGACCCTCGCGGCGATCCCGGACGAGCTGACGGCCGCCGAGGCGGCGCCGCTCGCGTGCGCCGGCGTGACCGTGTTCAACGCCCTGCGCCGCAGCGCCGCCCGTCCTGGGGACACCGTGGCGATCCTCGGCCTCGGCGGGCTGGGCCACCTCGGGGTGCAGTTCGCGGCGAAGATGGGCTTCCGTACGGTCGCCATCGCCCGCGGCGACAAGGCCGAGCTCGCCCGGCAGCTCGGTGCGAGCCACTACATCGACAGCACCACGGCCGACGTCGCCAAGGAGCTGCAGGCGCTCGGCGGGGCCAAGGTCGTGCTGTCCACGGTGTCGTCGGCCGCGGCGGCGGCGGCGACCATCGACGGGCTGGGGCTGCACGGCGAGCTCGTGCTCGCCGGGCTCAGCATGGAGAAGGTCGAGGCGTCGCTCTTCCAGCTCGGTCACGGAGGCAAGCGCGTCTACGGCCACTTCTCGGGCATCTCGATCGACACGCAGGACACCCTCCGGTTCGCCGCCCAGACCGGGGTGCGGGCATGGACCGAGCAGGCTCCGCTGGAGGAGGCCGGCTCCGCCTTCGCCAGGGCCACCAGCGGCGACGTCCGTTTCCGCATGGTGCTGACCACGGGCAACTGACCATCCGACGGGCCGTCGCTCGCCACGGCGGCCCGCCCGCGAACCAGAGAGAAGAAGATGTCCTCCGTCGTACTCATCACCGGCGCCTCCAGCGGGATCGGCAACCTCACCGCCCGCGCGCTGGCCGGCGCCGGCCACACCGTCTACGCGAGCATGCGCGACCCCGGCGGACGCAACGCCGACCATGCGGGCGAGCTGCTCGACTTCGCCCGGCATAACGGGCTCGACCTGCGGATCGTCGAGCTCGACGTCCGCGACCAGGCCTCCGTCGACGCCGCCGTCACGACCGTCGTCGAGGCCACCGGGCGGCTCGACACCGTCGTCCACAACGCCGGCCACCTGTTCGTCGGTTACGTGGAGGCGTTCACCGCCGAGAACGTCACGAGCCTGTTCGACGTGAACGTCATCGGCGCGCAGCGGGTCAACCGCGCGGTGCTGCCGCACCTGCGGGCCCGCCGCTCCGGGACGCTGCTGTACGTCGGCAGCACCTCCTCCGTCGTGGTGCCGGCGTTCCTCGGCCCGTACGTGGCCTCGAAGGCGGCCTTCGACATCCTGGCGCAGGTCACCGCGTACGAGGTCGGCCGGTTCGGCATCGAGACGACCATCGTGATGCCGGGCCCGTTCACCAAGGGCACCTCGCACTTCCCGAACGCCGACCACGCCGGCGACATCCCGGTGGCGCGGGACTACGACGCCGTTCTCGGGGACATGGTCGCCAGGAACGAAGCGGCCACCGAGACCCTGTTCCGGGGAGCCGACGCCGACCCGGTCGCCGTCGCCGAGGAGATCACCCGCATCCTCGCCCTGCCTCCCGGCACCCGGCCGTTCCGCAGCGTGGTCGACTTCACCGACGCCGGCGTCGAGGAGCTCACCGACGCCCTGCTCGAGGCGCAGGAGAAGTTCCTCGACCGGATGGGCTTCGGCGAGTTGTTCCCGGGCGCCGCCCCGCCCCGCCCTGCCGCGTGATCCGCCGGGCCGGCGCATACGCTGGCCTGGCGATATCCGGTCACGTCGGACGACGGGGCCGGAAGTGACAGCGGAGCGGAGTTCATCGATATGAAAGCGGTCGTTCTGGAGAAGTTCGGCTCGGCGGACGATCTTCGGGTCGTCGACCTTCCCGAGCCCAAGGTGGCGCCCGGTGAGGTGTTGATCCGGGTCAAGGCCGCGGGCGTGAATCCCGTGGACTGGAAGCTCGCCGCCGGGTACCTCGATCCGATCATGGAGACCGGTTTCCCCCTGATCCCCGGCTGGGACGTGGCCGGCGTCGTCGAACGCGTCGGGCTCGACTCCCCGGAGTTCGCGGTCGGCGACGAGGTCTACGGTTACGCGCGCAAGGACTGGGCGCAGAACGGCACCTACGCCGAGCTCGTCTCGGCGAACGTGCGGATGCTCGCCAAGAAGCCGTCCTCCGCGACCTGGGAGCAGGCGGCGGGGGTGCCGCTGGCGGGGCTGACCGCGTACCAGGCGATCAAACGCGCCGGGGTGACGGAAGGCGACACGGTGCTGGTCCACGCGGCGGCCGGCGGGGTGGGATCGTTCGGCGTGCAGATCGCGGTGGCGCTCGGGGCCCGCGTCATCGGCACCGCGAGCGAGCGCAACCACGACTTCCTGCGCTCGCTGGGCGCCGAACCGGTCTCCTACGGCGAGGGCCTGGCCGACCGGGTCCGCGCCCTGGCGCCGGAAGGCGTCGACGCCGCTCTCGACTTCGTCGGCAGTGAGGAGGCGGTGGAAACGTCGTTCGCGCTGGCGGGGCGGGCCGACCGGGTGGTCTCCATCGCCGGGGGACGGGCCCAGGAGCTCGGCGGCCACGTCATCTGGGTCCGCCCCGACGCGGCCGACCTGGCGACCCTGGCCGAGCTCGTCGACGCGGGCAAGATGACGATTCACGTGGACAAGACGCTGCCGCTCGAGCAGGCCGCCGAAGCGTGGCGCCTGAGCGCCACCGGCCGCACCCGCGGCAAGATCGTCCTCACCGTCTGACTCCGTCCCCGCGACTCCGGGGGCCGAACCAGCGCCCTTCCACGGGCGTCCGCTGGGATGCGTGGGGTTGCCCCACGCATCCCAGCGGCCGGCGGGTTCGCGTCCTGTTCGAAGCGAGGGAGCACAGCGCGCCTCGATTTTCCGGTGAGGCTTGGGAGCGGTACGAGTTTCATCCTCCGGATGCTCGCCGACCGGAATCTGAAAGGGATGGCCGCGACCCGGCTTCCGCTCGTCCTCACCGGCCCTGGGCGTCAGCGCTGGGAGATGAAATGCAGGATCACGTTGTGGACGTGGTGGCTTTTCTGCTCGCCCCGGAAATCGACCTCGTACACGTGGGTGCCTACGTTGATCGCGATCGAACCTGACGAGAAGAAGGACCCGGCGAAGGACTTGTTGCTGACCACGCTGACACTGGTGATCTTCGAGTAGGGAATGCTGGTGATCGCGACTTTCTTCCCGATGAACGACTTGTCCTGGATGATTACGCGGCGGTCGGTGAGCCCTAGAAATCCCGTTCCCGCACCGATCGCGTCATAGACGGCGATGATCTGCTCGTTCTGCATGAGACCGCTCTGGATCTGCTGCAGTTGTTCCTGCTTGTCGTACGGGATGGACTGGTTCACAGAAACTCCCTACCGAATGTCCGGTCGGCGATAACGCCATATACACGCAGATCCTACGACTTAACGGCAGTTCGTAGATCTTGGGCGGCCGATTCCGGAGGCGGCCATTTCCGCGATGCGCAACGCCACGGAGTCATGCCGGGGCGGCTGGTGTCAGTCGCGTGTCAGCCGCGGCGTCAGAGCGGCGACGGCCCCGTATCAGAGCGGTCGGCGATGGTTGACGCCATGAACGGTTCAGCGGCCGCGACCTCGACGAGAACCACGAACTCACCGAGGCCACGGGCGCCGCACCGGGCCGGATTTCGAGGACTGTACGCAAGGAGACTCATGATGGGAACGAACAGCAGCGGCTTCTCCGCATCGGGCCTGAGCAGACTGCGCGACGTGCTGGCGCGGCATGTCGAGTCCGGGAAGATCCCCGGCCTGGTCGCCCTGGTCAGCCGCGGCGGTCAGACGCACGTCGAGGCGCTCGGCACGATGGAGCACGGCGGGGGCGCGCCGATGCGCCGGGACACGATCTTCCGGATGGCCTCCACGTCCAAGCCGGTGTCGATCGCGGCGGTGATGGTCCTGCTGGACGAGTGCCGGCTGCGCCTGGACGACCCGGTGGATCCGTGGCTGCCGGAACTGGCCGACCGTCAGGTGCTGGCGCGGCCCGACGCCCCGCTCGACGACACCGTGCCGGCCCGCCGGCCGATCACCGTGCGGGACGTGCTGACCTCCACGTTCGGGCTCGGCATGGACTTCACGGCGCTGGGCACGCCGATCATGAACGCGGTCTTCGAGCAGGGGCTCACGCCCAACCTGCCGGTGGAGGTGCCTGAGCCGGACGAGTGGATGCGCCGCCTGGGCGAGCTCCCGCTGCAGTACCAGCCCGGCGAGCGCTGGCAGTACCACATCAGCAACGACCTGGCCGGGGTGCTGGTCTCCCGGGTCACCGGCCAGTCGTTCGAGGAGTTCCTGCGCGAGCGCGTCTTCGAGCCCCTCGGTATGAAGGACACCGGCTTCCACGTGCCCGCCGACAAGATCGACCGGCTGCCCCCCCTGTACGCGCCCGACCCGATCACCGGCGAGTTCCTCGCCTGGGACGAGCCCAAGGGCGGACGGTGGAGCCGGCCTCCGGCGTTCCAGGGCGGCGGTGGCGGGCTGGTCTCCACCGCCGACGACTACCACGCCTACTTCCAGATGCTGCTCAACGGCGGCATCCACCAGGGCAAGCGGATCCTGTCCCGGCCCGCGGTCGAGCTGATGACCACCAACCGGCTCACCCCCGAGCAGCAGGCCCCCCGCCACGCCACGGCCGTCAACAACGTCCACATCTCCTTCGGTCAGGGTCAGCAGGGCGGCTGGGGCTACGGCATGGCGGTGCGCACCTACCGCGGCGACTACGCGCCGATCGGCCAGTTCGGCTGGGACGGCGGCAGCGGCACCTCCAGCTACGCCGACCCGTCCAATCAGCTCACCGGCATCCTGCTCTGCCAGCTCGGCTACACCGTCCCGAACCCGGCGCACCTGATGGTCGACTTCTGGACCACGCTCTACCAGGCCATCGACGACTGAGACCCTCTCGGCCCGGCCGCATCCCACCATCCCTCCGTTCGACCAACTTCCAAGGAGCACATCACCATGTCCGTCACCCTCACCGACCAGGACAAGAGCACCCTGCGCACCGCCGCCTACGGCGCCGTCACGCTGATGTCCGCCGCCGGCGCCGCCGGCTCGCCGCACAAGATCGCCACCGACGGCTCCATCGCGCTGGCGTCGGCGACCGGCCTGATCGGGCACGTGCTCGCCGAGAAGACCAAGGACATCGACCTGAACGGCAAGTCCGTCGCCGCCCTGGCCGACCACGTGCTGCCTGCCCTGACCGAGGCCATGAGCCTGCTGAAGAAGCAGGCACCGGACGAGGCCGGCAACTTCCGCGCCACCGTCCTCATCGCCATCGAGGCGGCCGCCCAGGCCCAGAAGGGCGGGCCCGGCCCTACCCTGCTGGACATGGCCCGCAAGATCACCGAAGCGCTCGACGCCGCCTGATCCGATGTCGTCCCGCCAGAGCCGGTCACGGGGCCCTGCCAGGACCCCGTGACACCGGCTCACCATCGGCACGCCGGCGAAGGCGCCGGCAGGCGAATCAAAGGCCCGCTCCAGGTTTCTCCTGGAGGCGGGCCTTCGTGCTCTCCGAGTCGTCCACCAGTCAGAACGTCCGAAACAGAGCTTGATGTACTAGTTTGACCCGACTCTGATATTTACACGCGGAAAATGGTGGTTTACGTTGATCACTGGTATTACCCAGCGGGTGGCGCCCCCGACATACAACGTGTTTGCCATGCCTCCGACAGGCGAGGCATTCACCGAGGTGACGACAGGAGATCTGCCGTGGGCTCCTCCGACAACTCTCATCCGTTACCAGACGCCTCCTCTCCCGATCCGGCGATTCCGCATCCACCCCGCCCACGGCGGCCCGTAAAGCGCCCCCTCGCGGCGCTGGCCGCCCTGCTGGTGGGCACCGCCGTCGTCATGACCAACGCGCCCGTGTGGGGAACGGACGGCACCGTCGCATTGGGCGGCACGCGGCTGTCCTCGGCCACGAAGTACACCGTCGGCCTGCAGCCGGCCACGGACCCGGGCCCCTTCCCGGAGAGCGTCACCCCGACGACTCCCACCATCACGATCGCCGGCGCGCGTGACGGCGAAAGCACCTTCGACGTCGTCGAGTACCCCCAAGTGCAGCCGAAGCAGCCCGGGCAGATGGACTTCGACCACTTCCACACCGGGATAGAGATCCAGTGGTGGCTGAAGAAGTGGGCCCACGACCACCCTGACCTGGTCGACCTGTACGTCGTCGGCGAGAGCTTCAGCGGTCAGCCGATCTACCAGCTGACCATCACGAACAAGTCCACCGGCGCCGACACCGACAAGCCGGCCGCCTTCTTCGAGGGCAACCGGCACTCCGGCGAGACGTCCTCGGCCGAGAGCGCGCTGTGGCTCGCGCACCATCTGATCACGCAGGCCGGCAAGGACGACAAGGTCGACGAACTGCTCGCCGAGAAGGCCTTCTACATCCGGCCGGTGAACAACCCGGACGGGCACGACCTGTACCTCTACACCGCCCAGACGAACCGGTCGTCGGTACGGCCCCAGGACAACGACGGCGACGGCAAGCTCGACGAGGACTCCGGCGACGACCTCAACAAAGACGGATACCTGAGCCAGATGCGCCAGTACGTCGGCGCGGGCAAGGGAACGCACGTGGTCGACGAACGCGACCCCGCCAAGAACGTCATGCGCAACGTCGGCGCCGGCAACGGCGACTACCTCATGTTCTCCGAGGGAGTCGACAACGACGGTGACGGTGACGTCAACGAGGACGGTGTCGGCGGCCTCGACCTGCACCGCAACTACCCCTACAACTGGCACGTGATGCCGGAGAACGACGCGACAGGCCGGAACCTGACCCAGGGCGGCGCCGGCGCGTACCCGTTGTCGGAGCCGGAGACCCGCCACGTCTACACCTGGCTGATGTCCCACACGAACATCGGCGTGGTGAACAGCATGGACACGCGGGTGCCCATGCACCTCCGGGGGCCCTCGACCTGTGACCCGAAGGAGTGCATGTACACGAGCGACCGCAGACTGTACGAGCACTTCGACAAGGCGGGCGCCGGGTTCACCGGCTACCGCTACACCGGCAGCGTCTACATCGACTACGCCACCCGCAACGGCGGTGACCCCGCGCCGCTGTTCGGTCACGGGCCCGACTTCGGCTACTTCCAGTACGGCGCCATCTGGTACGGCGACGAGCTGTGGAACGGCGGCGACTTCAAGGACTACGACGGCGACGACAGGTTCTCCGACTGGGAGCGGTCGCGGTGGTGCGCCGAGAACGGCCGTACCGACTGCTTCCTGCCGTGGACCACGGCCCAGCACCCCACGCTGGGCGAGGTCGAGGTCGGCGGGATCAACCCCAAGTTCTGGTCACAGAACCCGTCCGCCGATCTGGTCGGTGAGTGGGCCGCGAACCAGGCGCGCTTCAACCTCTACCTGTCCGAGTCGCTTCCGCAGGTGAGCCTCTCGCAGGTGAGGGTGAAGCCGCTCAGGGGCGGCCAGAGCGACGGCGCGACCCACGAGATCACGGCGACCGTCACGAACACCGGCCGCATCCCCACCGCGCTGGAGCAGGCGAAGGAGATCAAGATCGTCGCCCCTGACACCGTCGAGGTCGACGGTGCGCGGGTCGTCGGCGAAGCTCCCGAGTTCTACCTGGACGGTGGGAAGGCGCAGAAGGTGACGCTCCGCGTGACCAAGGGCGACGCCGACACGGTCAAGGTGACCGCCGTCAGCGTTCGCGGCGGCCTGTCCTCCGCGACGGCACGTCTGGGCTGATCCGCTGAATCGTCCCCGTCTCACGCCCGCGTGGGGCGGGGACCCGGTGGTCAGGTCCGTCGGGGGGAGCGGATCAGCAGGATGGCCAGTGCCTCGTCCTGGCCGACCGTGCTGTAGACGTGTGGGACGTCGGCCCGCCAGGAGATGTGCTCGCCCGGCCCGGCCAGCAGGGGGGCGTCGGCCGGGCCGGCGCGCAGCACGCCCGCGTAGACCGTGACGTGCTCGGTCACGCCGGGGGCGTGGGGTGGCGAGTGTTGCACGACGCCGGGACGGACGCGCATGCGCAACAACTCGAACGTCGCGCTCGGCTCCTCGAAGACCTCCAGCAGGGTGGCGGTCACGGCGGCGCCCGGCACGCGGACGGCCTCCGCGGGCGGTGAGCCGGGCTCCAGAACCAGCGCCGTCAACGGCACGCCCAAGGCTCCCGCCACCGCGTAGAGCGTCTCCAGCGTCGGGTTGCGGGTGCCCAGCTCCAGGCCGGACAGGGTGGCCTTGCCGATGCCGGCGCTGCGGGCCAGCGCCGACAGGGAGATGCCGCGGGCCTCCCGCAATCGCCGCAGCCGGCTCCCGATATCCGTGTTACGGCCGTCCACCCGGCAATCCTTGCATTCCCCCGCCGGACTTGTCCCGCGGTGGCCAGCTGGCTATGGTCGTCCCGTGCGTTCCGTAAACGGAACGGTTTGGGAGGTGCGGGTGCAGGCCGTCATGGCTGGGCTGGTCAGCGCGGTGGTCGGCTACGCCAGTTCGTTCACCGTCGTGCTCGCCGGGCTGCGTGCCGTCGGGGCGACGCCGGGGCAGGCCGCGTCCGGGCTGCTCGCCCTCTGCTTGGGCATCGGGGTGGTGGCGGTCTTCCTCGGGCTGCGGTACCGCATGCCGATCAGCATCGCCTGGTCCACCCCCGGCGCGGCGCTGCTGGTGGCGACCGGTCCCGTGCCCGGCGGCTTCCCGGCCGCGGTCGGCGCGTTCATCGTCTGCGCCGTGCTCATCGTGCTCGCCGGCCTGTCGCCCTGGCCCGCCCGGGCGATCGCCGCCATCCCGCGTCCGATCGCCGGCGCCATGCTGGCGGGCGTCATCCTCAGCCTGTGCACCGCACCGGTCCGCGCCGTCGTGGACATCCCGCTGCTGGCCGTGCCCGTCGTCCTGACCTGGGCGGTGTTGCAGCGGTACCTGCGGCAGTGGGCCGTTCCCGGCGCGCTCGTCGCGGCGGTCATCGCCATCGCGGTGCACGGGCCCGGCGACGGCCTGTCCGGCGCGGCGCTGCGGCCCGCGGTCGAGCTGACCACTCCGACGCTGAACCCGTCCGTCGTGGTGAGCATCGCCATCCCCCTGTTCCTCGTCACCATGGCCGCGCAGAACGTCCCCGGCATGACGGTCATGGCGACGTACGGGTACCTGCCGCCCCTGCGCCCGGTCCTCGTCGCGACCGGCCTGGCGAGCGCGGCGGCGGCGCCGTTCGGCGGTCACGCCGTCAACCTGGCCGCGATCACCGCAGCCCTGACCGCCGGCCCGGACACCCACCCCGACCCCGGCCGCCGGTGGATCGCGACGGTGGCCCTCGGCACCGGGCAGCTCGCACTCGGCCTCGGCGCCGGCCTGGCCATGGCCCTGGTGCTGCTGTCCCCGCCCGTGCTGGTCACCGCGGTGGCCGGCCTCGCGTTGTTGTCGGCGCTCGGCTCGTCGCTGGCCGGCGCGGTGACCGAGCCGGAGGGACGGGAGGCCGCGGTGGTCACTTTCGTGGTCACCGCGTCGGGGATGACCATCCTGGGCATCGGCGCGGCGTTCTGGGGCCTGGCCGCCGGCGCCCTGACCGCACTCCTGCTGCACAGGCGGTCGTCTACCACGAAAGCCGATCCCGCAGGCCGGCCGACCAGCAGTCGTAGTGAAAATCCGTCGAGTCGACCCGTACCCTCGCGCCGAGAATCGACCTCGGCCGAGCGCCACGATCGGCCGGACAGCAGCCCTAGACCGACGCGGTGACGAGCTCGTCGGCGACCCACCGTGCGACGTCGCTGGGGTAAGGCGCCGGCAGCCCGAGGACGATGTGCTGGAATCCGGCGGTGACCGCCTCGGTGATCGCCTCCCGGGTCACCCGGGGCTGATCGTAGGAGACCGGCAGGTGGATCGAGCGGGTGATCGAGGCGGGGTCGCGACCGATCTCGGCGCAGTAACGGTCCAGCAGTGCGCTACGGCGGACGACGTCGTCGATGTCGCCGCCGGGGATGTTCCACAGGTCGGCGTGCTCGGCGACCACGCGCAGCGTCGCCGACGAGCGTCCGCCGATCAGCACCGGCGGGTAGGGGCGTTGAGCCGGCTTGGGGTTGCAGAACGCGCCGGTGAGCTGGACGTAGGTGCCGTCGAAGTCGAACGGCTCGGTCTCGGTCCACAACCGCCGGATGACGGTGCACGCCTCGGCGAGGCTCCCCACCGAGTGGGCGAAGTCGTGGAAGGGCAGGCCGTGTGCGTCGTACTCGCGCCGGGCCAGCGGATGATCGGGACGTGAGCCCGCGCCGATACCGAAGTCGAGCCGCCCGCCGGAGACGACGTCGACGGTCGCGGCGATCTTGGCCAGCATCGCGGGCGGGCGGAAGCGGTTGCTGGTCACGAGCAGGCCGAGACGCAGCCGCCGGGTCTTGGCGGCGAGGGCCGAGAGCAGCGTCCAGCCTTCGTGGGCCGGTCCGTCCGGCCTGCCGCCGATCGGCATGAGGTGGTCGAACAGCCACGCGTGCTCGATCTCGGGAATGGCGTCCGCTTCCTGCCAGACCCGCAGGATGTCGCGGTAGTCGACCTGCATGGGGGCGGTCATGATCCCGAAGCTCGGCATGCGGTGGGTCCTTTCTGGTGATCGGGGGTCGGCTGCCTGGGTGCGTCACTTGGAGTCGATACGGCCCAGCGGATCGGCGCTCTCCGCCAGTTCGGCGCTCGCCGCGGACCAACTCGGGTCCGCGGGGTGGAGCGCACTGCGGAGGTAGGCCCACGTGAGCCGCTGGATCAGGGCGACCCGTTCGGGGCTCTCGTCCGTCGTCTCCGTGGAGGCGTATCCCGAGATCCCGCCCAGCGAGTGCTCCGCCCCGAACAGGGTGAGCAGGCTCTTCGTCCCGGAACTCAGGAGGTACGCGTCCGTGAACCACTCCGGTCCCCGGACGCTCAGGGCGGACTGGTCCTTGTCGCCCGCGACGATCAGGGCCGACGTGGTCATTCCCGCGAAGCCAGGGCTCATGAAGGGGAAGTGCTCGGCGGCGAACGGCGTCAGGTCGGCGCCGCCCGTGCCCGGCACGGCGAGCAGCACACCGGCCCTGATCCGCGGGTCGGACATGTCCTCACCCGGGACGCCCTCGGCGTCGAGGACCCGCGCGCCCAGCAGCATGCTCGCCGTCTGGGCGCCCCACGAGTGCCCGGCGACGGCGACGCGGCTCCGGTCGAGACGCCCAGCGAGGCCGGGGAGGGAGGCTTCGACGAGGTCCAGCCGATCGACGATGCGCGTCAGGTCCTCGACCCGGATGCGCCAGATCTCCGGGTAACGGGGATCATCGGGCGTGACGTTCAGCGTCCGCGAGTCGAGGTGGGTGGGCTGAACGACCACGAAACCGCGGGCGGCCCAGAAGTCGACCAGCGGGGCGTAGCCGTCCAAGGACCCGCCGAAGCCGTGCGAGAAGACGATGACGGGCAGTTCGTCGCCGGTCGCCGGGGCCGACACCCGTACCCGCAGGTCCTCGCCGCGGCCCGGAGCCGGCAGCACCACCGGGCGTACCGAGATGACGGGAACGGGCGTGCTGACGACTTCGTCGGGGCGGCGCATGGGCGTTTCTCCTTGAGAAATATCGTGGGCCGTGAGGCACGGCATGGTCACGGACCGCCTGTCCGGGCATCATGGACAAACGGATCCGCGTTCCGGAACAATACGGATCCGTGTTCCGTTTTGGCAAGATGAGTGACGGAGGCAACAGCGCAGTGGCTGACATCGGCAGCGGATCAGAATCGTCAGCCCCCCGGAAGCGGGCCGACGCCCGTCGCAACGAGGAGACCCTCCTGGAGGCGGCCGCTGCGGCTTTCATCGCCTCCGGCGTCGACGCGCCCGTGCGCGACATCGCGGCCAAGGCCGGCGTCGGGGTCGGCACGATCTACCGCCACTTCCCGACACGGGCCGACCTCATCGTCGCCGTCTACCGGCACCAGGTCGAGGCATGCGCCGAGGCGGGCCCGGCCCTGCTGGCGAACAGCGACTCACCGCACACCGCCCTGGTGCGGTGGATCGATCTCTTCGTCGATTTCCTGGTCACCAAGCACGGCCTCGCCGAGGCGCTGCAATCCGACGACGCCACCTTCGCGACTCTGCACGCCTATTTCATCGACCGCCTCGTGCCCGTGTGCGCCGAACTGCTGCACGCCGCCAGCAAGGCAGGCCAGATCCGCCCGGACATCCAGGCCCTCGAACTGATGCGCGGCGTCGGCAACCTGTGCATCGGCGCGAACAAGGACCCCCGATACGACGCCCGCCGCATGGTCGAACTCCTCCTCGCCGGCCTACGCCTCCCCTGATCGACCTCATCCAAGAGGCCGACAGCCGTAATCGCAGACAGCGCCGCAATCAACGGTCGTGACCGTCGATCAGCTTGGTGTTCTCGACGAGTAGCGGCTGGTCGAGGTTGCGCAACGTGACCGGATCAGCTTCGGTCGCTCGCAATGCCGGGCGTGACTTCGACCCGGACGACGAAGAAACCGTGCGGGTTCAGCGGGCTCGGTCGTAGACCAGGGCCATCGCGCCGAGTTCGCCGGTCTCCTGGTGGGTGAGCTTCCACTTCGACGGCGGGAGGCCGTCGTCGAACAGCCGCAGCCCGCCTCCGGCGATCTCCGGGATGACGATGAGGTACATCCAGTCGAGCAGGTCGGCCGAAAGCAGCGCCTTGGTGACGCTGGGGCTGGTGTTGACGAGGATGTCGCCCTCGCCGTCGGCCTTGAGCTCGGCGACGACATCGGCGACGGGGCCGTTCACCACGCGGGTCCGTTCCCACGGCGCCTCGGTCAGGGTGGTCGACAGGACCACCTTCTCGGTGTCGACCAGCCACTGGGCATAGTCGCGGTCGCGCGGATCGGCGTTGTCGTCCGTGGCGACCGACGGCCAGAACGCCATGAACCCTTCGGCGAGGACCCGGCCGACCCACGGTTCGGCCTTCTCCATACAGCGATCAGCCACGTTACCGGTGAGCCAGGGTGAGGAACGAACCATGGTCACCCGCGCCGCTCCAGCGCCCACCCCCCGTCCCCGACCCGCACCCACGGACAAGCCGCGACCTGAGCACGGCAGGTCCCTCACGCTCTGAAACAGGGCCTCCACCTGCGCGAGCGGCCGCTATCGAGGAATTGGACCGAGAAATGCTCACGAAGGATCAAGTCGTGGATCCAGGCTCAGGCGTTGTAGCCGCCGTGGGCGTCCAGCACGGCGCCCGTGACGTACGACGCAGCGGGGCTCGCCAGGAAGGCGATCGCCGCAGCGATCTCGTCGGGGTGTCCCATGCGCTGGAGGGACAGTGAGCTGAGCAGGGCCTTGAGGGTCTCGGGGTCCGGCGGCTCCATGCCGCCCTCCATCAGCCCGGCTTCCACGACGTTGGCGGTAATGGCCCGGGAACCGAGGTCGCGGGCGACGCCCATGGTGTACCGCTCGACCCCCGCCTTGGTCGCCGAGTAGTCGGCCACGCCCGGGACACCGACTCGAGTGCCGAACCCGGAACTCACCGTGATGACGCGGCCGCCCTCGCGCAGCACTCGGGAGGCGGCGCGGATGACGGCGATCACCCCGAGGTAGTTGGTGGCGTGCATCCGATCCAGCGCGGCGGTGTCGGCATCCGGGTCGCCCACCGTACCGACCACCGAGATCGCCGCGTTGTTGACGAGGATGTCCAGGCCACCGAAGTGCGCGACCACGTCGTCGATCAGCGCCGGCGCCTGGCTCACGTCCGCCTGGTCGGACTTGAACGCGGTGACCTTCGCTCCCCTGTTGCGCGCCTCGTCGACGACGGCCTGCGCCTGCTTCTCGGAGCTGACGTAGGTGAACCCGACGTCGGCACCCTGCTCGGCGAGCAATCGTACGGTCGCGGCTCCCAGCCCACGGGACCCTCCGGTGACCAAGGCGACCTTGCCCGTCAGCGGCTTGTTCATTCTTCTCACCTCACTGGTTGACCATCTTCCGATAGTTGAAACAGTAATGGTTACGACAGCTTGTCGCAACATTAGCTGTTACGACTGTGGTTGTCGTAACATCGGGAGTTGCGATCGAGAGGAACGAGTTCATGAGCGCCAACAGCAGGTTGACCATCGCCGCCCACGCGCTGGCCTGGATCGGCCTCTACCAGCGCCAGGGCCATGAGGTCGCCACCTCCGAGCAGATCGCGACCAGCGCGAGCACCAATCCCGTGGTGATCAGACGGCTGCTCGGCGACCTGCGCAGGGCGGGACTCGTGGAGTCCCGGCGCGGGGTGGGTGCGGGCTGGTCGGTGACGCGCGACCTGGAGTCGATCACGCTGCTCGACGTGTACGAGGCGGTGGAACCCGGTCCGCTGTTCGCAATGCACCGCGCCGCCCCGGATCCGGAATGCGTGGTGGGTTACGGCATCCAGCCGGCGATGCAGCGCATCTACGACGGCATCGAGGAGACCCTCCGGCGCGAGCTGGCCCACGTCACGCTGGAGGATGTACTCCGGGACGTTCTTGCGGCACCTCGCTAAGCTCCGTATGGGTAGCTCGTGCAGCTATCGTGCTCGGCCTTGGAGCAAGGTCATGCCACAGAGCCTCCCCCTCGCGCATGCTCATGCGATGCGTCAGTCGGCCCCGAATGGCGAGGGGGAGGTGATTACGTGTTCACCACCGGCTGGGGCGAGCCAGTGCACCCGGACACCGTCAGCTCACTCTTCCCCATCGTGATCAAGCGCTACAACGAGGTCCACCCGAACGCCCGACTGCCGCACGCCCGGCTCCACGACCTCCGCCATATCCACGCAACCACGCTCCTCCTGGCCGGCGTGCCCGTCCATGTCGTCGCGGCCCACCTCGGCCACGCCGACCCCTCGATCGCTCTGAGGGTCTACGCTCACGTGATCCGTGCAGCGGAGGCGTCGGCGGCGGACGTCTTCGCCCAGGCGATCGGTGAGTAGCGGGAGCCACCCGGGAGCCACCGTGTTAGCAAAGGTGTTAGCAAGATCTCGACTTTGTCCTGGCAAACACGAAGGCCCGCCTCAGGTTTCCCCTGGTGGCGGGCCTTGCTGCTGTGCGCGGCCGAGAGGACTCGAACCCCTAACCTTCTGATCCGTAGTCAGATGCTCTATCCATTGAGCTACGGCCGCTCGCTGCGTAAGCAAGCATAGCGGGTTTCTGTGAGTGCCTCGAACCAGAAACGGCGATCGGGTTGTCGTGGGGGCGATCTTGGCTGGGTGATGGCGGGCGGTTGAGGGGCTGTCTCTTATACACCTCTCCGAGCCCACGAGACTAGCGCTCC
>NZ_POUD01000479.1 GCF_003236395.1 Nonomuraea aridisoli | reverse complement strand
GAGGTGGGGGCGGGCGGTGTGGCCGCCGGGCCCCGAGACGCGCACGACCAGCTTGTCGCAGGCGGAGGTGATCGGGCCGGTGCGCAGGCCGAGCTGGCCGACGTCGACGCGAGGGTCGCAGTGGAGGCCGAAGATGCGGTCGACGCCGCTGATGCCGCCGTGGGCCATGACCTCCAGCGCCCCGCCGGGCAGCTCCTCGGCGGGCTGGAAGATCAGCCGAACGCGGCCGGGCAGCACGCCCGCGGCGGCCTGCTGGGCCAGGAAGAGCGAGGTGCCGAGCAGCACGGTGGTGTGCACGTCATGACCGCAGGCGTGGCAGACGCCGGGCACGGTCGAGCGGTGCGCCACGTCCTTCTCGTCCTGCAGCGGCAGGGCGTCGATGTCGGCGCGCAGCGCGATGGTCGGGCCGTCCCCGCTGCCCACGTCGCAGATCAGCCCCGTGCCCCGGGGGAGCACCGAGGGGGTCAGCCCGGCGGCGGTGAGCCGCTCGGCGATGCGCTGCGTCGTGCGATATTCGGCGAAGGCCAGCTCGGGGTGCATGTGGAGGTCGCGGCGAAAGGCCACGAGATCCTGCTCGGTCTCCGCCAGGAACGCGTCGAGTTCGCCCCGAAGCTCACGTCCCCGCATATGTCACCGTCCTGTCCCAATGCCGCACGCCTCGATATGTACAAGGCCATCGCGGCTCATGCGCTGAAATGACTCTCCATCCCGCGTCGGCCCACCCGGTCGAGCGGCCGCTCGGCGAATCAAAAGACACACCCGGTGGTATCGGTGCGCGAGATCGTCAGCACGGGCTTCGCCTACGTCGGTCGCGAGTGCCTCCGCAGCACGGGAGCACAGCGGTCGGCCGTGAGCCCGATGGCGATGGTTCGACTTTATCGTCACCGCGAGAGTTCGCGGTGACAGATACCCCAAAAGTTGTCCGGTGGCATGTCCGAAACCGCTGGATGTCACGTTCCGTGCGGGTACGGCTGATCCGGAAATAGTCACAAGGGATCAGTAGATCGTGACCCGATGAGCCCCCTCCCAAACGTGGTCAGCGATTCCGAATCCTGTCACCTTCTGTCATGGTCATCACACTTCGGAGACGGCTGCGTTTGAGAAGAATGCGTGTTTCACTCGCCATATGATCACTAATATCCCGTTCGGGGAGAAGAGTGCTGGGTTGAGCATCTTCGAGCCGAGTGAGGGGACCCTGGTGGTCGTGCCCTCGCTCTCGCTTCCGCAGGACGAGCTCCGCCGGATCAAGGGAGCAAGGTCGTACGAGGAGCGCCTGCTGTTCCTGCTGCTCACGCTCCGCGACCCCGGGGTCAGGGTGGTCTATCTCTCCTCCGCGCCGATCGACCCGGACATCGTCGCGTACTACCTCTCCTTCCTGCCCGACCCGGACGACGCCGCCAAACGCCTGATGCTGGTCAGCGTGGACGAGCCCTGGTCCCAGCCGCTGACCAGGACCCTGCTCGCCCACCCCGACGTCGTCGAGCAGGTGCGCGCGGCGATCACCGGCGAGGCGTGGCTGGTGCCGTTCGTGCTGAGCGAGCTGGAGGAGCAGCTCGCCGCCTCACTCGGCATCCCCCTCTACGGCCCGGCCACGTCCCTGGCCTATTACGGCTCCAAGAGCGGGGCCCGCGAGGTCGGGCACGAGGCCGGCGTGCCGATGCCGCGCGGGTTCGGCGACGTGCGCACGGCGCTGGAGATCGACGAGGCGATCGAGGCCCTGCCGGGCCGACGCGTGATCGTCAAGCTCAACGACGGCTACTCCGGGCTCGGCAACGCCATCCTGACCAAGGGCGACCGGTCGCTGACCAGCTTCGCGGCGGACGGGGAGACCTGGGAGTCGTTCACCGCGAAGATCGCCGAGCGGGGGGCGGTGGTCGAGGAGTTCATCGAGCACCACCCGCTCTACTACCCGAGCGCGCTCGCCCAGATCACGCCCGGCGGGCAGGCGCAGGTGCTGGCCACCCACGACCAGGTGCTCGGCGGCGCCAACGGCCACGTCTACCAGGGCTGCACGTTCCCGGCGGCGTCCGCCTACCGGGCCGAGGTGGGCGCCTCGGCGCAGCGGATCGCGCAGGTCCTGGCCGACCGGGGCGTGGTCGGCCTGTTCGGGATGGACTTCTTCGCGCTCAAGGCCGACGCCGGGTACGCGGCGCTGCTGTGCGAGATCAACCTGCGCATCGGCGGGACGACGCATCCGTTCGGGGCGGCCGTGCTGACGACGGGGGCGACGTACGATCCGGGCACCGGTCACCTCATGTGCGGAGATCAGCCGAAGTTCTACACCGCGACCGACAACTGCGCTTCGGCGTGCCTGATGGGCCGCACGCCGGGTGAGGTGATCCGGACGGCGGAGCGGCTCGGGCTCGGCTACGACGCCGAGCGGCGCACCGGGAACGTTTTCCACCTGCTCGGGGCGCTCCCCGAGCACGGGAAGCTGGGCTTCACCTCGATCGGCGACTCCCGCGAGGAGGCCGCCGAGCTGCACGCCCACACCCGGCGGCTACTTTGCGGCCCCTGAGCGCAGGCCGCCGTCCTTGACGGACGAGCCGCGCAGGCCGCGCCAGCCGAGCACCGCGACCACGGCGCCGAGGACGACGTTCACCACGATCAGGATGCCGTGGACCACGTAGAAGCTGGTCGGATGCCCGTCGGCCAAGTTAAACCCGAGGTTCACCCACTCGAAGATCATGAACACGCCGAGGACGATCAGGAATCCGGCCGTCTTTCGTGACATCCGTGCCTCTCCAGTATCGAACGCGAATCTTCGGGGGATGTGTCGCCACATGCGTATTAACTCAGAGCTACGCTGAGACGGCCATGTGGACGAAAATCGTGCCGATCACGGCGCTCATCGCCTCGGTCGCGCTCTCCGGCGGCACCGCGCACGCCGAGCCGGGGACGCCGGTCGGCGGTGAGGCTCTGGGCAGCCGCGGCCTGGTCACCCCCGCAGGCGTCAAGAAGCCGCCCAAGAGCAAGGCTACTTCCTACGTCATCGCGGACGCCGACACGGGTCAGGTGCTGGCGGCGAAGGACGCCCACGGCAAGTACCTGCCGGCCAGCACGCTCAAGGCGCTGACGGCGCTGACGCTGATCCCCAAGCTCGACAAGAACCGCAAGGTGCGGCCCAGCCAGAACGCCTGCAACCAGGAGGGCAGCGCCGTCGGCCTGACGCCCAAGATCGCCTACAAGGTGGACGACCTGTTCAAGGCGCTGATGATGGCCTCGGGCAACGACGCCGCGATGGCCCTGGCCGAGACGAACGGCGGTCTCCCCCAGACCATGCGCGACATGAACGCGATGGCCAAGCGGCTGCAGGCGTACGACACGGTGGCCAAGACGCCGAGCGGGCTGGACCTGCCGGGGCAGAGCAG
>NZ_POUD01000478.1 GCF_003236395.1 Nonomuraea aridisoli | reverse complement strand
GCCCAGCCGAACATCGCCCCGTCCTGGCCCGAGTTCGTCAGCACCAGCCACTGCGCGGCCTGCCCGAGCACCATGGCGAGCAGCGCCAGCCCCACACAGCTCAGCAGCCACGACCAGCGCAGCCGTCCCGCCACCGATGACAGCGTCCCCGGACGGCGCCGCTGGACGACCGCCGCCACCCCGAACACGAGCAGCAGCGCGGGCGCGATGGACAGCAGCGTCATGGCCAGCCCGACCGGCGTCGGCTTGGGCACCCCCTGCGCGTCCACCGGCGACGGCAACCCGAACAGGTACGCCGGCAGTGTGAACGCCACGAGCACCGCGACGCCGATCCCCAGGAACCCGACGGCGACCAGCAAGGTGCCGACGACCGAGCGCCACAGCCGGGCGGCGGGGTTCCTGGCGAGATGGTCGAAGCGGACCCCGGCCGGCGACGGCAGGAACCAGGGCTGCGGCTGGTACGGGATGGCCGCCGGCGCCGCGCCGTACGGAAGCGGCCCGCGGTTGTCGGGGTAGTGCGGCCCCGGGTTCTCCTGCATCTCTCCATTCTGTCCGCTTGGTGCGCATTAGTTCACAGACGGCGGGGCCTTTTGGCCGGATGCTCGGGTGCATACGGAATCCGACCACAGGAGCAGACCATGTCCAGGCTGGGACCAGTCATCACCCTCGCGGCGGGCGCGGTGCTCGCCGGAGGGCTGGGTGTCGCGAGCGTCATCGCGATGCCCACGGCCGGGAGCCCGGCCGTCAACACCGCCGCCGAGGCGCCCGTCGTCCAGCAGAACGGGGCCCAGCAGAACGGGGCCGCTGCGCAACCGTCCGCCGCGCCGACCCCCTCGCCCTCCCCCACGCAGCCGAAGAAGACCGTCAAGGCGGACTTCGGCGGCCGGGTGAAGGGCAGCGGCGCCCTCATCGCCCTGTCCATCAGGAACGGCAAGGCCGTCGGCTATTTCTGCGACGGCAGGACCGAGGCCTGGTTCACCGGCGTGGAGTCGGGAGGCGAACTGAAGCTGACCGGCGTGGCCGACAAGCGCGCGAAGGTCAAGGCCGAGCTGAAGGGCCGCAAGGCCGAGGGCTCGCTCACCGTCGCGGGCCGCAAGTGGAGCTTCTTCGCGCCGACCGTCACCAAGCCGTCGGGCCTCTACCGCGCCACCGCGACCGTCAGGGGCGCCAAGGTCCGCGCCGGCTGGATCGTGCTGAAGAACGCGAACGGCACCTACACCCAGGTCGGCACCGCCTTCGCGGGCGACCGGCAGGTCGACGTGCCGCGGATCGACGCCGCCGGCCCCACCGCGCCGGTCCAGGTCGGCGGCGCCACGATCTACCCGAAGGACGTCGACGGCTTCATCGGGGAGATGCCATGACCACCGCGACGCATCAGCGGCCGTCCCGCGGCCTGACCGCGCTCGTGGTGCCGCTGCTGGCCGGCGCCCTGGTGGCGGTCGCCCTCGGCGTCTACGGGCGGGTGCACACGCCGACCGGGTTCGCCGTCGGCGTGGCCGGGTTCTCCGCCGCGCTGCCGATGAAGGCGTGGCTCACGACCGGCGCGCTCGTGCTGGCGGTCGTGCAGGTCGTCTCCGCCCTGTCGATGTGGGGCAGGCTCGGGGTCACGATCCCGCCCGCCGTGCACCGCTGGTCGGGGCGGCTGGCGTTCGCGCTCACGGTCCCCGTCGCCTTCCACTGCCTGTACGCCCTCGGCCTGCAGTACGACGTGCCGCGCGTGCTCGTGCACTCGCTGCTCGGCTGCTTCTTCTACGGCGTCTTCACCGCGAAGATGCTGGCCCTGCCGAAGCGGGACGCGCCCGGCTGGACGCTGCCGGTGCTCGGCGGGCTGACGTTCACCGCCCTCGTGGGGCTCTGGCTGACGTCGTCGTTCTGGTTCTTCACCGCCGTCGGCATCAAGGTGTGAACGTCTTCGTCCGGCTCAGCCCGGCCGCCCGCCCCTTGGCGGCCACGACGAGCGCCATCTTGCGGGAGGCCTCGTCGATCATCTCGTCGCCCAGCATGACCGCGCCGCGCTTCTCCACGGTGGTGTAGTACTCGTACGCCTCCAGGATCAGCTCGGCGTGGTCGTAGTCCTCCTGCGCCGGCGAGAACACCTCGTTGGCCGCCTCGACCTGCGACGGGTGCAGCACCCACTTGCCGTCGAACCCGAGCGCCGCCGAGCGGCGGGCGACGCGGCGGAAGCCCTCGACGTCCTTGATCTGCAGGTAGGGGCCGTCGATGACCTGCAGGTCATGCGTCCTCGCGGCCATGAGCAGGCGCATGAGGATGTAGTGGTAGGCGTCGCCCTCGTAGCCGGGGGGCTGCTCGCCGACGACGAGCGTGCGCATGCCGACCGAGGCCATGAAGTCGGCCGGCCCGAACACCAGCGTCTCCAGCCGCCTGGACGACCCCGCGATGGCGTCGACGTTCACCAGGCCGCGGGCGTTCTCGATCTGCGCCTCGATGCCGATGCGGCCCGGCTCGTACCCCATGGTCTTCTCGATCTGGGTGAGCAGGGTGTCGAGCCAGACGACCTCGGTCGGGTCCTGCACCTTCGGCAGCATCACGCAGTCGAGGTACGCCCCCGCGCCCTCGACCACCTCGATCACGTCGCGGTACGTCCACTGCGTGGTGAGGTCGTTGACCCTGACCACCCGCGTCTTGCCCGTCCAGTCGCCCTCGCGCAGCGCGGTGACGATGTTGCCCCGCGCCTCCTCCTTGGCGAGCGGCGCGACGGAGTCCTCCAGGTCGAGGAAGACCTCGTCGACGGGCAGGGTCTGGGCCTTCTCCAGGAACCGGGGACTGCTGCCGGGCACCGCCAGCACCGAACGTCGTGATCGCATACGCCCACGCTACTGTCTGATCATCTCGGGTCTCGACCGCTCGGCCGGGCGGCGCCGGTTCACCCGGCCGCACGCCCGGATTACAGTCGGACACGTGACCGACCACACCGCGCCCGCCGGAAAGACGCCGCCGACCGTCGCGGGGCCCGAGACGGGCGCCGACCGGGCGGCGGCCATCGCGGAGGGCGCGAAGAAGTCCGGCATCCTGTGGCTCACGCTCGACCGTCCGCGCCTGGCCTGGCACACCTGGCACGACGGGGCGATCTACCTCGTGACGGGCGGCGAGGAGCAGGCCCTGCCCGGGCTGGAGGCCCTCGACCGGGTCCACGTCACGCTGCGCAGCAAGGACAACGGCGCGCGGCTGGTGGAGTTCGACGCGGCGGTGTCGGTCGTCGACCAGGCCGCCTCGCCCGACGTCGTCGCCGCCCTGGCCAAGGACCGCCTCAACGCCCGCGACAGCGAGCACCTCCCCGCCCGCTGGGCCCGCGACTCCACGATCGTCCGCCTCACCCCCGAGGAGTGAGAGCGGCGCGCGCTCAGCCCTGGGCGGGGAGCGGGTC
>NZ_POUD01000477.1 GCF_003236395.1 Nonomuraea aridisoli | reverse complement strand
GCGTTACCGCGTCCGCAACCCCTGACGCCACACCCGGCGCCCCCGCCCCCGTGCCGCGGCGCCTCTCTTGCCCCCCGGCAGCGGATGATCGATACTGCTCACTACCGGGGGGAAAGCGCCATGCACCATCACCGTCCACGAGCAGGGAGTGATCGCTGTGGCCTCTCCGCACCGCTACGTCCCCTCACGCCGCGACCTGCTGAGGTCCGGCATCTCGCTCGGCGCCGCCACCGGCGTGGCCGGCGTCGGCACCGCCGACGCCTCGACCGTCTTGGAACCACCGCGCGCCCAGGGCGAGCGCAGCATGGTGAACGTGCCGTTCGAGGGTTTCGAGAACGTCCGGGTCGGGCTCATCGGCCTCGGCAACCGGGGCGGGAGCCAGGACGTGCGCTGGGGCGCCGTCTCCACCGTCACCGCCGTGTGCGACATCCGTCCGGAACGGGTCAGCCGCACCATCGCCCGCATCATGCAGCAGGGCTTCCAGGACGTCGAGCCGGTCGGCTACTCCGCGGGCGAGCAGGACTTCCTCAAGCTCGTCCAGCGCGACGACATCGACCTGATCTACATCGCCACCCCGTGGGAATGGCACTACCCGCAGGCCAGGGCGGCCATGGAGCACGGCAAGCACGTCGCCGTCGAGCTGCCGATCTCCCCGCACCTGGACGAGATCTGGAGCCTGGTGCGCACGTCCGAGCGGACCCGCAAGCACTGCATGCTCCTAGAGAACGTCAACTACTTCCGTCCCGAGCTGCAGATGTTCAACATGGTCCAGGCGGGGCTCTTCGGCGACCTGCAGCACGGCTCCGGCGGCTACATCCACGACCTGCGCTGGCCGTACCTGTTCGGCGGCGCCTACCACCCCGAGTACTGGCGGCGGCGCTGGCAGACCCGGATGAACGCCCTGCACTACCCGATGCACGGCCTGGGGCCCGTCTCGGCCGCCATGGGCATCAACCGCGGGGACCGCTTCGACGAGCTGGTCGCCGTGGCCTCCCTGCCCAAAGCGCTGGTCCTGTTCCGCGAGGAGGACCCGCGGGTGGCCCCGGACCACTCGTCCTGGCAGGACAGGCCGTACATCTCGGGCGACCGGCACACCTGCTTCGTCACCACCGCCCGCGGCCGGTTCATCCGGGTCGAGCACGACGTGAACTCCCCCCACCCGTACACCAGGGAGACCACGCTCACCGGCACGCGGGGGTCGATCGAGCTCGACAACGCCCGGGTCTACCTCGAATCGCTCGGCCACAACGACCACACGTGGCGGACCGGCAGCGCCTACACCGCCATCCGCCAGCAGTACGACCACTGGTTATGGCCGTTGCTGGAAGGGCTGGCCGACCAATACGGCGGGCACGGCGGCGGCGACTTCGTCTCCATCTTCCGCCTCGTCCAGTTGATGCGGCTCGGCATGACGCCCGACATCGACGTCTACGACTCGGCGGCGTGGTGCTCGGTGATCCCGCTCAGCCACGAGTCGCTGAGGTCCGGCCGCCTGCGCCCGGTCAAGGTGCCCGACTTCACCCGCGGCCACTGGAAGGAGGCCCGGCCCACCTTCGACCGCCCGCAACCGGAGGACCCGCAGCTCAGGGCCGGTTCGACCGCCGGCCGCCGCGCCACCGGGATCATCGAGCCGGGCAGCAGCGAAGCGAACGGGGACGCCGACCCCGCACCGGGCGCCCGCAGCGGCCAGGGAGGCGGCTGACCGGCCCTGGACGGCCAGTGAGCGCGATCATCGGAACTCCCGAGGCCACGGCGAACCGCCCACTCGAGTGGGATCGGCTGCGGGAAGCAGCCACCGCGCAAGTAATGCGGGGAAATGCCCCGATCTGATGCGGCGTCGGCGGGGCCGGTCTACCGTCAAGCCATGCAGGCCGGAGTTCTCGCGAAGGCCGGCAAGTCGGCGAACGGCTCGGGGAGAAGAGCTCAGGGCGTCCAGTGCTGGATGACCTGGACTCGGTCGAAGCGGAGGTCTTCCAGGTCGGCTGCCGGGATTGTCCAGTACAGGGACATCTGGTTGAGGTACCCGATCCACTGGGCCAGCAGGACCCAGCCGTCGGTGTCCAGCTCGTCGCGGGCGCGGTTCTTGAAGAACGCTTCCACCGCGGCGGCGTACCGGACAGGGTCGGCGTGGGCCGCGGCGTACCGGACGGGGTCGCCGAACTCCTGCCCACGGGCACTGGCCCAGCCTCCGAGCTGCAGGTGAGGCCCGGGCCAACCGCCCGGCCACCGGGTGTCGTGCCAGGCTTGGCGCAGCCGTCCCGTGTTCTCGAACCGCGCGGCAAGAGGATCGGTGAACGTGGCCGCGTAGTACGTCGGCTCGTGGTCGGGCAGCGTCACCACCGACTGGGGGCGCAGCGGGTCGATCTCACGCAGGCCGGCCTCCAGGTCCGCGTGGGTCCCGATGCCGCTGCTGAGAGGGATCTCGTCGTTCGTGTAGTCGCTGTACTCGCGTGCGCGGTCGCCGAGCCCGGTGCCCGGCGGGAGGTAGTCCGCGGAGCCGAAGCCGTCCTCGTCGCCCAGCTCAGGGGTGGCGAAGAGGAGCAGGTGGCCGTCGGCGGGCAGCGGCAGACCGGTCGCGCCCGTGGGGATCGCCGACAGGTCGACCGTCGCGATGAGGTGGTTCTCATCCGGGCGCCGCTCCCGTATCGCCGAGTACGTGCCGTCCGGACCGGGGCCGGGTCGGCGCTCGTCACCGAACCATCCGGCCTCTGGCTCGTCTCCCGTCGGCGCGAGGACCACCGCCGGGCGGGCGAGTCCCGCCCACCGCTCGACCTCGTCGACGGGCACTCCCGCCACGAGGGCACGCTCGCGGAACATCGCGAGGCGGTCGGTCATCTCGGGCGTCAGCCGGGTCATGCAGGTCTCTCCCTCGTCCGTACGGTCTGATGGGGCGTCATCATGCCACTGCAAGGTGACATAATTCCGCGCTCGACGTCTCACCGGGCAAGGCGACCTGCGCCTAGGGTCGGTCGTGGCACGCCCGGGGCCGCCCTGGCGAGGCTGCAACGGGGCCGCTCTAGCTGGCCGATCACCGGTTGCCCCGAGTGGCGACCACCGTGGAGATCTCTGAGCCGCTTCTGGACGGGGCCGAGGCGTCCGCCCCGGACCTTTCCGGAGCCTGCTCCACGACCGCCAGGATCTGCCGGTAGACAGGCGTCAGCGTCGGCGTGCCCGCGGTGGTCTCGCCCGATTCGCCGGTCATCTCCAGGGTCGTCTCGCGGGTGACGCGCAGCCGGGACAGTACCTGCTCGGCTTCAGCCGCTGTGCGGCGATCTGCTCGCGCAAGCCGCGCTTGCGGCCGCGGCTCTTCTTTCCCGGATCACAGAACGCCCTCTAAGCTTGTTCTTTATCCTCCGGATCGTTGTGCTGAGCCACGTTTGATCGTTTCGCGGACAGCGAGACGGCCTTGAGTGATCATGTGCGGTGTCGAGTCGCTGCTGATCACTACAAGGCCGTGAGGGTGA